>JBMDWQ010000007.1:0-10460 GCA_048594675.1 Microbacterium sp. | reverse complement strand
TGTTCGACTCGTACGTCTGGCCCGGCGTGATCCTCGGCGTGGTCGTGGGTGGAGCGCAGGCACTCGCGCTGGTCGCCGACCATGGGCACTTCCGAGTGGCCCTCGGTCTGCATGCGGCGGCGGGCCTCGTCATGATGATCTGGATCTTCGTGGAGATCGCGATCCTGCTCGTGTGGTCGCCCTTGCACGGCATCTACTTCGTGGCGGGGCTGGTGCAGGTAGTCTTGGCGGTGCTGGCCCTCGGCGCCTGGCCGCGTCCCTTCCTCGCCCGCTCCCCGCGCTGACCTCGTCCGTTCCCGGCTCGCCCTCGTCCGGTCCCGGCTCGCCCTCGTCCGCACCCGAGCCGCCCTCGTCCGCACCCGAGCCGCCCTCGTCCGCACTCGGGCCGCCGACGGCTGTGGACGCAACGGCGGATGGCAGGGGCGAATCGCCGGGGAGGAACCGGCGCACGCGGCGAGTCGGTGTGGATCTCCGCCGTTGTGCATCGCCGGAGGAGCCCCCGCACCCGGGCCGCAGCACCGCCACCGCTGTAGGTGCGGCGGTGGCAGGCGTCAGGCGGTGAGGGAGCGGAGGATGTCGTCGACGCGGTCCTTGGCGTCGCCGAACAGCATCTGCGTGTTCTCCCGGAAGAACAGCGGGTTCTGCACGCCGGCGTAGCCCGAGGCCATCGACCGCTTGAAGACGATCACGTTCGCCGCCTCCCACACGTGGAGCACGGGCATGCCCGCGATGGGTGATCCGGGGTCTTCGGCCGCCGCCGGGTTGACGGTGTCGTTCGCGCCGATCACGAGCACGACGTCGGTGTCGGAGAAGTCGTCGTTGATCTCGTCGAGCTCCAGCACGATGTCGTAGGGCACCTTGGCCTCGGCCAGCAGCACGTTCATGTGCCCCGGCAGGCGCCCGGCGACGGGGTGGATGCCGAAGCGCACCTGGGCGCCCCGCGACCGGATGGATGCCGAAGCGCACCTCGACCCCTCGGGACCGCAACGCCGCGGTGAGCTCTGCGACCGGATACTGCGCCTGTGCGACGGCCATGCCGTACCCCGGGGTGATGATGACCGACCGGGCAGAGGTCAGCAGCTCGGCGACCGACGCGGCATCCGTCTCGCGGTGCTCGCCCTGCTCCTCGTCACCCCCGCGCGGCGCCTCGATGCCGAAGCCTCCGGCGATCACCGACAGGAACGACCGGTTCATGGCCTTGCACATGATGTACGACAGATAGGCACCCGACGACCCGACGAGGGCGCCCGTGACGATCAGCAGATCGTTGTTCAACAGGAACCCCGCAGCGGCCGCCGCCCAGCCCGAGTAGCTGTTGAGCATCGAGACGACCACCGGCATGTCGCCGCCGCCGATGGAGGCGACCAGGTGCCAGCCGAGCGCGAGGGCCAGCAGAGTCACGGCGATCAGGAGCCCGAGAGAGGGGACGATCACGTACCAGACGGTCAGGACGAGGAAGGCCACGAGCGCGCCGATGTTCAGCGCGTTCTTGCCGGGGAGCATGAGGGGCGTGGAGCTCATGCGTCCCGAGAGCTTGAGGAACGCCACGATGGACCCGGTGAAGGTCACCGCGCCGATGAAGACGCCGATGAACACCTCGGCGTGATGGATGTCGACGAGCTGCGCCGGTACCTCGCCCGCGGCCAGGTGCCCGTTCCAGCCGACGAGTACGGCGGCGAGGCCGACGAACGAATGGAGCAGCGCGATGAGCTCGGGCATGCCGGTCATCTCCACGACGCGCGCTCGCCACAGACCGACGGAGCCTCCGATGAGAACGGCCGCCACCAGCAGCACCAGGCCGACCGTTCCCGCCGTGGTGCCCCAGGCGCCTGCCGCGGTGAGCCACACGGTGGCGATGAGGGCGATGGCCATGCCGGCGATGCCGTACGTCACGCCCCGGCGAGACGTGTCGTGCCGGGAGAGTCCGGCCAGGCTCAGGATGAACAGGAGCGCGGCGACGATGTAGGCGCCTCCCGCGATGGCTCCTGCTGTGACGATGGAGTCGAGACCGATCACTTCTCGGCACCCTTCTGGAACATGGCGAGCATTCGCCGGGTCACGGCGAAGCCGCCGAACACGTTGATGGAGGCCACGAGCACCGCGATGGCCGCCAGGACCTGCACGACGATGTCGTCGGCGGTGATCTGCACCATCGCACCGACGACGATGATGCCGCTGATGGCATTGGTGACGCTCATGAGCGGTGTGTGCAAGGCGTGGGCCACCTTGCCGATCACGTAGAAGCCGATCACGACCGAGAGCGTCAAGACCAGGAAGTGCTGCGGCAGCGGCGCCGGGGCGATGGCGCAGACGAGGAACAGCAGGGCGATGCCGACGGCGGTCAGGGCGCTCTTTGCCGCCTTCGAGATCCCGCGCGTGGGTGCGGGGACCGGCGCGGGCGCCGCGGGTGCGGCCGCGGGCGCTGCCGAGACCTGCACGGGCGGCGGCGGCCAGGTGATCTCACCCGCGGTGACGACCGTCACCGCTCGCTGCACGACGTCGTCGAGGTCGAGGGTGAGTTGCCCGTCCTTTCCGGGAGTCAGGAGTTTCAGGAGGTTGAGCAGGTTCGTGCCGTAGAGCTGCGAGGCCTGCTGCGGCAGGCGCCCCGGCAGGTCGGTGTAGCCCAGGATGATCACGCCGTTGTCGGTGACCACGCGCTCGCCGGCGACCGAGCCGGCGACGTTGCCGCCCTGTGCGGCTGCCATGTCCACGATCACCGAGCCGGGCTTCATCGCCGCGACGTCGTCGGCCGTCAGCAGCACCGGAGCGGCACGACCCGGGATGAGGGCGGTGGTGATGACGATGTCGACGTCGGCCGCCTGCTCGGAGTAGATCTCGGCGGCGCGGCGGTCGTACGCGGCGCTCGTCGCTTTCGCATAGCCGTCGGCAGAGACCTCCTTCTGCTCGTCGGGCACGACGACCTCGAGGTACTCGCCGCCGATCGAGCGCACCTGGTCGGCGACCTCGGGGCGGGGATCGGTGGCGCGGACGATCGCACCGAGGCTCGACGCGGCGCCGATGGCGGCAAGACCGGCCACCCCGGCCCCCGCGACGAGCACCTTGGCGGGCGGCACCTTGCCCGCGGCGGTCACCTGCCCGGTGAAGAAGCGACCGAACTCGTGGGCGGCTTCCACCACGGCTCGGTAGCCCGCGATGTTCGCCATCGAGCTGAGCACGTCCATCGACTGCGCCCGTGAGATGCGCGGCACCGCATCCATCGCGAGGGCCGTCACTCCGCGGGCCGCGAGGGCGGCGAGGAGGTCGGGGCTGAAGGCGGGGGCGAGGAGCCCGACGAGCGTCGTTCCGGGCGCGAGCAACGCGACTTCGTCGGCGGTGGGCGGGGCGACCTTCAGCACGATGTCGGCAGCCCAGGCCGTCGCCCGATCGACCGGGAGCGCCCCGGCGGCGGCATAGGCGGAGTCGGGGAAGGCCGACGCGGCTCCCGCTCCGGCTTCCACGACGACCTCGTACCCGAGCGCGGCGATCTTCGAGACGGTCTGCGGTGTCGCCGCGACGCGCGTCTCTCCCGGTTGCTCCGCGACGATGCCGATTCGGGACATACGGGTGCTCCTCACACGATGACGGCGCGTCGGGCACGCGCGGGGGATCGATTCCCGACTCTAGGGTGTCTGCTCCCCGCGATGGGGCGGATGTCCCGGTAAATATCCGGGATCCTTCGCGGGGGACGCGCAAGCGCCGCGGAGGACGGATCGCTCGACGACGAAGCGGCGGCCCGTGGAGACGGACCGCCGCTTCGTGAGGGCCGGGCGCGATCAGGCGATCGGCACCTCGTTGTCGTCCGTCCGCTGCAGGGCACGGCGGCGCAGGACGCCGAGCGAGCCGGCCGCGATCAGCGCGACGCCCGCGAGGAGACCGCCGATCAGTCCCGCTCCGTTGCCCCCCGACGCGGCGAGTCCCTCCTCGCCGTCGTCCTCGCCCGCGGGGCTCGGAGTCGGCGACGGGCTCGGCTGCGGCTCCGGCGTGGGCGTCGGCTCGGGCGTCGGCTCCACCGGGTCGGCCGCCACCCACACACCGGCGACGGCGCTGACGAGGTCGCCGTCGGCGTTCTCGACGTTGATCTGGATCGAGTGACCGCCCACCTCGGTTCCCGCGGGCAGCGTCACGACGGCGGTGAACGTGCCGTCCTCGCCGACCGTCACGCCGCCCAGCAGCTGGTCGGTGTCGAAGAGCCACAGATCCACCAGGCTTCCGGGCAGGAAGCCGCTGCCGGTGATGCGGAACGATCCGCCCAGAGGAGCGGTCGCGACGCCGTCCTCGAGGTCGAGCACGTCGCCGTCCGCGTCGAGGCTCTCGATGCGGATGACATAGCCGGGGCCGGTGAGGACCCAGGTGGATCCCTCGCGCGTGACCTCGGTCTCCTGTGCGACGCCGCCGACGTACGCGGCGCCTTCGCCGGGGGTCGCGCCGGGAAGGGGGCTGCCGTCGGCGCGGACGGTGACCGCCTCCAGCACCGGGGTCGCGCTCACGGTGGCGCTGCCCGTCGACGAGCCGGCTTCGTTGACCGCGCGGACCTGCACCTCGTACTCCGTGCCGTTGTCGAGTCCGCCGATGCGCAGCGGGCTGGAACCCTGTGCCGCGGGAATCCAGGTCTCGCCGCCGTCGATCGAGTACTCGTAGCCGGTGACGGGGCTGCCGCCGTCGTCTTCGGGGGCGGTGAACTCGACGATCAGGGTGCGGTTGCTCTCGGTGACCGTCGTGATCGTGACAGGCCCGGGAGTCGTGCGCGGCGTCGCGGTGACGACGTTCGAGGGCTCTCCGGCGCCGGCCGCGTTCAGCGGCAGCACGCGGAAGGCCACGTCCTGACCGTTGGTGAGACCCGTGACGGTGTAGCCGGTCGCGTCGGAGCCGGTGTCCGCCTCGACGTCCGACCACGTCTGGCCGCCGTCGGTGGACTGCTGCACGCGGTATCCCGTGATGGGCGCGCCGCCATCGGCGGGTGCCGTCCACGTGAGTTCCACCTTCTCGTTGCCCGCGGCGGCCGCCAGCCCCGTGATCGCGTCGGGGGTCGTGCGGGGCGTCGTCGACGCCGGGGCGGACGGGTCGCCCGCTCCCGCAGCGTTGAGCGCGATGATGCGGAACGTCGTCTCGGTGCCGTTGGTGAGCCCGGTGACGGTGTGGGTCGTGTCGGTGGAGCCGGTGTCGGCGACGGCCGTGGTCCAGGTGTCGCCGCCGTCGGTGGACTGCTCGATGCGGTAGCCGGTGATCGGCGAGCTGCCGTCGTTGTCGGGCGCGGTCCATTCCAGATCTGCCTGACCGTTGCCGGGCTCCGCGGTCGGGGTGCCGGGGGCGCCGGGGGCCGCGTACGGCGTCACGGCAGCCGAGGCGGTGCCCGGGTCGCCCGTTCCGTTGGCGTTGATCGCAGAGACGCGGAAGATCACCGGGGATCCACTCGTCAGTCCGGTGACGGTGTGGGTGGTGTCGGTGGAGCCGGTGTCGGCGACGGCGGTGGTCCAGGTGTCGCCGCCGTCGGTGGACTGCTCGATGCGGTAGCCGGTCACCGGCGAGCCACTCGTCCATTCGGGGGCCGTCCAACTCACCGTGGCGCGTTCGAAACCGCGCACGGCGGAGGTGTCGGTGGGAGCGCCCGGCGCGGTGGCGGGGACGGACACGGTGACTACCAGCGAACGGCGGAGGGTCTGTGCCGGCGCGGTGCTGCCGGGGGCGGCATCCGGGGCGGTCAGCTCGACCTCGAACGTCTCGGTGTCGCCGGTCTGTCGCGCGTTGACCGCGGTGGCGTCGGGGACGAAGCGGTAGGCGCCGGTCGACGGGTTCAGGAGCAGGGTGCCGTAGGCGCCCGCGATGGCACGGGTGTAGAGGATCCCCCCGGCGGTGACCGACGTCGACTGCCCGTCGATGAGGTCGTACGAGATCTCGCTGTCGGGGTCGCTTCCCTCCAGCGTTCCCGTCGTGGCGCCGAACGTGTCGGTGGCGGGGGTGTTGGTGAGCGTGATGCCGGGGATCGCCGGGAAGGTCGGAGCGTCGTCGACGGGGGTGATGTTGACCGTCGCGGTGGTCGAACCCGTCGTGGTGCCGCCGTTGTCGGCCGCGGTGATGGTGATCGTGCGGGTGGCGGGCGGGTTGTCCGACGAGTTCTCGTACTGGAGCTTCTTGGACAGCGCGCTGACGACCGCGTTGGTCACCTTCGTGCCGAACACGCGCACGTTGTCGATCAGCAGCCGTGCGCCGGCGACCTGACCGCCGCTCAAGTCGTGGGTGCCGCCGACGAACACGAACCGGTACGTACCGCTGGCCGGGATCACGGTCTCCTTGGTCACGAAGCCGGGCGAGGCGTTGTTGCCGCCGGTCGCGTCGAGCACCGTCGTCTGGGCGCCGGTGACGGTGTTGAGGATGTACCCGAAGACGTGGAAGTTGTCGCCGCCGAAGTACGCGCGCCAGTCGAAGGAGATCTTGTCCCCGGAGCTCGCCTCGAACGGCGAGCTGTACACGGCGGGCCCGTGCACGACGTCGTATCCGCGCGCGGTCTCGTCGATGTAGGAGTAGAGCTCGAGGCTGTAGTCGCCGTCGCTCGCATCCTGCGTGCTGATGGTGGTGGAGTAGGTGTCGCCGCTGGGCGCGAAGTTGTCGTTGCCGGGGTTGCCCGCAAGGCCCGTGTAGGTGCTGCGGTCGATGGAGGTGAAACCCGCGATGCTCGTGACGCCCAGATCGATCCGCTGGTTCATCGCGGTCCAGCCGCCGATGTCACCGTCTTCGAAGCTCGGGTTGACGAAGGGGCTCGTGAAGTTCACGCGCAGGATGCCATTGCTGCCGTCGCGGGTGGGGTCGACCGACCCGATCACATCGGCGGTGGTGCCGTTGCCGAGATAGACGGTGGAGCCCACGATCGTCGTCACGCCGCTGGCCGTCGAAGCGGTCGCCGCGGTGACCAGCGACAGCGTCTCACTGGCGGTGCCGCCGGTGACGCGGTAGTCGATGTACCCGTCGCCGAACGAGGAGCCGCCCGTGACGGTGATGTCCTCGCCGATCAGCACCGGCGGGGCCTGCTCCACGTACTGCACGGGCTGCGAGGGCCCGCTGACGGTCGGGGCGGCCCAGGCCGCCGCAGGGGTGGCCACGATCGCGGCCACGGTGGTCACGGTAAGCAGCGTGCGGGCGCGACGGGGCGCGCGGGCACGCGGTGAGGGTGAGCTCATCGAGTGTGTCTCCGGGGGGTGAGGCACGGCGGATGCCGGGAGGGACACGCTCGGGGACGTGACGGATCTCGGGTGCCGGCGCGCCGAGACGGGGGGTCGCGCTCACGTTATGGTCCGGGCGGTCTCGGGCACCAGGGAGATTCCTCCTCAATCGCCCGGATCCTTGCGCCGGCGATGCCGTCAGGAGCGGGGCCGTGCACACCGCCCGCGCTAGGCTGGCGGCGAATCATGCAAGAGAACAGTGTGGTGCGGGTGGCGGTCGTGGAAGACCAGCCGCTGTTTCGCGCACTGCTCGACGACCTCATCGACTCTTCGGAGGGTTTCGATCTGGTCGCCTCGGCATCCGACGCCCGCGATGCTCGGCGCCTGCTGCATGCGGAGGCGTTCGACGTCGCCCTGCTCGACATCGAACTGCCCGACGGCAACGGTTTCGAACTCGGCAGGGAGCTGCGGCGGCGCCACCCGCGGGTGGGGGTCGTTCTGCTGTCAGGTCACGACATGATGGAGACGCTCCTGGGGCTGCCACCGGCCGAGCGCGCGGGCTGGAGTTACCTCTCCAAGACCTCCGCCACCTCGCGCGAGGGGCTGTTGCAGGCGCTCCGTGCGAGTGCGAAGGGCTCGAACGTCCTCGACCCCGCCCTCGTGGAGCGCCGCGTACCCCGGCGCGGATCGCGGCTCAGCACCCTCACTCCCCGGCAGCTGGCGGCGGCGAAGCTCGTGGCTGCGGGGCTCGCCAATGACGCGATCGCTCGGGAGATGGGGATCTCGGCCCACTCTGTCGACAACCTCCTCAACGTCGTCTACGCCTCACTCGGCGTTCGCGAGCACGCCGACGTCAACCCGCGAGTCGCCACGGCGTTGGCCGTGGTGGAACACGCCGTTCCCGAACGATCGATCCGGTGAGAGCAGTGCTCCGCGACGACCGACGCGCCTTCCTCGTCACGGCCGCCGTCGTCATGGCCGCCTTCAGCATCGGCGCGGCGCTGCAGACCGTGTTCGTCTTCCGCCCGGCGCGCGTCGGCGTTCTGGAGCCGGGGGAGGCGGCGGTCGATCTCGCCGTGCGCCTGGGGGTCAACCTCGTGACCGTCTCTCTGGCGCTCGCCGCGTGCCACCTCCTGCGGCTCGGGGAGCGGGGGGCAAGACGTGCCGTCGCGACCGCTCTGGGGCTGGGCCTCGCCGTCGGCACGATCCGCTACGGCGTGCAATGCGTCGTGGGGCTCTACCGGGAGCCGACGCTGCGCGTGGCGGTGGTGGAGATCGGCGCGACCGTGATGGTCGTCGTGCTCGCCGTCGCCATCGCCCACGCGCAGGTCACCGGACGTCGCCGGATCCGTGAGCAGGAACGCGAAGCGGTCGAACAACGGTTGCGCGCGGCGTCGGCGTTTTCGAGCCTCGCGGTGGAGGAGTCGCGCGTGCGCCGCGAAGTGGCTGACGACCTCCACGGCACGTTGCAGGGGCAGCTCGTCCTCGTCCAGGCGCGGATCGATGCACTGCTGCGCACCGAGCCCGGAGACCACGAGGCGACGACCCTCCGGGCCGGGATCGCGCGCGTTCGAGAGGAGCTCGACCGGATTCGGGAGACGGAGATCCGAGCCGTGAGCCATCGCCTGCATCCGGCGGGGGTCTCGCTGGGACTGGAACACGCGCTGCGCCTGCTCGCCCGGACGATCCCGCCCGAGGTCGAGGTCGAGACGGTCGTCGCGCCGATCGACGCCGGCGATCCGGTCGCCCCCGCCGATGCCGACACGATCGTGCGGCGCGTGGCGATGCTGCGGGCCGCGGAGGAAGCGGTGAGCAACGCGGTGCGCCACGGCGGCGCATCCCGATTGCGGCTCGAGCTGGACCGGCCGGCGCCCGGCACGGTGCGTGTGCAGGTGGACGACGACGGCAGGGGGCTTCCTGCGGTGGTCACCCCGAGCGGGATACGCCTCGTCTCGGAGCGGCTCGAAGCGCTCGGCGGCGGGATCGAGCTCACAACGTCGCCGTGGGGCGGCGCGCGGCTGGTCGCCACGGTACGCGAGCGCGGCGCATCCGTAGACTCGGAGGCATGACCGTCGCCTCCACGCCCGCTCTCGAAGCCGACCGCCAAGCCCTCATCGCCCTGATCCGCGACGAGGCCGTCTTCCACGGCGACTTCACCCTGTCCAGCGGCACGAAGGCGTCGTACTACGTCGACATGCGAAAGCTCACGCTCGACCATCGGGCGGCACCGGCGATCGGACGAATCATCCTCGATCTCATCGCCGACGTCGACGGGATCGTCGCCGTGGGCGGGCTCACCCTGGGTGCCGACCCGATCGCGAACGCCGTCATGCACGAGTCGGCACGCACCGACGCTCCGCTGGACGCCTTCGTGGTGCGCAAGGAGCCCAAGGACCACGGTCGCGGACGCCAGGTCGAGGGTGCCGATGTCGTCGGCAAGCGCGTCGTCGTCGTCGAAGACACCTCCACCACGGGGCAGTCGGCGCTCACCGCCGTCGCGGCATTGCGGCGCGAGGGTGCCGAGCCGGTCGCGGTGGCCGTGATCGTCGACCGCAAGACGGGAGCGCAGGCCGCCGTGGAGGCCGCGGGCCTGCGCTGGCTCGCCGCGATCGACCTCGACGACCTCGGCCTGCAGCCGCAGTGACCCCGCCCCGGTCGCGTCAGCGGAACACGGGGAGCTGAGAGGCCAGCGTCAGCATCAGGCCCAGAAGGGTCAGGAGCACGAGAGCGCGGCCGTTGGGAAGCGGGGTGCCCTGCGGGGCGTCGCGGCGTCCGCGAAGGAACAGCACGAGGGCCACGATCAGCACGACCAGCCCGCTGAGCACGAGGAACAGCGACATCAGTCGTCCTTCCCGCGACCTCGGAAGTACTGCACGACGAACACGACGAGGGTGCCCACGAGCACGACCCCTGTCGCGGCGAACAGGAGCGTCTGCTCGAACTCGGTCATCGGGCCGGCTCCTCTCAGATGCCCTCGGGCATCTCCGACTCGACCGGCTCGTCCGACAGCAGATCGGCGACCGAGTCGACGATCTCGTCGGGGCGGAACGGATAGCGCTCCACCTCCGCGTCGTCGGAGATCCCGGTGCGGACGAGGATCGTGTGCAGGCCCGCCTCGATGCCGGCCACGACGTCGGTGTCCATGCGATCGCCGATCATGCCGGTGTTCTCGGAGTGCGCTCCGATGCGGTTCATGGCCGAGCGGAACATCATCGGGTTCGGCTTGCCCACGACATACGGGGTCTTTCCCGTGGCGTGCGAAATGAGCGCCGCGAACGATCCGGTCGCGGGGACCACCCCGTGGGG
>JBMDWQ010000069.1:0-27791 GCA_048594675.1 Microbacterium sp. | reverse complement strand
GCTGCGTCTTGCACAGGAAGCCGATCTCGATCTGGTCGAGGTGGCTCCCAACTCGAAGCCGCCCGTGGTCAAGATCATGGACTACGGCAAGTTCAAGTACGAAGCGGCGCAGAAGGCCAAGGAAGCGCGTCGCAATCAGGCGAACACGATCCTCAAGGAGGTGCGCTTCCGTCTGAAGATCGAGGCGCACGACTACACGACGAAGCTCAAGCGCGCCGAGGGCTTCCTCCAGGCAGGCGACAAGGTCAAGGCCATGATCCTGTTCCGAGGCCGCGAGCAGTCGCGTCCCGAGCAGGGCGTGCGTCTTCTCCGCAAGTTCGCCGAGGACGTCGCCGAGTTCGGCACCGTGGAGTCCAACCCCACGATCGACGGACGCAACATGGTCATGGTCGTCGCGCCGCACAAGAACAAGTCCGAGGTCAAGACCGAGCAGAACGCCGCCCGCGCCGCCAACAAGCAGGCGGCCCGCGATGCTCGCACCGGTCAGTCCTCCGACGAGAACGTCTCCGAGGAGACCGCAGCCGCCGAGTAGTCCCACCGACTGCTCGCCCCAGACTCCCGCCCGGCGGGAAACACACCGAAGGAAGAACCATGCCGAAGCAGAAGACCCACTCGGGCGCCAAGAAGCGCTTCAAGCTCACCGGAAGCGGAAAGATCAAGAAGCAGCAGGCGAACCTCCGCCACAACTTCGAGGGCAAGCCGACCAAGCGCACGCGCCGTCTGTCCGCCGACAAGATCCTGGCCCCGGGCGACGCCAAGGTCGCCAAGAAGCTCCTCGGCATCTGACGCCGTCGCACGTAAGGAATAAGTAGAAGAAATGGCTAGAGTCAAGCGGGCCGTCAACGCCCACAAGAAGCGTCGCGTCATCCTCGAGCGCGCCTCGGGTTACCGGGGTCAGCGTTCGCGCCTGTACCGCAAGGCGAAGGAGCAGGTCACCCACTCGCTCGTCTACGCGTACCGCGACCGTCGCAAGCGCAAGGGCGATTTCCGTCGCCTGTGGATCCAGCGCATCAACGCCGCGAGCCGCCAGAACGGCCTGACGTACAACCGCTTCATCCAGGGCCTCGGCCTGGCCGGCGTGCAGGTCGACCGGCGCATGCTGGCCGAGCTCGCCGTGAACGAGCCCGCCGTGTTCGCCTCGCTCGTCGAGACGGCCAAGAAGGCGCTGCCCGCTGACGTGAACGCCCCCAAGGCGTAGCGCGCGGCATCACCGTCCGAGAGGGCGCTCTCCTCGTGGGGGCGCCCTCTCGGCGTTCCTGGAGGGGGGTGGGGAGGTGGAGGGTGGCGCGCCCCTACACTGAGAGCGTGCTCGAGAACCCCCGTTCCCCGCGCGTGCGCGCTGTCGCGAAGCTCACCAAGCGCAGCGCCCGACAAGAGACCGGCCTGTTCCTGCTGGAAGGACCGCAGGCGGCCCGCGAAGCCCTGGCCTATCGCGCCGACTCGATCGTCGAGCTGTTCGCCACTCCGAGCGCAGGGGACAAGCACCCCGAGCTGCTGGCCTCGGCCGCGCGCGCCGGCATCCGCGTCGAGCACACGACCGACGCAGTGCTCGACGCGATGGCCGACACCGTGACGCCCCAGGGCATCGTCGCGGTGGCCCGGCAGTCTCCGACCGCCATCGAGGACGTCTTCCTGGGTGCGCCCACTCTCATCGCGATCTGCGAGGAGGTGCGGGACCCCGGCAACCTCGGCACCATCATCCGGGCCGCCGACGCGGCGGGGGCCGATGCCGTCATCCTCACGGGGCGCACGGTCGACCCGTACAACCCGAAGGTCGTCCGCGCGACGACCGGCTCATTGTTCCACCTACCGATCGCCCTCGCCGCAGACGTCGGCGAGGTGGTGGACCGCGCCCACAGCGCGGGCCTGCGCGTCGTGGCGGCCGACGTGGGAGGCGGCGACTTCCTCGCGCACCGGGGCGACCTGGGGGCGCCCACCGCGTGGCTGTTCGGCAACGAGGCCCGCGGCCTGGACGAGCGGGCGCTGTCGCTGGTCGACCTCACACTGCGCCTCCCGATCTTCGGGCGCGCGGAGTCGCTGAACCTGGCGACGGCAGCGAGTGTGTGCCTGTACGAGAGCGCTTTCGCGCAGCGATCCGCGACCCCCTGACGATCTGACCCGGCCTGCGTTCGGCGCCGGGAGGACGCTGTTTCGTGCGTGTTCCGTCGCGTCACGATTGGATGAAGACTGCTGTGGATAATCCTGGACGCCGGCTGAAAAACGAATACGCTGGCCGGATGACGGGCTCTGCAGACGGGGCGGCTCCGCCCACCTCGAACATCTCAGTACGGCGCGGCGACCCTCTGGTGGTCATCGAACACGTGCAGAAGCACTACGGCGACTTCCACGCCCTCAAAGACATCGACCTCACGGTCAACCGCGGCGAAGTGGTGGTGGTGATCGGCCCGTCCGGGTCGGGCAAGTCCACCCTCTGTCGCACGATCAATCGGCTCGAGACCATCACGAGCGGCACGATCCGCATCGACGGGAAGGAGCTGCCGAAGGAGGGCAAGGGCCTGGCTGCGCTGCGTGCCGACGTCGGCATGGTGTTCCAGTCGTTCAACCTCTTCTCCCACCTGAAGATCCTCGAGAACGTCACTCTCGGACCGATCAAGGTCAAGGGCATGAAGAGAGGCGAAGCCGAGACTCTCGCTCGCCAACTGCTCGATCGCGTCGGCGTCGGTCATCAGGCCGAGAAGCTGCCGGCGCAGTTGTCGGGTGGCCAGCAGCAACGCGTCGCCATCGCCCGTGCCTTGGCCATGAAGCCGAAGGTGATGCTCTTCGACGAGCCCACGAGCGCCCTGGATCCCGAGATGATCAACGAGGTCCTCGACGTCATGGTCGGGCTCGCGCACGACGGGATGACGATGATCGTCGTCACCCACGAGATGGGGTTCGCCCGGAAAGCCGCCGACCGGGTGGTGTTCATGGCCGACGGGCAGATCGTCGAGGAGGCCACCCCCGACCAGTTCTTCACGAACGCACAGAGCGACCGCGCGAAGGACTTCCTCTCCAAACTCATCACGCATTGAACGCGTCCGCGCCCTGCACCGGCGCGGCCATCTACGGACGACACGAAACGAAACAGGAGATCACATGCGACTGACACGTATCGCGGCCGCCGCGGCCGGAATCGCCATCGCGGCACTGACACTCACGGCCTGCAACAGCGGCACGCCGGGTGCCGGACCGAACGAGCCGGGTGGAGAGACCACCGAGAACCCCTGGACCGTCGCGACCGACGTGTCGCTGGAGGGCAGCCCCACTTTCGACGCGATCAAGGCTCGCGGCAGCGTCAACATCGGCGTCAAGGAGGACCAGCCGAACCTCGGTTACCTCGACCCCGCCACGAGCGTGCGCAGCGGCTTCGACATCGACATCGCGCGCTGGATCGCGGCATCGCTCGGCTACGACGAGGACAAGATCAACTACGTCGTCGTCGACTCGGCCAACCGCGAGCAGGCGATCATCAACGGCCAGATCGACTACTACGTCGGCACCTACTCGATCACTCCTGCCCGCAAGGAGCAGATCTCCTTCGCCGGCCCGTACTTCGTCACCGGGCAGGGGCTCCTGGTCGCCAAGGACTCCTCGATCACGGGCGTCGACGACCTCACCGCCGACACGGTCGTGTGCTCGGTGACGGGCTCGACCTCGATCCAGCGGATCAAGGACGAGACGCCGGCCAAGACGGTCGAGCTCAGCAAGTACTCGGAGTGCGTCGAGCAGGTCAAGAACGGCCAGGCCGACGCGGTCACGACCGACGAGGCGATCCTCATCGGCTACGCGGCCTTCGACCCCGACAACCTCAAGGTCGTCGGTGAGCCCTTCAGCGAGGAGCGCTACGGCATCGGCGTGGCCAAGGGCGACACCGCGTTCGTGGAGTTCGTGAACACGATGCTCACCGACGGCGGAGACGTCTGGACCGCGATCTTCGAGAAGAACCTCGGGCCTGCGGGCGTCACGGGCACCCAGCCGGCGGTCGACCCGGCAGAGTGACCCCCGGGTGGGGGCGGCTCCGGCCGTCCCCACCTCCTTCCCCTCACGAACAGGAGCATCGTGGAACAGATCTTCGCGTACCCCGACCTCTGGCAGCAGGCGCTGGTCGGCACCCTCGTGCTGTTCTTCGCGGGCGGAGCCATCGCCATCGTCCTCGGATTCATCGTGGGGGCGATGCGGGTATCGCCCATCCCGATCGCGCGCGCGGTCGGAGCGGTCTACGTCAACGTCATCCGTAACACGCCGCTCACCCTGGTCCTGTTCTTCTTCGCGTTCGCCGTGCCCATCCTCATCGAGGTGCCGCGTGGCAGCTTCTTGCTGCTGGCGATCCTCGGCCTCGGGATCTACACCGCGACGTACGTCGCCGAGACGCTCCGCTCCGGCATCAACACCGTCCCGGTGGGTCAGGCCGAGGCGGCCCGCGCCCTGGGCATGGGGTTCGGTCAGGTGATGGGCTACGTCGTGCTGCCGCAGGCCGCGCGGTCGGTGATCCCGCCGATGATGAGCGTGCTCATCGCGCTCTTGAAGAACACGACCGTCGCCGCCGGGTTCTCGGTGATGAACCTCGGGAGCATCCGCGCCAACATGAGCGAGAAGGGGGAGAACCAGATGGTCACGATCCTCCTCGTCATGGTCGTCTTCGTGGTGATGGTCCTGCTGCTTGCCTGGCTGCAACGCACGCTCGAGAAGAAGTGGAGGATCGCACGATGAGCTCCGTCCTCTACGACGTCCCCGGCCCCCGCGCCATCGCGCGTAATCGCATCATCGGTGTCGTGACCGTCCTCGTGGTGGTCGCCGCCGTCGCCTTCCTGGTGTGGCGTCTGTTCGACACCGGACAGTTCTCGGCCCAGAAGTGGAACCTTTTCACCTACACGCGGGTCTGGGAGATGATCGCCCAGTCCACGCTGGCGACACTCGCCGCCTTCGCCGCGGCCGCGGTGGGAGCCCTCGTCCTCGGTTTCGTGCTGGCCATCGGCCGGCTCTCCGACCATGCGTGGGTCCGCGTCCCGTTCACCGCCCTGGTGGAGATCCTCCGTGCGGTCCCGGTGCTCATCTTCATGATGCTGCTCTTCTACGGACTCCCCGTCATCGGCATCCGCGTGAGCAGCTACTGGGCCGTCGTCATCGCCCTGGTCGCCTACAACGGTTCCGTCCTGGCCGAGGTGATCCGCGCCGGCGTCGAGTCGCTCCCACGCGGCCAAAAGGAGGCGGGATATGCGATCGGCCTCCGCAAAGCCGGAGTCTTGCGTCTGATCCTGTTGCCGCAGGCCATCCGCGCGATGATGCCGGTCATCATCGCCCAGCTGGTGGTGACCTTGAAGGACACTGCGCTCGGTTTCATCATCACCTACCCCGAGTTGCTGTACACGGCGAAGCTCCTGGGAAGTAACCCGCAGTACGGCTCGCCGCTGATTCCGTCGGCGATGATCGCCGGAACCATCTACGTGGCGCTGTGCCTCGCGCTGAGCTACCTCGCCTACCTCGTGCAGAAGCGCGTGCGCCGGTCGCCACGAGCCACCGGCGTTACGCGGGCCGACGTCACGGCGCACGACGTGACCGACACTCAGCTGATCGGGGCGCAGTCGGCAGCCGACATCGCGTCGGCTCGACGGAGCGCAGCCAAGCGCGACGGCAACGGCCGATAGCGCCCCGGGCGCGGGGAGCGAGACGAACCGGGGGAACGCCGCCGGTAGACTCGACTCTCGTGTCTGACGCCCCTCACCCCGACTCGCCGGAGATCACTCCTGACGCCGTCGAGAGCGCGGTTGCCGCCGCCCTCGCCGCGATCGATGCCGCGGCGACGACCACTGACCTGAAGGCCGCCCGCAACGCGCACGTCGCCGAGGGGTCGCCCCTCGCGCGGCTGAACGCGCAGCTGCGTCATGTGCCCGCCGACCGCAAAGCGGAGTTCGGAAAGCTCGTCGGGCAGGCACGGGCCCGCGTCACGCAGGCCGTGGCGGCGCGCGAGTCGGCGCTGGAGGCCGCCGAGACGGCGGCGCGCCTGGAAGCCGAGAGCGTCGACATCACGGCGCTGCCGCACCGCGCACGCATCGGCGCCCGCCACCCCTTGACCCTCCTCCAGGACCAGATCGGCGACATCTTCGTCGGGATGGGATGGGAGGTGGCCGAGGGGCCCGAGCTCGAGCACGAGTGGTACAACTTCGACGCCCTCAACCTCGACCCCGACCACCCCGCGCGCCAGATGCAGGACACGTTCTACGTCGACCCGGTCTCGTCGCACCTGCTGCTGCGCACGCAGACGAGTCCCGTGCAGATGCGTTCGATGCTGACCCGAGACCTTCCCATCTACATCGTCTCGCCCGGGCGCGTCTATCGGACCGACGAGTTCGATGCGACGCACCTGCCGGTCTTCAGCCAGTTCGAGGGCCTCGTCGTCGACAAGGGCATCACCATGGCGCATCTGCGCGGCACGCTCGATCACGTCGCCCGGGCGCTGTTCGGCGCGGAGGCCAAGACGCGGCTGCGCGCCAACTACTTCCCGTTCACCGAGCCGTCCGCCGAGCTCGACCTCTGGCACCCGACCTTCAAGGGCGGGGCCCGCTGGATCGAGTGGGGAGGCTGCGGCATGATCAACCCCAACGTGCTGCGCGCCGCGGGCATCGATCCGGAGGAATACTCCGGGTTCGCGTTCGGGATGGGGATCGAGCGGACGCTCATGTTCCGCTCGGACGTCAAAGACATGCGCGACATGGCCGAAGGCGATGTGCGCTTCAGCGAGCAGTTCGGAATGGTGGTCTGATGCGCGTCCCGCTGTCGTGGCTTCGCGAGTACGTCGACGTCGCCGAGGGGGCGACCCCCGACGATGTGCTGGCATCGCTCGTCTCCGTCGGCTTCGAGGAGGAGGACGTCCATGGCTTCTCGCTGACCGGACCGATCGTCGTCGGTCAGGTGCAGGAGTTCGTCGAAGAGCCCCAGTCCAACGGCAAGACCATCCGCTGGTGCCAGGTCGACGTCGGCGAGGCCCACGGGGGAGTGCGGGGCATCGTCTGCGGTGCCGGCAACTTCTTCCCTGGTGACAAGGTCGTCGTGACCCTGCCGGGTGCGGTGCTTCCCGGGCCGTTCCCGATCGCCGCCCGCAAGACGTACGGTCACGTCTCCGACGGCATGATCGCCTCGGCGAAGGAGCTCGGGCTCGGTGAAGAGCACAGCGGAATCCTGCGTCTGGTCGAGCTGGGACTCGACCCCGAGGTGGGCACCGACGCGATCGCTCTGCTCGGGCTCGACGATGTCGCCGTCGAGGTCAACGTCACTCCCGATCGTGGCTACGCGCTGAGTTTGCGCGGCATCGCGCGGGAGTACTCCCATGCCACGGGAGCGGTGTTCCGTGACCCCGCCGATCGGCCTTTCGAGACGTTGGAGCAGCCCACGTCGGGCTTCGAGGTGTCCGTCGTCGACGATGCGCCGCTGCGGGGACGCGTCGGCGCGAGCGAGTTCGTCGTGCGGGTCGTTCGCGACGTCGATCCGACCAAGCCCACCCCGGCCTGGATGGTCGCACGTCTCACGCTCGCCGGCATCCGGCCGCTGGGCATCCTCATCGACATCACCAACTACGTGATGCTGGAGCTCGGGAACCCCATCCACGGGTACGACCTCGACCGGCTGAGCGGCGGCATCGTCGTCCGTCGTGCGGACGCAGGCGAGCGCCTGGTGACCCTCGACGGCAAGGACCGCGCGCTCGACCCGGAGGATCTGGTCATCACCGACGGCTCGGGTCCGATCGGCCTCGCCGGGGTGATGGGTGGCGCGAGCACGGAGATGACAGGTGCCACGCGCAATGTCCTGATCGAGGCGGCCGTGTTCGACCCGGTCACGATCGCACGCACCGCGCGCCGGCATAAGCTCCCCTCGGAGGCGTCCAAGCGGTTCGAACGCGGTGTCGACCCGCTCATCCCGTTCGTCGCCGCTCGACGCGTTGCCGACCTCATGGTCGAGTACGCGGGGGGAACTCTCGACCCTGTCGGCGGGGCACTGTTCGCAGAGGTCTTCGCGGCGTCGATCGATCTTCCGCGCGACTTCGCGGCGCGCCTCATCGGGGTTCCCTACACCGACGCCGAAGTCGTGGGGGCGCTGGAGACGATCGGGTGCGAGGTGTCGGGCGACGACTCCGGCAGCTGGACCGTGATCCCACCGACGTGGCGTCCCGACCTGACCGACAAGTGGACGCTCGTCGAAGAGGTCGCACGGATCACCGGATACGAGCGCATCCCCTCCGTCCTGCCTCTCCCGCCGTCGGGCCGCGGATTCACGCCGTCGCAGTCGGGTCGCCGTCGAGTCGCCAACGCGCTGGCGGCTGCAGGGTTCGTGGAGACGCCCTCGTTCGGGTTCACGACCGAGGAGCAGAACGACCTCCACGGCTCGGCCGATGGAACGCATCTGCCGAGCGTCAAGCTCGCCAACCCGCTCGACGGGCAGGCGCCCTTCCTCCGCCGCACGCTCGTGCCGGGACTGCTGCAGGTCGCGCACCGCAACGTCGCCCGAGGGCTCACCGACCTGGCGCTGTTCGAGACCGGCACGGTGTTCCTTCCCGCGCCGGGCGTGCGGTACGGCACGGAGGTCGTTCCGCCGCCGGCGGTGCGTCCGGATGCCGCGACGCTCTCGATGCTCGATGCGGCCATTCCGCCGCAGCCGCGCCACGTCGCTGTGCTCCTCGTGGGCGATCGCGTCGCCAAGCAGCCGGGGCAAGCGGCCGTCCCGTTCGATCTCGCCGACGCGGTGGATGCCGTCCGTGCCATCGGCGCGGCCGCCGGCGTGTCACTCGACATCGTCCAGACCACGCGCGCTGCTCTGCACCCCGGGCGCGCCGGAAAGGTGCTGGCCGGTGACGTCGAGGTGGGCTACGTGGGAGAGCTGCTGCCGTCGATCTCGGCGGAGGCAGACCTGCCCGGCCGCGTCCTAGTCGCCGAGCTGGATCTCGATCGTGTGCTGGACACCGCGCGCGGACGCGTCGTCGCGACGGCCCTCTCGGCCTATCCCGCCGCCACACAGGACGTCTCGCTCGTCGTGGACGTCGCCGTCACGGCGGCCGAGGTCGAGCGCGCGATCGTCGATGGTGCCGGCGAGCTGCTGGAGGCGATCGATCTCGTCGACGACTACCGCGGAGCGGGCCTTCCCGAGGGGGCGAAGAGCCTCACGTTCGCCCTCCGGTTCCGGGCGCCCGATCGTACCCTCACCGCTGGCGAGGCGACGACGGCGAAGCTCGCTGGGGTCGCTACGGCGCGGGAGCGATTCGGCGCGACGCTTCGCGAGTGAGGGCGGCGCGCCGCCGACTCACCCGCGTCCGGGAGTCGGCGAGTCACTCACCGGGTGCCCCAGTTCCATGCGGGCACCTCGAGGAACCCCTGACCCTCGATCAATGTTCCGTCGGCGGATGAGCGCAAGCTCACCCGCGCCGCGTCGGGGAGGGCGTCCACCAGAGCGGCCGCGTGCGACACCACGATCACTTGCGTCCGCGCGGCGGCGCGCTCGATGAGCGCGGCGAGCGGAGCCAGCAAAGACGCGTGGAGACTCGCCTCCGGCTCGTTCAGGACGACCAGGGGTGCCGGACGTGCCGGCAGGAGCGCCGCGCACAGCAGGAGGTAGCGCAACGTGCCATCCGAGAGCTCGCTCGCGTCGAGTCTCCGCAAGAGGCCCGGCTGGCGCAGGGCGAGTCGGAAGACACCGTCGACCGCCTCGATCTCCACCGATGCGCCGGGGAACGCGTCGTCGACCGCCCGAGCCAGCCCCTCTCCTTCCCCGGCATCGACGATCGTCGCCCACACCGCCGCCAAGTTCGCGCCGTCGTGGCCCAGCAGATGAGAACGCGTGCCGATCTGGGGGCGTCGCGCCGGTGCATCGGCATCGGTGCGGAACTGATCGTAGAACCGCCATGACGTCAGCGTCCGACGCAGAGTCAGCAGTTCCGGCGCCGTGTCACCGTCGGCCAGTTCGGTCAGCATCGTCGCCGAGGATTCGAGCTGCTGGGCAAGGCTCCGCCACCCGTCCTCGCGGACCCGCACGTGGGCCCGCGTGCGGTCGATGAGCACGGTGGAGGGCTTGGCCACCGATCCCGCGAAGACCTGCTCCCGCTTGATCTCCGGATCCCGCGCGAACGCGCTCCGTTGGTCGGTCTGCGGAACCCCCAGATCGATGAGGTAGCCGAGCTCGTCGGAGGCGACGCCCAGTTGCACCGCGACGGGCCGACGACGGATCGTGGCCTGGGAGCCACCGTCTTCGGGGCCCGCCCACAGGACCGACGGGAGTCCGCCCTCGCGCGCGAGCGCTCCCACCACGTCACCGCTGCCAGCCGACGCCAACAGACGCAGCGCGCGATACAGATTGGACTTGCCCGAGCCGTTGGGCCCGGTGACGACGGTGAGAGGGTGCAGCGGCACGATGACGTCTCGGAGGGAGCGGTAGCCGGCGACGGCGAGGGTGCGGAGCATGAGACCACCCTGTCATCGGCGGCCGACACGGGTCGTCAGAAGTGATACGCCTAAGCTGGGGGAGATGAGCGAGGACGGAACGAATCACGACCGGACCACGCCGGCACTGCAGATCGCGGGCCTGAGCAAGCGCTTCGGTGCCAAGGTCGCCGTCGACAACATCGACCTCGAAGTACCGGCAGGGTCGTTCTACGGACTGGTCGGACCGAACGGTGCGGGAAAGACGACGACGTTGTCCATGGCGACCGGACTCCTGCGACCTGACGCGGGAAGGATCTCGGTCCATGGCGTCGACGTCTGGGCCGAGCCGACGACCGCGAAGCGGATGATCGGCAACCTCGCCGACGGGGTACGCCTGTTCGACCGGCTCACCGGCGAGCAGCTCATCACCTATACCGCGATGATGTTCGGGCTGCCGCGAGCCGAGATCGCCCCTCGCGTGGCCGACCTCATCGCGATGATGGATCTGCGCGAGGCCGCCGGGGCGATCGTGGCGGACTACTCGGCCGGCATGACGAAGAAGATCGCCCTGGCGTGCGCTCTCGTCCACGCGCCGCGGTTGCTCGTGCTCGACGAGCCCTTCGAGTCGGTCGATCCCGTTTCCGCGGCCAACATCGAGGACATCCTGCGTGGCTACACCGCGTCGGGTGGCAGCGTGATCGTCTCCAGTCACTCGATGGATCTCGTGCAGCGCATGTGCGATCACGTCGCGGTCATCGCCGGCGGCCGAGTGCTGGCGGCGGGCACCACCGAGCATGTCCGCGGCGACTCGAGTCTCCAGGACCGCTTCATCTCACTGGTCGGCGGTCGGCACACCACGCAGGGGCCCGAGTGGTTGCGACAGTCCTGAGGCTGCGATATCGCATCCTTGCGAACGATCTCTCCCGCCGGCCGTGGCAGCTCGTCGGCTTCTGCTTCGGCATTCTCTGGGCGGTATCGGCCCTCGGTCTCCTCGCGGTGGGGGCTGTCGTGCTCGCCCTCACGCAGCCGGTCGAGACCGGCCGCGTCCTCACCGTGGTCGGGGGGTCGGCGCTGCTGCTGGGCTGGGTCATCGGTCCGCTCGTGGTCGCCGGTCTCGATGCGACCGTCGATCCGGCGCGGCTCGCGCCGTTCCCCTTCACACGCCGTGACACGATGCTCGCACTGGCAGCGGTCGGTCTCTCGGGTGTGCCGGGCCTCGCGACGATCCTCGCCGCGGTGCTCGCCTCGCTCGTCTACCTCGCGACACCGCTCGCCGTGGCCGTCGCGGTGCCGATGGGGGTGCTGGCCGCCGTGACCTGCGTCGTGGCCGCCCGGCTCGTGGGGTCGTTGTCGTCGGGACTCGGCAGCAACCGCAAGGGACGCGAGATCGTGGGCACGCTTGTCCTCGCCGTCGTCATCATGACCGGGCCGATCCTCACGGGGATCGTCGCGCTGCTGGACCGCACGGCGGACCTCTGGCCGCGGGTGCAGTCGGTCGCGGCGATCCTGTCCTGGACCCCGCTCGGTGCCGCGTGGGCGGTGCCGGCCGATGTGGCCGCCGGCATGCCTCTGTCGGCGCTGGCACGGTTCGCTGTGGCGGCGGCGACGCTCGTCGTGCTGTGGCTGGTGTGGGCGCGGACGCTGGATGGGGCCGTGACGACTCCGGTTCGCCCCGCCGCGCGCGCCGCGCGGCCGGGGTCCCTCGGGCTGTTCGGCCGCTTCCCCTCCACTCCCGTCGGGGCGACGTGGGCGCGCTCGCTCACCGCGTGGCTGCGCGACCCCCGGTATCTCCGGCAGCTGATCGTCGTTCCGCTCCTCCCGGTCCTGCTGGGATTGACCGGAGGCCTGACCGATTCGCCCTTCATCGTCTCGAGCGTGATCGTCGCCCTGGTTCTGGCGATCGCGACCTACAGCGACGTCTCTTACGACGGCACTGCCTTCGCCTCCGTTCTCGCCTCCGGTATCCGTGGCCGAGACGACCGGTGGGGGAGACTCCTCGGTGCCGCCAGCGTGGGTGTCCCGATCGTCGTGGTCTTGGCTGTGCTCACGACGCAGTTGGCGGGAGCCCCGGAACGACTTCCCGCGATCCTCGGGGCATCGCTCGGGCTGCTGCTGGCGGGGTACGCCGTCTCCGCGGTGTCGTCGGCGCTCCTGGTGACGCCGGTCGCCGCCCCCGGCGACAGCCCGTTCAAGACGGTGCCGGGGCAGACGTTCGTGAGTGGACTCCTCGTCTTCGTCGTGATGGCCGCGATCTTTGTCCTCGCGCTTCCCTCCATCGTCCTGGCCGTCCTCTCCGCGGCCACCGGCAACGGCGCGTTCGGCTGGGCGGCACTCGCGGTCTCGGTCGTCGTCGGCATCGGCGGGAGCGTCGCCGGGGTCGCCCTCGGAGGCCGCATCTTCGATCGAGGTGCTCCGGAACTGCTCCAGCGGATCAAGGCGTTCCCGACGCGCTGATGGGGGCGATGCGCCTCGCCGTCCGCCACGAGCGGACGGGCTGGCGCCGCCGCAGATCTCCTGCTGTGCTGAGGGGATGCGGAGAATCCTCATCCTCGGCGGCACGGGATGGCTGAGCGGTCGAATCGCGCGGCAATGGTCCGAGCGGGGTGCCGAGGTCGTCTGCCTTGCGCGGGGGTCCCGGCCGGCGCCGGCGGGGGCGACCCTCGTCCCCGCGGATCGTTCCGGCCCCGATGCCTACGCCGCCGTGGCGGCAGAGCGCTGGGACGACGTCATCGACGTCTCATCGAAGCCCGCCCACGTGCGCGCGGCGCTCGCCGCTCTGGCTCCGCGCTCGACGCACTGGACGTACGTCTCGAGCGTCTCGGTGTATGCCGACAACGAGACGCCGGGTGCCGACGAGACGGCCGCATTGGCGGAGCCGGTCGCCTCGGATCAGGACGCGGACGGGGACTACGCGGGTGCGAAAGTGGCGGCCGAGGCCGCGGTCTCGGCCGCGGAGCTGACGTCGGCGATCGTCCGGCCCGGGCTGATCGTGGGGCCGGGGGATCCCACCGACCGGTTCGGATACTGGCCGGCGCGTTTCGCCGCAGCCGGGTCGGAGCCGGTGCTCGCGCCGGAGACGGCGGGACTGTTCGCGCAGACGATCGATGTCGACGATCTCGCGGCGTTCATCGTGAGGGCGGGGGAGCAGCGGCTCTCCGGGCCCGTCAACGCCGTCGGGCCGTCCCTGCCGCTCGCGGACGTCCTCCACGAAGCGCGGACCGTGGCCGGGCACACCGGCGATCTCGTCTCGGCGCCCGTGGAGTGGCTCGTCGCGCAGGGCGTCGAGTACTGGGCGGGACCGCGTTCGCTTCCGCTCTGGCTCCCCGCCGACCTCCCGGGGTTCGCCACGCGCGACGATGGCCGTTATCGCGCCCTGGGCGGAACCGCGCGACCCCTCCACGTCACTCTGGAGCGTGTGCTGCTCGATGAGCGCGTGCGCGGCGTGGATCGCGCGCGTGCGGCCGGGCTCCGACGCAGCGACGAGCGCGCGCTCCTCGAACGTCTCTGACCACCGACACGGACGCGGATTTGCAGAGGCGTGGGCCTCGGCGCTATCGTCGCGACATGCTCTCGGCCGCGACGCAGACCCCCCTCGTGGTCTTCCGCGCACGCCGACGCCAGGGCGGCCGCCGACTCTAGGCGACCCCGAACGCTCCCCGTCGTTGCCGGGTGGAGCCGCCGGTGTCGCCGTCTCCGGCCCCGCTCCCTCAGACAATAAGGTTGGACAATGACCTATTCGGTCGCCGTTTCCGGCGCTTCCGGCTATGCCGGCGGAGAGATCCTGCGCACGCTCGCCGCCCACCCCGACATCGACATCCGCACCGTCACGGCGCACTCCTCGGCGGGACGGCGCCTCGTCGACGAGCAGCCGCACCTCCGGTCGCTCTCCCACCTGACGATCCAGGAGACCTCCGCAGAGACGCTGGCCGGGCATGACGTGGTGTTCCTCGCTCTCCCTCACGGGCAGTCGGGCCAGTACACCGAGGCGCTGGCAGAGGTTCCGCTGGTCATCGACGCCGGCGCCGACCACCGCCTGACCTCGGCGGCGGCGTGGGACGAGTTCTACGGAGGCGTCTTCCACGAGCCGTGGACCTACGGCGTGCCGGAGCTTCCGGTCGCGGGGGGCAAACAGCGGGAGGCGCTGCGGGGTGCGACCCGGATCGCCGCGCCCGGCTGCAACGCGTCGACGGTCGCCCTGAGTGTCGCGCCCGGCGTCGCGGCCGGGGTCGTCGATGCGGGGGACGTCGTGTCGGTGCTCGCCGTCGGGCCCTCCGGGGCTGGGAAGAGCCCCAAGACACACCTGCTGGCGGCTGAGATCCTCGGTAGCGCCAACCCGTACGCCGTGGGCGGGACCCACCGCCACATCCCTGAGATCGCGCAGTCGTTGATCGCCGCCGCGGGGGAGCGGGGCGCGGAGGTCGCCGCCAGTCTCCGGCTGTCCTTCACTCCCGTGATCGTCCCGATGTCCCGCGGGATCCTCGCCACCACGGTCGTGCCGCTGTGCCCCGGCGTCTCCGACGCCGACGTTCGCGACGCGTGGGAGGGGGCCTATGACGGAGAGACCTTCGTGCACGTCCTCCCCGAGGGGCAGTTCCCGCGCACGGCCGACGTGATCGGTGCGAACACCGCACTCCTGGGGGTCGCGGTCGACCGGCGGGCCGAGAAGGTCGTGATCGTGGCCGCCGTCGACAACCTGATGAAGGGCACCGCCGGGGCCGCCGTCCAGTCCATGAACATCGCCCTCGGTCTCCCCGAGGACCGGGGCCTGACCGTGAACGGAGTCGCCCCGTGAGCGTCACCGCAGCCCAGGGATTCGATGCGGCGGGAGTCGCAGCCGGACTGAAGTCCACCGGAGCGCGCGATGTCGCCGTCGTGGTCAACCGCGGCCCGCACTTCGCCGGTGCCGCCGTCTTCACGAGCAACCGCGCGAAGGCCAACCCGATCCTGTGGTCGGAGCAGGCTGTCGCCGACGGCCGAGTCCACGCGGTGGTGCTCAACTCCGGCGGCGCGAACTGCTTCACGGGGAGCTTCGGATTCCAGACCACCCACCAGACGGCGGAGCTGGCGGCGGGACTGCTGGAGGTGAGCCCCGGTGACGTGCTGGTGTGCTCGACCGGGCTCATCGGAACCGGAGACGAGGAGTTCCGCCGCAAGGTCCTCGACGGGACGCGGGAAGCCATCGCTCACCTGCGGGCCGACGGCGGCGACGACGCGGCACTGGCGATCATGACGACCGACTCCCGCCCCAAGCGGGCGGTCTCTGCCGGCTCGGGCTGGACGATCGGCGCAATGGCGAAGGGGGCGGGGATGCTGGCCCCGGGGCTGGCGACGATGCTCGTCGTCCTCACCACCGATGCGGTCGTCGCCTCCGCCGACCTCGACCGGGCGCTGCGGAGCGCGACGCGTGTCACTTTCGACCGCCTGGATTCCGACGGCTGCATGTCGACGAACGACCAGGTGACCCTCCTGGCGAGCGGCGCCAGCGGAGTGACGGCTGATCTCGACGAGTTCACGCGTGTGCTCACCGAGGTCTGTCAGGACCTCGCCCAACAGCTGCAGGCCGATGCCGAAGGCGCCAGCCACGACATCTCCATCCAGGTCGTCCACGCCGCCTCCGAGGAGGACGCGGTGACGGTGGGACGATCGGTCGCCCGTAACAACCTCTTCAAGGCCGCCGTCTTCGGCAATGACCCCAACTGGGGGAGGGTGCTGGCGGCGATCGGGACCACCGCGGCCCGGTTCGACCCCTACGACGTCGATGTCTGGTTCAACGGCGTCCGGGTGTGCAGCCACGGCGCCCCCGACCGCCCGCGCGAGGAGGTCGACCTGACGCCCCGGTCGACCGAGATCCTGATCGACCTCAAGGCGGGCGACGCGGAGGCCACGATCCTCACGAACGACCTCACCCACGACTACGTCCACGAGAACAGCGCGTACTCCTCATGACCGACCTCCAGCAGACCACTCCCGAGCAGGCGGCGCAGAAGGCCGGCGTGCTCATCGAGTCGTTGCCCTGGCTGCAGCGCTTCCGCGATCAGGTGATCGTCATCAAGTACGGCGGCAATGCGATGATCTCCGAGGAGCTGCAGGAGGCGTTCGCGCAGGACATCGCGTACTTGCGTTTCGTCGGGGTCAAGCCGGTCGTCGTACACGGCGGCGGTCCGCAGATCTCTCAGATGCTGGATCGACTGTCGATCCCCAGCGAGTTCAAGGGCGGCTATCGGGTCACCTCGACCGAGGCGATCAGCGTCGTCCGGATGGTGCTCACCGGTCAGATCAACCCGCAGCTGGTCGCCCGGATCAACGCGTTCGGCCCCTTCGCCACCGGCTTGTCCGGAGAGGATGCCGGGTTGTTCCGTGGGCGCCGCAGACACGTCGTCGTGGACGGGGTGGCGCATGATCTCGGCTACGTCGGCGACGTCGTCGGCGTCGATCCGCAGCCGGTGCGCGACCAGCTCGCTGCCGGTCGCATCCCGGTGGTCTCGTCGATCGCGCCCGATCAGGACAACCCGGGGCAGTCCCTGAACGTCAACGCCGACGCTGCCGCGGCCGCTCTCGCCGTCGCGCTGGGCGCCTCGAAGCTCGTCGTGCTCACCGACGTCCCGGGGCTCTATGCCGACTGGCCCCATCGGGAGTCGCTCGTCTCGCATCTCACCGCCGACGAGCTGCGGGAGATGCTCCCGCGTCTGGAGTCGGGCATGATCCCCAAAATGCAGGCCTGTCTCGACGCGGTGGACGGCGGGGTCGACACGGCCGCGATCATCGACGGCCGTCAGCCGCATTCGGTGCTGGTGGAGATCTTCACAGAAAAAGGAATCGGAACAGAGGTCGTGGCGACGTGATGGAGGACGACGTGCAGACGCAAGCCGGAACACTGACTCAGACGCGGTGGCAGGAGGACGCGACGCGCGACCTGGTCCGCAACGCGGCCGATCGCCTCGCCCTCCTCACCCGTGGTGAGGGCGCGTACGTGTGGGATGACGAGGGCAAGCGCTACCTGGACTTCCTCGGCGGCATCGCGGTGACCTCGCTCGGTCACGCCCACCCGGTGTTCGTCGAGGCGGTGACGCGGCAGGCGGCCACCCTCGCGCAGGTGTCGAACTTCTTCGCCACCCCGCCCCAGCTCGAACTGGCGGCTCTCCTGAAGCAGCTCGCCGGCACCGGCCCCTCCGGCCGGGTGTACTTCGCCAACTCGGGCGCCGAGGCCAACGAGGCGGCCTTCAAGCTGGCCCGGCTCCACGGTGCGGCCGAGCGCACCGGCACCGCGCGGCCACGCATCCTCGCCCTGAAGAACGCCTTCCACGGCCGGACGATGGGAACGCTCGCCCTCACCGGCAAACCGGCGATGCAGCAGCCGTTCCTCCCGATGGTGCCCGGCGTCGAGTTCATCGACACCACGATCGAGGCCCTCGAGTCCGCGATCGATGAGACGGTGGCCGCGGTGTTCATCGAGCCGATCAAGGGTGAGGCGGGGGTCGTCGATCTGCCCGACGGCTTCCTCCGCGCCGCCCGGGACCTCACGGCGCAGCACGGGGCGCTGCTCATCCTCGATGAGATCCAGACCGGCGCCGGGCGCACCGGCGAGTGGTTCGCCTTCCAGAGCGCCGGTATCGTTCCCGACGCGATCACGGTGGCCAAGGGCATCGCCGGAGGCTTCCCGATCGGCGCGCTGATCACCTTCGGCGACACCGGCGATCTCTTCTACCCGGGAACGCACGGCTCGACCTTCGGCGGCAATCCGCTCGCGACCGCGGTGGGAGCTGCCGTCCTCCGCGAGATCGAGCGTGCCGACCTGCTCGCCAACGCCCGCGAGCGTGGCGCCCAGTTGCGAGACCGCATCGCGGCGATCGGTTCGCCGCTCGTGGCGGGAACTCGGGGACGGGGTCTGCTCATCGGCGTCGCGCTCAGCCACCCCGTGGCCGGAGCGGTCGTCGCCGCGGCTCAGGAACACGGCCTCATCATCAACGCCGCCAACGATGAGACGGTGCGATTGGCGCCGGCGTTGACGATCGGCGACGTGGAGGTGGAGGAGTTCGTGGAACTGTTCACCCGCGCGCTGCGCACCGTCGAAGACGCCCTCATGCTCGATGACCACACGAACTCGGAGACCCCCGCATGACCCGCCACCTCCTGCGTGACGACGACCTCAGCCCGGCCGAGCAGTCCGAGATCCTCGATCTCGCCCTGTCCCTCAAGAAGGACCGCTGGAAGCTGAAGCCGCTGGAAGGTCCTCAGACGGTCGCGGTGATCTTCGACAAGTCCTCGACGCGCACGCGCGTATCGTTCGCCGTCGGCATCGCCGACCTCGGCGGCTCGCCCCTGATCATCTCGACCGCCAACAGCCAGCTCGGCGGCAAGGAGACCCCCTCCGATACCGCGCGCGTCCTGGAGCGACAGGTCGCCGCGATCGTGTGGCGGACCTACGCGCAGGCCGGCTTGGAAGAGATGGCGCGGGGAACGCGGGTTCCGGTCGTCAACGCGCTGAGCGACGACTTCCATCCCTGCCAGTTGCTGGCAGACCTCCTCACGATCAGAGAGCACAAGGGAGAGCTCCGCGGCCTGACGCTGGCGTTCTTCGGCGACGGCAAGTCGAACATGGGGCACTCCTACGTGCTGGCGGGCGTCACCGCCGGCATGCACGTCCGCGTCGCGTCACCGGTGGACTATGCGCCCCGCGAGGATGTGATCGCCGACGCCGATCGGATCGCCGCGGAGACCGGCGGCTCCGTCACGCTCTACACCGATCCGCTCGAGGCCGCTGCCGGCGCCGACGTCGTCGTCACCGACACCTGGGTGTCGATGGGAAAGGAAGAGGAGAAGATCGCCCGCCTCCGCGACCTCGGCGGCTACAAGGTCACTCAGGAGACGATGGCGCTCGCCGACGACGCGGCGATCTTCATCCACTGCCTCCCCGCTGACCGCGGGTACGAGGTCGATGCCGAGGTGATCGACGGTCCGCAGAGCGTCGTGTGGGACGAAGCCGAGAACCGCCTCCACGCGCAGAAGGCGCTTCTGGTCTGGCTGCTGCGCCAACAGTGACATCGTGTCGGGACCGGCGTGAGCAGCCAGGGGAGCACGGCGACGCCGGGTCTTCGGTGGCTCACCTCCCCGGGGCGCGTCGCGGGCGTCGATCTCGCACGCGGGTTCGCGGTGCTGGGCATGCTGACGGCGCATCTGCTGTCGATCGCGCCGTTCGACGGCGCCGATCCGAGCACGTGGCTCGACGTCGTCAACGGACGGTCGTCGATCCTGTTCGCCGTGCTGGCGGGGGTCTCGATCGGTCTGCTCACTGCGGGCGCCGGCGGAGCGCGCCTGCGGGTGATCCATGCCCGGCTCGCGGTCCGTGCAGGAGCGGTGTGGCTGCTCGGTGTCGCCCTGATATCGACGGGCGTGCCCGTATACGTGATCCTCCCCGCCTACGCCGTGCTGTTCCTGCTGAGTATTCCCCTCCTCTCGCTCGGCCCGCGGCCGCTGTGGGTGATCGCCGCGGCCGTGGCGGTCGTGTCGCCGCTCGTGCAGCCGCTCCTCGACGACGCGCTGCCGTGGGAGTCGCCCGGTGGCGCCGAGACCGCGCTCCTCATCGGCTGGCACTACCCGTTCACGATCTGGTTCGCCTTCGTCGCCGCAGGTCTCGCGGTCGCGCGGTCGGGGTTCGGACCGCGCGCGCCGCTGCGGCTCGTGCTGGGCGGTGGGGCCGCTGCACTGGTCGCCGGCGTCGGTGCCGCCCTGATCCCCGACGAGGCGCTGTCGGACGGGTGGGCGAGCCGAGCGCTCGCCGTCGCCGCCCATTCCGGGGGCCTGCCCGAAGTGATCGGATCGGGCGGATTCGCCCTGGCTGTCCTCGGTCTGTGTCTCGCACTCTGCCGGACCCCGGTGGCGACGATCGTCCTCCCGCTGCGAGCCGTGGGTGCCATGCCGCTCACGGCGTACACCGGCCAGATCCTGGTCTGGGCGGTCTGGGCCGCGCTCGCTCTCGGTACGACCTCCGATCTGGGTGCCTTCCGAGCCCTGAACCCACTCCCGGCGTTCGTCGGCGGGACGATCCTGCTCAGTACGGTGTGGGCCGTCGCGTGGGGGAGGGGCCCGTGCGAGCGCATCATCGCGGCGCTGGCCTCACGCCTGATTCCCGGCGCGCCTCGGGCGCGCGACTAGGCTGACACGGTGACCGAATCTGCTGCGCATGGGACGAACGAAGGTGCACTCTGGGGAGCGCGCTTCGCGACGGGGCCCTCTCCCGAGCTGGAGGCTCTCAGTCGCTCGACGCACTTCGACTGGGCGCTCGCCCGTTATGACCTCGCCGGCTCCCACGCTCACGCGAATGCTCTCCACGCGGCCGGATACCTCACCGATGAGGAGATCGTCCGCATGCACGCCGGGCTCGACGCCCTTGCCCACCGGATCGAGGATGCGACCCTCGTGGCCCAGCCGGGAGACGAGGACGTCCACGGTGCGCTCGAGGCGGCGCTCATCGCCGAAGTCGGTCCCGAGCTGGGGGGCAAGCTGCGCGCAGGACGCAGCCGCAACGATCAGATCGCCACCCTCGTGCGGCTCTATCTGCTCGACCATGCGGGCGTGATCGCGCGCGACCTGCTGCGCGTGATCGATGCGGTCGTCGCGCAGGCCGAGGCCCACTCCACCGCGATCATGCCGGGACGCACGCATCTGCAGCACGCGCAGCCGATCCTCCTCGCCCATCACCTGCAGGCCCACGCCTGGCCCCTCGTGCGCGACCTGGAACGCCTCCGCGACTGGTCTGCGCGCGCCCGCGTCTCGCCGTACGGCGGCGGCGCACTGGCCGGAGCAACGCTCGGGCTGGATCCGCAGTCGGTCGCGCGGGAGCTGGGTCTCGACCGGCCCGCCGAGAACTCGCTCGACGGCACGTCGGCGCGAGACGTCGTGGCGGAGTTCGCCTTCATCACGGCCATGATCGGGGTGGACCTGTCGCGCTTCGCGGAAGACGTGATCCTCTGGAACACGCGGGAGTTCGGATTCGTCACGCTCGATGACGGCTACTCGACGGGCTCGAGCATCATGCCGCAGAAGAAGAACCCGGACATCGCGGAACTGGCGCGCGGCAAGGCGGGGCGGCTGATCGGGAACCTCTCCGGCCTGCTCGCGACGCTCAAGGGACTTCCCCTCGCCTACAACCGCGACCTGCAGGAGGACAAGGAGCCGGTCTTCGACTCGGTGGCGACGCTGGAGCTCGTTCTTCCGGCGTTCGCCGGCATGGTGGCGACTCTGCAGTTCCACACCGATCGGATGGCCGAGCTCGCTCCGGCGGGATTCTCGTTGGCCACCGACGTGGCCGAGTGGCTCGTCACGCAGGGCGTCCCCTTCCGCGACGCGCATGAGATCTCGGGCGCTCTCGTGCGCGCGTGCGAAGAGCGCGGGATCGGTCTGGAGGACGCCGACGATGCCCTGCTCGCGTCCGTGTCCGGCCGTCTCCGTCCCGCGGTGCGCGACGTCCTGTCGATCGAGGGTTCCGTGGCGAGCCGGAGCGGCGCCGGCGGTACGGCTCCGGTGCGGGTGAACGAGCAGCGCGCCGAGCTGGTGGCACGCGCGCAGGCCGCTGCGCGTGCGCTGACGATCTGAGTCCGCAGGGCTTATCGATCTCAGACATAAGCAGAATGCTTATCACCGGAAATGATAAGTGATATGCTTATCGACATGCCCTCATCTGTCGTCACCATCGCCGACATCGTCGGCTCGCGTCTGCTCGAGGATCGAAGCGGGGCGCAGGCGGCGATCGAATCGGCGATCGCTCGCGTCGACGACGATCTGCCGCTTGCCCGGCATCGTCTGGCCGCCACCGTCGGCGACGAGTTCCAGGGGGAGTACGCCACCCTGGCCGACGCGCTCCGCTCGCTCCTGCTGGTCCAGCTCGCCCTCCCCGACGGCATCGAACTGCGCTTCGGGGTGGGCGTCGGTCCGATCGAGGAGGTGGCCTCTCCGGGCGGCAAGATCTCCGACGGGCCGGGATGGTGGGCTGCACGAGAAGCGATCGATCGGGTGCACCGGCTCCAGGACCGCGCCGTTCCGTCTGCGCGCACGCGCGTTGTCGCAGGTGTGGGGGAGGATGCCGTCATGAAGACCGAGGCGCGCATGGCCAACGCCTACCTGCTCGCACGCGACGAGATGGTCGCTGCCATGAGCGAGCGCGCGCGGCGCCTCACCTACGGGCGGTGCCTCGGGCGCACGCAGCGGCAGCTCGCTGCGGCAGAGGGCATCAGCCAGCCCGCGGTCTCCCAGGCGCTGGCCGGAGCGGGAGCGCCCGCCGTGATCGCGGGGTTCGCCGCCCTCGGGAAGGACGACGCGTGATCGGCGCCGGGCTCGTCCTCCTGGCCGTCGGGGCGGGCGACCTCCTCCGGCAGTACGCCCCGTCGCGACTGCGGATCGCCGCGTCGGTCCTCGCGGCGATCGCCCTCGTCGTCCTTGCCGCCGGGGCCGACGCGATGGTGTGGGCCTTCGCCGCCCTCGGCACCGCGGTCCTGTGGGCATGGGGAACTCCGGATCGGCGCGGGGGCCCGGCCGGGCTCTGGCCGGTCGTGCTCGTCGCGGCCGTCTGCCTGGTCGCGGTCGCCGTCATCGGCATCCGCGCGGACCAGGGGCCGTGGGGCGAGCTCTGGCCGACAGGGGGTCCGCTCAGTCGGGTGAGTGCCGACGTGGCCGTGTTCGTGGTCGGCGCCGTGGCCTTCCTGTCGGAGTCGGGGAACGTCGTCGTCCGCGCATCGTTGCGCGATGCCGCCCTGCCCGACGCCGACGGAATCACGCTGAAGGGCGGTCGTCTGATCGGCCCTCTCGAGAGGCTGCTCGTCTTCTCCCTCACCCTGACGGGGGCCTTCACGCTCCTGGCCGCCGTCCTGGCTGCCAAGGGGATCGTCCGCTTCCCCGAGATCTCCCGCGACAGCGGCTCGGGCCTGCGTGCCGAGTACTTCCTCATCGGCAGTCTCGTCAGCTGGGCGACGGCGTTGGGCGTCGCCTTCCTCCTCTGGTGGGGCACCCTCGGCTGATCCCGGTCTCGCCTCCGGGGGACGGGGACGGCAGGCCCGCGCTGATAGCCTGGAACGCGTGTCTGAAACCGTCGTGAGCGCCCTCGCGCCCGCCAACGATCCGACGTTCGCGAACGTCTGGGACGAGATCGTCTGGCGCGGCCTGGTGCATGTGTCCACCGACCAAGAGGCGCTGCGTGCGCTGCTCGGCGGAGACCCGATCACGTATTACTGCGGGTTCGATCCGACGGCGTCGTCGTTGCACCTCGGGCACCTCGTGCAGCTGCTCACGATGCGCCGCCTGCAGCTGGCCGGACACCGACCCCTGGGACTCGTCGGCGGCTCGACCGGGCTGATCGGGGACCCCCGTCCGACGGCTGAGCGAACCCTGAACTCCCGCGAGACGGTGTCCGAGTGGGTGGCGAGCCTGCGCGCCCAGGTGGAGCGCTACCTGAGTTTCGAGGGCGACAACGCCGCGCGCATGGTCAACAACCTCGACTGGACGGCGCCCCTCAGCGCCATCGACTTCCTCCGCGAGATCGGGAAGCACTACCGCGTCGGCACGATGCTCAAGAAGGATGCCGTCGCGGCGCGACTGAACTCCGACGCGGGCATCAGCTACACCGAGTTCAGCTACCAGATCCTCCAGGGCCTCGACTTCCTCGAGCTGTACCGCCAGTACGACTGCGTGCTCCAGACGGGCGGATCCGACCAGTGGGGAAACCTCACCAGCGGCACCGACCTCATCCATCGCGTCGAAGGCGTCTCCGTGCACGCGATCGGGACGCCGTTGATCACCAACAGCGACGGCACCAAGTTCGGCAAGAGCGAGGGAAACGCCATCTGGATCGACGCGGCGCTCACGAGCCCCTACGCGTTCTACCAGTTCTGGCTCGCGACCGCCGATGCGGACGTCGTCGAGCGACTGAAGGTGTTCACCTTCCTCACACGCGAGGAGATCGAGTACTACGCCGGTCTCGTCGAGACGGAGCCCTTCCGTCGGGCCGCCCAGAAGCGGCTCGCGGAGGAGGTGTCGACGCTTGTTCACGGCGCGGAGGCGACGGCCGCCGTGATCGCGGCGTCGGAAGCACTGTTCGGGCAGGGCGACCTGGCTGCGCTGGATGCGGCGACCCTCCGATCCGCGCTCGAAGAGCTGCCGCACGCTCGCGTGCCGGCGGGAACGCCGGTGGTCCACGCACTGCTGGAGACCGAGCTGGTCTCCAGCCTCAGTGATGCCCGTCGCGCGATCGCCCAAGGCGGCGTGTCGCTCGACGGAGCGAAAGTGACCGACGACGCTGCGACCGTCGCCGGCACCCTCCCGGGCGGCGTTTCCGTGCTCCGCCGGGGGAAGAAGACCCTCGCCGGACTCTTCGTCGACTGACCGTGCCGTTCACACCCGCTCACGCGGCGGTCGCGCTGCCGTTCGTTCGTACGCCGCTCCTGCCGGCGGCGATCGCGGTCGGGGCGATGGCGCCCGACGTGCCGCTCTTCGTGCGCGGCACGCCGGTGACCTATCAGTTGACCCACACCAACGTCCTGGTGTCGGGTCTCGTTGCCCTGCTGCTCCTCGTGCTCTGGTACGGCTTGTTCCGGCCCGCCGTCCGCGAGCTCTCGCCGCGGTGGCTGGCCGAGCGGCTTCCCGCCGAGTGGGACCGCGCCGGCGCCGACGCGTGGCACGCCGTGCGCGAGCCCCGTCCGGGAGCCCGGCACGGGGTGTGGCGCGAGAGCGGCGTCTTCGCCGTCCTGGTCGCCGTCTCGCTCGTCCTCGGCGTCCTCTCGCACATCGCGTGGGACGCGTTCACTCACGAGGGGCGGTGGGGCCTGGCACTGTTCCCCGCTCTCGATGAGACGTGGGGCCCGCTTCCCGGCTTCAAATGGCTCCAGTACGGGTCGGGCGTGGGCGGAGTGGCGGTGCTCGCGATCTTCGGCGCCGTCTGGATCCTCCGCCGGTCACGGCTGGCGCCGCCCCGCGTGCTTCCTCCTGCGGTGCGGTGGTCCTGGTGGGCTTCGCTTCCCGTCGCACTGATCGTCGCGTGGCTGATCGGATCAGCCGTGTACGGCCCCGATCCCGAGGTGACGTCGCACCACCTCGCCTATCGCGTGCTGCCACCGGCGTGTGCGGTGTGGGCGCTGTTGACGGCCGTGCTCTGCGCGTGGATCCTCGCGCGTCGGCGCGCCCTGTCCTGAGATCTTCCCCTCCCGATCTCGCCGGTGCCGCCACGCACGGATCAGCGCGACGCCGTACCGGGGTCGGGGTGACCGAGCGCCCGCCACGCCTGGTACCGGACCCGCTGGTTCGGGTCGGACGTGCATGCCTCCACCGCTCCCCGGGGATCGTCGATCCCGTGCGCGGCGATGACTTTCAGCGCCATCTCCCTCACGCGCCACGCGTCGTCGGACAACGCGTCGAGCACGATCTCGGGGTGGGCCGGAGGGCCGATGTGAAGCAGTCCCCGCGCCCCCCACACTCGGCGCCATGCCGTCGGCCATCCGATCGTTCCGCCGAGCCAGGAGATGTCAGGCCAGGCCGGGTCGTCGTCGCGGGCGGAGCCGCTCAGGAGTGCTTCGCACCAGGCGACGACGCGGTCGCGTCCGAAGAGCTCGCAGGCCGTGATGATCCGTGCCCGGGGACGGTCTCCGGGGGCGGGGAGGGTCATCGGAGGCTCTCCGCCCGGCCGTCGCTCCGCCATCGGGGAAGGTCCCGTCCCCAGGGGCGCGGTGCGCGGAAGGGGGTGCCGGGGAGAGCGGGGGCAGCGGTGACGAGTGAGACGCCGTCGACGTCGAATGACTGCAGGTGCCCCGTCTCGTCGATCGGCGGCACCACCGCCGCCCGGGGCGGGCGGGGGAAGCCGAGCAGCTCGGCGGCGATTCGGCGCAGGCTCGTCCGCGCCAGCCAGGAGCCGCCCTCGATCTCTCGACGGTGCAAGAGCTCGAGGGCGGCCGCCGCGAGCAGGTACCCCGCGCTGTGATCGAGGGCTTGCGCCGGAAGCGCTCCGGGGTGTTCGCCGTCCCGCGACTCCTCCCAGGCGATGCCGGACTCTGCCTGCACCAGACTGTCGAATCCTCTCCGAGAAGGGTCTGGCCACGCGGTGAGCTGCAGCACGATGAGTCCGGGCCGTCGCCGCGCAAGGGATGCCGCGGACAATCCGCGCCGCTCCAGCCCGTCGGAGCGGTAGCCCAGCACGACGACATCCGCCGACGCGAGGAGCGCATCGAAGCCGGCGCGGTCGGTCCCGGTGTCGAGGTCGAGCAGCGTCGACCGCTTCGCGTGCCCGGTGTCGAGATGCTGCCACGGGAGCTCCGACAGGTGCGGGGGATCGACCCGGAGGACGTCAGCCCCCCACAGCGCCAGGGTGCGGCTCGCGACCGGTCCCGCGATCACCCGCGTGAGGTCGAGCACTCGCGTGTGGGCGAGCGGGCGCTCCGCATCCGACACCTGGACGGCGCGCGTCGGCGCGTCACCGAGGCGAGTGGTCTCCACGACGGGACGCGCTCGCAGCTGCTCGTCGACGGCGGCATCCGCGGGGCGGACGGTGACGCAGAGACCGCCGTGAGCGGAGATCGCGGCCGCGGCGGTCTCGGCCGGTCGTCGCGCCAGCTCCGCCTGTACGCGATCGAGTTCGTCGGCTCCGGCCGAGACGTGGAGAGCCGACAGGAGCGCCCGCCGATGGTGCGGGTAGTTGGCGTGAGTGCGCACCCAGCCGTCGGCGGCTCGGAAGAAGCCGGACAGGGGAGCGAAAGCACGGGGTGCGGACCCGCTCACGCGGAGCCAGCGCTCGCTCGTGTAGGCGACCGCGACGGCGGTCGGATCCAGGGGGCGTGCGGATGCTCCCACCAGGACAGCACGCGCCTCCTCGACCGCGGTCACGGCGTGCCGGGCGAGCGCGGCGACATCCGTGGCGGCCGCGAGCGGAACGGGCGAGGGCATGGGGGCACGCTACGCCGGAGTGTCGAGGTGCGCGACCTCCGGGGCCGGGAGGAGCCGCCCGGCCCCGGAATCACGCGGCGCGGAGGCGCGACACGCCCGGGATGCAGGCCCGATTTGCCGAAGGGCCAGAACCCACGTAACTTATTACTTGTTCGCCCCACAGGGAAGAGCGAGAAGGCCGGAAGGCCTCGCCCCCTCAAGCGGAGAACCACCTCCACCCCACACACCTCCTACTGGAGGAACCAGGGCCTTAGGGTCTAGGATGGAGTGTCCACCTCGTGGACCGCGGTCGTCGACTGCTCCGAGGATCTGAAGATCCCGGCGAGTCGATTTGACAGACGGAACGAGATGGATAAGATAGAGAAGTTGCCCTGCGGGGGAGGCTGAGAGGCCGAACAGCAGGAGCATCCGATCCTTGAGAACTCAACAGCGTGCACTTGTCAAATGCCAAAAAACCTCGATTCAGCTTCG
>JBMDWQ010000068.1:0-3069 GCA_048594675.1 Microbacterium sp. | reverse complement strand
TGGTGAGATCGGCGAGCTTTCCCCAGATCGGGGTCGAGATCGCGGTGGTCAGGAGGGTCGCGGTGACGACCCATGTGAAGGCGGTCTGGTTGCCGTCGAGGTCATGGATGATGACCGGCAACGACGTCGAGACGACGGTGGAGGCGAGCATCGACACGAACATGCCGAGCAGGAGGCCGGAGAGCGCCTCGAGCACCTGGCGGTGCGTCATGCGCGGCTTCTCGACGGCCGGAGAAGAAGGGGCAGACATGGAGTTCCTTGCGACAATTGATTGATCTAGGTCAACGGTTGAGATTGGTCAACTATAGGTTCAATCGTTGAGGCGCGTCAACTATTCCCGCGGCGCGGGATCGGGGCTTTTGGCGGGGGTGCGGTGGGTGTGCACGCCGGGTTCGTGCGGCGGGTTCCCGCGGCGGGTTCAGTCCGCGAGTGCGAGGGCGCGATACGGCTCCGCGGGGCGCGGGGTGTCGGCGCCGGCGCGAGCGCGAGCGGCGTCGAGGAGTGCGCCGTCGACCGCCTGTCGCCGTTGCATCGTCCGCCGGTAGAGCTCGTCGATCAACTCCGTGGCCAGCCCCACGAGGTGACGGATCTCGCGCTCGTCGCGGTCCACCCATGCGCACCGGGGCTCGTCACTCACCGGCACGAAGTCATCGTGTTGCTCCCACACGACCAGCGTGCGTTCGGCACCCAGCACGTGCTGCTGCCACCACACCTGCCGCAGGTAGGAGCGGGGGATCGATCGCCACGGCTTCTTGGTCGTCTTGATCTCGCACAGGGTGACCCGGCCCTGCGCATCGACGGAGATACCGTCGGGCGTGGCCAAATGCCGCTTCTCGACGACGGCGTGGAACAGCGCCGACGACGGATGGATGCTGTGGGTCGCGGCCACCCAGGCGGCGATCTCGGGCTCGCGCTGGCGTCCGTGCGCGGTATATACGTTCCCGGAGAATCCCGACCCTCCGGTGAGCTTCGCGTCGGCTGCCCGCGCGATCGCGTTGGGGCTGGTCAGCTGTGCCACGTCGGTCGCGGTGATGCCTCGCGAGCGTGCGCGCATCCAGGCCACACGATCCCGGGAGTCGGCGACGATGCGCTGAGCCAGCTCCGGAGCTACGCGCGCGAAAGCCTCCGGAGTCATGTCATCGAGGGTAACCCGCCCCGCCGACCTCGTTCGTCGGACACTCCGCGACGCACTCCTCCCCTCCGCCCCGGGCCCTTGCGCCTCGGGGCCCTTCCTCGAGAGCACATGCTGTCATCGAGCGCATACGATCCGGACGTCACAAACGTGTGCGCTCGCTCGCAGCATGTGCTCTCGACGGGCTCGCGGGGAGGCGCGTACGCGGCGGCGTCGGAGGCTTCGGCGGTTCCTCCCCAAGCGCCTGAGTGTCGAAGGGTGATGCCGACACGAGTCGGTGACGGGCCGAGCCCTCAGAACCGCGCAAGGCTGACCGAATGAGGCTGGCGCTCGATATCCCGAAGTGTCGTGAACTCGTGGTGACGTCTGGGCAGCTCGCGTTGGCGGGATGGACCGCGCGAGCGCTTCGCGCCGCTGTCGAGTCGGGCGAGTGGATCCGGCTCCAGCGCAACCGATATGTCCACGGGGATGTCTGGCGCGACCTCTGGCCAGAGGCTCGACACCTCACGGCAATCGTCGCCGCGCACGGCGAGATGACGACCGGCACGTCTGTGTTCTCCCATGAGTCCGCCGCCGTCATCCACGGACTTCCGCTCTATCGGCACACCTTCCAGTCCCTCCACATCACCGTGACGAGCGACGGGAGAATGCCGAGCCGCGCGGGCCTGTTCCGGCACCGGGACGCGCTTCCCCCGGAAGACGTCGTGGTGGTCGACGGCATTCGATGCACGTCGCTGGATCGCACGGTCTACGACCTGGCCCGCACTGTCGGGGCCGAGGCATCGCTCACTGCGGCCGACGTCGTGCTGGGGCGCGTGGCCGGAGGTGCGGCGGCGGGGTATCAGAAGAGTGTCGCCGACAGGTGGCGGGAAGAGATGTTGTCGCGGTGTGCCCAGCACGCCGGCGGCCGCGGAGTTCGCCGGGCGATCAAGGTACTCGAACTCGCCGACGGCCGGGCGGAGTCGCCCGGAGAGAGCGTCTCGCGATTGCGATGGCACGAAGCGGGCTTCCGTGAGATCGAGGTGCAGCCCGAAGTCCTCCTCCCACGGGGTCGGCGGCGTCGCTGCGACCTCGCGATCGGCGAGATCCGGTCGTTCTTCGAGTTCGACGGGCGAATCAAGTACGTCGACGCCGATATGCGCGACGGTCGCCCGGTGGAGCACGTGGTCATCGAGGAGAAGCTCAGGGAGGACGAGATCCGAGCCGTCACCGGGTGGAGGGTGCTCCGCGCCGTCGACGAGGACATCGCTTCGTCCTCGTCCTTCGCCGCCTACCTTGCTCGCTTCGGCATCCGTTGACTCGCTCCGCCCGTTCGCTTCTTTACCGAGAGCACATGCTCTCGTCGGAAGCACATGTCTTGTTCGTGCGTAACGTATGCCCTCGATGGGAGCATGTGCTCTCGACGGGAGGGGTGGGCGCCACGGGGCGGGGATTCGGGGCGGGGATTCGGGGCGGGATTTGGGGGGATGGGCGTGCCCGGGGTACAGTGGAGACAAGCCAAAGACCGTCGGTCTCGGCGTGCGCGCAAGCGGACGTCGACGAAGCTCTGCACGCAGGGGCCCACGCAGGTACACAGAACTTCCCGGGAAACCGGATCCAAAGCTCCGTGCGCTTGCGCCGGAGCTTTTTCGTGTGCGGGGTGGAGTGACCGGACCGACGACCGCGGCCGACGGCCCGCCACCGCGGGACGTCTCGTACACACAAGGAGTGGCCATGGCGCAGAAGGAAGCATCGGTCGCCGAGCTCACGAAGAACTTCGAGGACTCGACCGCCGTTCTGCTGACCGAGTACCGCGGTCTGACGGTTGCCCAGCTCAAGGAGCTGCGCAACAGCATCCGTCAGGACGCGGAGTACGCCGTGGTGAAGAACACGCTGACCAAGATCGCGGCCCAGCGGGCCGGGGTCGAGGGCCTGGACGACGAGCTCAAGGGCCCGTC
>JBMDWQ010000067.1:0-21169 GCA_048594675.1 Microbacterium sp. | reverse complement strand
GTCCGCCCTTGGCGTGCCCCCCGACGAACAGTTCGACGTCTGCGCGGCGATCGGCAGCTACATCTTCGGCAACATCAGCCAGCAGTCCGCGAATGCCCGCCTCGCGAAGGTGCTCGGCCAGGCCGGCTACGACCGCGAGAGCTACCTGACGGAGTTCGTGAAGGTGTGGCGAGAGCTCGACCCGGGCGAATATCCCTTCGTCCATGGGATCCTCGAACGATTCCCGACACACGACGACGAGGAGCAGTACCTCGCCGGCATCGACCTGCTCCTGGCCGGCATCTCCGCCCGCTACCCCGCGCCGTAGGTCGCGGACTCTCGGGTGGCGCCGACGGCCCCGCCCCGGTGGCGCAGCCCCGTCCCTCAGGTGGCGCAGGATGCTGCCTCGCAGGCCTGGTCACCACCAGATGCGCCACCTGAGCGGACTGGGGCAGGACCATGGGCGCGGAGTGCGCCACCTGAGCGGACGAGTGAGTCGGTGAGCACGCCAGTCGGATCGACGCTCACACCCACGGCACGCCGAATCACCGACCAAACCCCTTCTCGCGGAGCACCCGCACGAACTCTCTCTCCTCGTCGAAGTACTTGCCGGCCGGGTCCGCGAGGAACACGAAATCGTGGTCATGAGCCTCCGCCAGTCGGATCGACGACTCCCACACCCCCCGCTCAGTGAACTCCCGCCACTCCGGAGACCGGAACACCGCTCGCGGCACATACGTCTGATGTGCAGGGTTCAAACGGAGCCGACTCCCTGCATACCCACGGACATCGATGTCTCCCCTCGCCTCCGACACATCGAGCGACCACGTCTCATTCGCATCGTCCAGCGCGGCCAGATGCTCCCGGTACCCCGGCGCGGGATGCCCCGAATTCTCGACAGCGAACACCACCGGCCCCACGTTGCCGCGGAGGGTGACCCGTTCCAGCTCCACGGCGAAATTGATGACCGCCAACGAGCGGAACCGCACGTCTTCCAGCACCACATCGCGCAAGACGAGCCCCGAAAGGTACGCATCCTCGACAACCGCGTTCCGAAGCCGCGTTCTCTCCACAACGGGACGCTGATCGTCGGGCGGGCCCTGCTCGACATCCACCCGGCCGAAGACGACCGAATCGAACACCCGATCAGAGATCCGCTCACCACGACGCAACAAGCAATCGGGAACTCGTGATCTTCTGGCCATCCCTCTACTTTCCATACCGCTGCGACGGGAGGCAACATCACCACGGGCAGGGCGCCCTCCCCCTCGCTCAGGTGGCGCAGAACGCTGCCTCGCTGCGACAGTAGCCACTGAATTCGCCACCTGAGCGGAGGAGGGGGCCGCCACATCCCCCCGGGAACGAAACAACCCCCGCCCGGATGATCCCAGGTCGGGGGTTGTTTCTGCGCTGTGCGCGAGGGGGGAGTTGAACCCCCACGCCCTTTCGGGCACTGGCACCTGAAGCCAGCGCGTCTGCCTATTCCGCCACTCGCGCGAGTGCACGCACGCGTGCAATCAACTTCCCGAGGATATCACGGGTGGGATCGGGGCGCAGACCGCGATCCCACCCGTGACCTCAGTCCTGCTCGGCCTGACGACGACGGCGCCAGCCGAGGATCGTCACGCCGGTACCGGCTCCGAGGGTGAGGACCCCGAGGAGGCTCCACCACAGGAGCGCGGCCGAGTCGCCGCCCGTGCCCGGGAGGCTGCCCTCGCTGCCGCCGTTACCGGCCGGTCGACCGTCGGTGCCCCCGTTGTCGGTGCCCCCGTTGCCCTCCCCGCCGTTGTCGCCGCCACCGGTCCCACCGCCGTTGTCGGTGCCGCCGTTGTCGGTCGGCGCGGCCACGGTGAGCGTGGACTCCGCCTCCACGGCGCCGTCGCGACGGACGACGACCGTCAGCACGGCCTCCTCGCCCGGCTCGAGGCCCGTGACGATGAGGTACGCGCCCACGCGCTCGACCGAGCCGCGCGACGTCGTGACCTCGTACTCGGCGTTCGGGTCGTAGTCACTGATGAGGACCGTGATGGTGCCGTCTTCATATGCGGGCTTTCCGAACTCGGCAGGAACACCGGGGTCGAGCGCGGCGCCGTTGGTGCCGGCCGCGGCGGAGGTCGCCCCCGTCGCCGAGGCGGTCACGGTGATCACGGCCGACTGTCCGGGGCGCAGGCCCGTGACGGTCACGATGTTCGCGCCCGCCGGTGCCGCCGGTGCGGCAGCAGCCGCCACCCGCCGCGGAGCGTTGGCGCCGATGGTGGCGCTTCCGGCCGAGGTTTCGACGGTGTAGGTCACCTCGGGGTCGAAGTTCGTGATCGGAACAGTGAAGCCGGTCACCGTGCGGGTAACGGCGCCCAGGATGGGCCGCACACCCCGTTCGAGGGCGGAGCCGGTGACGGTCGTCGTGGTCGTCGTGGCGCCTTCCTTCGTGGCGGTGACGGTGACCGTCGCCGTCTCGCCGGGACGCAGGCCCGTGACCACGACCACGCCATCGATGATCACGGCCGTTCCTGCCGTGGTGCTCACGGTGTAGGTGGCGTCGGGGTCGGGGTCTTCGATCGCGAAGGAGAAGCCGCCTGCGCTACGGGTGACCTCACCTGCTTCCGGAACGGAGCCGCTCTCGAGAGCCGTGCCCGCGAGGTTTGCCTCCGCCTCCGTGCGGCCCGTCGTCGCGACCGAGACCGTGACCTCGGCCGACTCTCCCGGCTCCAGGCCGCTGACGACGACCATCCCGTCGAGGAGGCCCACCGTGCCTGCGCTCACGCTGACGGTGTAGTCGGCATCGGGGTCGAAGTTGGTGATCGGGGCGAGGAAGCCGTGGGCGGTCCGCGTGATCGCGCCGAACTCCGGGGCCACACCGGCCCCCAACGCGGCACCCGTCGTCGACTCGGTGGCGGCGGTGGCGCCCGGTGTCGACACGGTCACCGTGACGGTCGCCGTTTCCCCCGGCTGCAATCCCGTCACGGTGACCACGCCGTCGGCGATGGTCGCCGAACCCGCGGTCGTCGACACGGCGTACGTCGCGTCGGCATCCACGTTCTCGATCGGCACCGTGAAGCCGTCCTCAGTGCGGGTGAGGTCGCCGAACTCAGGCTTCACTCCCGTCTCCAAGGCCGTCCCAGTGGCCGACTCCTCGGCATCGGTGAAGCCGTCCTTCGCCACGGTGACCGTGACGGTGGCCGACTCCCCCGGCTCCAGGCCGGAGACGGTGACGACACCGTCCACGACCGTTGCCGTGCCCGCGGTCGTCGTGACCGCGTAGGTCGCATCCGGATCGACGTCCACGACCGCAACGGTGAAGCCGTCGGACGTGCGCGTCACCTCCCCCAGGTCGGGTGCGACGCCTGCGGCGAGCGCGAACGCGAGCGCCGAAGACTGTGCGGGGGCGTCGCCGGGACGGGTGACGGTGACCGTCACCCAGGCCGACTGCCCCGGCTCGAGACCGGTCACGACCACGACGCCGTCCACGATCGAGGCGGTTCCCGCCGTGGCGCTCACGGTGTAGGTCGCGTCTTCGTCGTAGTCGTCGATCGTCACGGTGTAGCCGCCCGCCGTGCGGGTGGCGGTGCCGAGGTCGGGAGCGGAGCCCGCCGTGAGCGCACGCCCCGAGGTGCCTGCCGACGCGGGCGTGGCCCCCGGAGCCGTCACGGTGACGGTGACCGTCGCAGTCTCGCCCGGCTCGAGTCCGGTGACCGTGACGACGTCGCCGTCCACGGTCGCGGTGCCCGAGGAGGAGCTGACCGTGTAGTCGGCGTCCTCGTCGAGGTTGTCGATGACCACGCGGAAGCCGTCGACCGTACGGGTGAGCTCGCCGAAGGCGGGGGCGACGCCCGCGTCGAGCGCGGAGCCTTCCACGTCGGTGTCGGCGTCGGTGCTGCCCGGCTTCGAGACGGTCACGGTGACGGTGGCCGACTGACCGGGCTCCAGCCCGGTGACGGTGACGACGCCGCCCACGATGCTCGCCGAGCCCGCCGTGGTCGTCACGTCGTAGTCGGCGCCCAGGTCGAAGTTCTCGATGGCGACGGTGAAGCCGTCGGCCGTCCGCTCGGGGTCGCCAAGCGCGGGTGCGATGCCGGCGGCGAGCGCGGTTCCGGCGGTCGCTCCCGACGCGGTGGCGCGGTCGGCACGGGCGACGGTGACCGTCACGCTGGCGGTCTGTCCGGCGTTCAGGCCCGTGACCGTCACGACACCCGCGCTGACGGTGGCCGCCCCTGCCGTCGAGGTGACGGTATAGGTCGCGAGCGGGTCGACGTTCGTGATGCTCACGGAGTACCCGTCGGCGGTGCGGGTCGGGGTGCCGAAGGTCGGCGCGACTCCCGGCGCCCGGGGGGTCACGGCGTTCGACGATGCCGAGGCCGATCCCGAGCCGGACGCGTTGCGCGCCACGACCCGGAACTGGTAGCTGACGCCGTTCGTGAGTCCCGTGATCGTCGTGCTGGTGCCGGTGGCCGTGCCGCACGAGGTGAAGGATCCGCCGGACGCCGAGCACAGGATGTCGTATCCGGCGATCGTCGAGGTGCCCGCGGTGGGCGCGGTCCACGTCAGCGCGGCCGAGGCGTTCCCGGCGGTGGCGGACACCGCGGTGGGCGCTCCGGGCACGGTGCCGGGAGTCGCCGGCACGCGCGGGTTCGACCGCTCCGAGTACAGCCCGCCCTGCGTGAGCGTCTGCACCGACACGTAATAGGTCGTGTTGTTGGTCAGACCGGTCAGCGTGCACGTGAGGGTCGCGGTCGTACACGTCGTCACGGTGGATCCGGCGCCCGCTGCGCTGAACGCGGTGGCGGTGTACGACTGCACCACGCCACCGTTCGGATCGGCGTCGGTCCAGGCCACGACGATCGAGTTGTTCGCCGCGGTCGCGGTGATGTTGCCCGGCACGCCGGGGTAGCCGACGGGCTTTCCCGAGCCGGCGTTGGAGGCCGCTCCCGCACCGGCCGCGCTGACGGCGCGCAGCTTGACGGAGTACGTCGTGCCGTTGGTGAGTCCCGAGATGACCAGCGGGCTGCTGAGGCCGGACAGGTCGGTCCAGGTCGCGCCGTCGTCGGTCGTGTACTGGTAGCGCGTGATGGCGCGGTCGCCCGCGGCGCCCGCCGTGAAGGCGACGGTAAGGCGCTGATCGCCGGCGGCCACCGAGGTGATCGTGGGGGCCGCAGGCCGGGCGAGCGGAGTGCCCGTAGCGCGGGGCGCGGAGGCGGGACCGGCGCCGGCGACGTTCGACGCCGTGACGGCCACGTAGTACTCGGTGCCGTTGGTGAGCCCCGTCACCGTGCAGCTCGTCGATGCCGTGGTGCACGAGGCGACGACGCTCGTCGAGGTCGCCGACGCGTAGACGCGCACGGTGTATCCCGTGATCGCACTGCCGCCGTCGGACGAGGGAGCAGACCACGTCACATCGAGCGAGCCGGTGTTCGAGACCGCGGCGACCGACTGCGGCGCGCCGGGAACGGTGCGCGGCGTGGCCGTGGCGACCGCGGAGGCGGCGCCGGTCCCGATCGCGTTGATCGCGCGCACCTGGACGTTCACGGGAGTGCCGTTGGGGAGGCCGGTGAGCACGAAGGAGGTGGCGAGGCTGGCGGTGTCGACCCACGTGTCGCCGTCGAGGGAGTACTCCACGCGCGTGAGCGGCGAGCCACCGTCGCCCGTGAGGGCGTAGGAGACCGAGACCGCGGAATCGCCCGGCGTCACGGTGACCGTGGGACGCGGCGGAGCCGAGGCCGGGGCGACCGTGACGATGTTGGAGACCGGGCTGACCCCGGCCGAGTTCACCGCGCGCACCTGGAGCGAGTACCCCTGGCCGTTGACGAGCCGGACGCCGGTGTCGGCGGAGGGAGACGTGATCGCGAGCGGAAGCGACGTGCCCGACGCGGTGGCCCAGGTCGCGCCGCCGTCGGTCGAGTACTGCCAGGACGTGACGGCCGCGCCGCCGTTCGCTCCGGGAGTGATGTCGGCCGTGAGGGTGCGGTCGCTGCGGACGACGGAGGTCACCGTCGGACGCTCGGGAGCCGAAGCCGGGGTCGCCGACTCGGGAGCCGAGGCCGATCCGGCACCGACGGACGAGACCGCGCGAACGCGCACCGAGACCGACACGCCGTCGGTCAGGTCACCGATCACGAACGAGGTCGAAAGGCTCCCCGTGGAGGTCCAGTCATCACCGTTCACGCTGTACTCGTACGAGGTGATGGCCCGGCCACCGTTCGCGCCCGGCGTGAAGGACACCGCGACGGCGCCCGAACGAGGGGTGACCGCGGAGATGGTCGGTGCGGAGGGGACATCCACCGGCACGCCGTCGACGACGGCCGAGGCCGCCCCCGCACCCACCGCGGTGATCGCACGGATCTCGATGGGATACGTCTCCCCGGAGTCGAGCGGCGTCGATCCGTCGGAGGACAGCGTCGTGAGGATGATCGGCGACGCGGTGTCGCCTCCGTCGTCGCGGGTCCGCCACGTGACGCCGCCGTCCGTCGAGTACTCGTAGCCGGTGATGGCGCTGCCGCCAGTGGTGGCGGGCGCGGTGAAGTCCACGGTGAGGGTCACCGGGTCGGTGGCCGAGACGGCGGTGATGGTCGGCGCCGACGCGAGGCCCCGCGGCGTGCCGGAGACGGTGGAGGACGCCGTGCCGTTTCCGAGCGCGTTGACCGCGCGCAGCTGCACGCCGTAGGACGTGCCGTTGGTGAGGTCGGTGAGGACGAAGGTTCCCGCGTGGGGCACATCGCTCCATGACCCGCCGTCCACCCGGTACTGGACGCGCTGGATCGGGCTGCCGTTGCTGTCGCCCACCTGGTAGGCCACGGTCAGGCTCTCGTCACCCGGGGTCACGGTCACACCGATCGGCGAGGCGGGCGCGCCCGGAGTGCGGACGGTCACGGCGTCGGAGGCGACACCCGCACCCGAGGCGTTGACGGCGCGGACGGCGACCGAGTACGACGTGCCGTCCTCGAGTCCCCCGATCACGACAGGGCTCGTGGTGCCGCCGGTCGAGACCCAGTTCCCCGAGCCGATCCGGTACTCGTACCGGATCACGGGTGAACCGCCGTCGAAGCCGGGCGTCACGTCGAGGCTGATCGTCTGGGCAGTAGCCGCTGCGCTGACGATCGTCGGCGCACCCGGCACCGCGATCGGTGTGCCGGACGCCGGGGCACTGGCCGCACCCGCACCGACGGAGCTCGTCGCCCGCAGCTCGACCTGATACGTCGTGCCGTTGGTGAGGCCGGGGATCGCCAGGGGCGAGGCGGTTCCCGCGGCCGGCAGCCACGATCCGCCGTCGATGCGGTACTCATACCCGGTGACCGGGGCACCCGAGGTAGGAGCCGTGAACGAGGCGCGCAGTGCGCCGTCCTGGCCCTCCACGGACGTGATCGTGGGAGCCGACGGAGCGGCGTACGGCGTGAGGGGCGCCGACTGCGCCGAGAAGTCACCGGTGCCCTCGGTGGAGACGGCCGCCACGCGGAAGACGTAGGCGGTGCCGTTGGTCAGGCCGGTGATCGTGGTGTCGGTGCGGGCCGAGCCGACGAGGGTCGAGGTGCTCCACGTGGAACCGCCGTCGGAGCTGTACTGCACCGCGTAGTCGCTGACCGGCGCGCCACCGGCCGACGCCGGCGGGTTCCACGCGAGGGCGACCGACGACACGCCCGCCACGCCGCGGACCGCCGACGGGGCAGAGGGGGCGCCCGTGTCGTAGGAGATCGTGATGGATCCGTTCGTGCCGTTCGCAGCGACGTACTGGTACGACGAGGTCAGGCCGTTGCGACCCGCGGTGCTGTTCTGACCCACCGAGCCGCCGTAGCCGAACCACTCGTTGGAAGTGCCGGCGCCGAACTCGATCTGGCCCTGTGCGCCACCCTGGGCGCCGCCGCCACCACCACCGGAACCGCCGCCGTCGTCGTTGCTGCAGGACACCTGCGCGCAGCGATCGAAGGCGTTGATGCCGGTCTGGCCGTTGGTGGAGGTCGTGTCGGTGCGGCCGACGTAGGTGCCGTCGGCGTTGCGACCACGCGTCGGGGCGAACTGGCCCGACCCGCCGTTACCGCCACCACCACCGGCGACGATCTGGTCGGAGCCGATCACCACGACGCTCGCCGCGCCGCCGGCACCGCCCTGGCCCGAGGAGCCGCGGGTGCCGGTGCGCCCACCGGCGCCACCGTCGAAGCCGGACAGCGGGTTGTTGCCTCCCGCCGGTGCCGCCGTGGCGCCCGACGTGCTGGACGTTCCGGTCGTGCCGCCCGAGCCGACGGCGATCGTGATCGTCGATCCCGGCGTCACGGCGACGCTGCCGCTGACGACCCCTCGGTAGGAACCGAGGTCGGGAGCGGCCGTCGCATCGGCGCCGCCGTTGCCGCCCAAGCCGCCCACAAGGGTGAGGTTGAGCGCGGTGACGCCGGCGGGGACAACGAACGACGCGGTCGAGCCGGTGTAGGAGTAGGTGTTCGTCGTGGTGGTCGGCGCGGCGCTCGCGGGAGCAGCGGCGACGGCGATCAACGACGTGGTGAGCAGGGCGATGACACCGGTGGCCGCCGTGAGACGTGCGGAACGGCGTCGTGCAGACATGCGCGACATAAGGGGGCTCCTCGTCGGGGGAAACTCCGAGCGGGCTCCCGGAGCATGAGGGTTTTCTCATCTTATGAATGAGCCGTACGCCGTGTCCCTCAGTTTCTCCTCAGCTTTTGCCCACCAGGGCGCCCTCCGCGGGCATTCAGACTGTGCAACTAGCATGTGAACACCGGTCCGCCTGCCAGAGGAGCCCCGTGGGACTACTTGACAGCTTCGAGAAGGGACTCGAACGCGCCGTGAACGGCGCGTTCGCGAAGACCTTCCGTAGCGGTGTCCAACCTGTGGAGATCGCGTCGGCTCTGCGTAGTGAGCTCGACACGAAATCCGCCGTGGTCAGCCGCGACCGCATCCTCGCGCCCAACACGTTCGCGGTACGACTGGCGCCCGCCGACCACGAGCGCCTCGCTGCGCTCGGCACCACCCTCGACACCGAGCTCCTCCAGCTCGTCGAAGCGCACGCGCAGGCGCAGGGCTACAGCTTCGCCGGCCCGGTGACCATCTCGCTCCGCGCCGACGAGCAGCTGTCGACGGGAACCGTGCGCGTGGATGCGCGCACCGCCGCGGGCGAGGTCGCCTGGCGCGGCGTCATCGACGTCGAGGGGAAGAAGCACACCCTCACCAAGAGCCGCACCGTGATCGGCCGCGGTTCCGATGCCGACATCACCATCTCCGACGCGGGCACCAGCCGGCGGCACGTCGAGATCCTCTGGGACGGCACCCGCGCGATGGTGCGCGACATGGGATCCACCAACGGCACCAAGCTCAACGGTGCTCCCGTGTCCGAAGCCGCGCTCACCAGCGGAGCCGTCGTGACGATCGGACGCACCGACATCGTCTTCTCCGTCGTGCCTCAGGCAACGCCCGCGCGTCCGCCGCTTCCGACCGCTCCGCCCGACGACGCGACACGGGTGTTCGACCACGGAGGAACGTCGTGAGCTCGCTGACGCTGTTGCTGCTGCAGGTGGGCTTCCTCGTCCTCCTGTGGTTCTTCGTCTTCGCCGTCGTGTATTCGCTGCGCGCCGATGTGTTCGGTGTCAAGGCGCGCAAGCTCCCCGACCCGGCACCGGCGGCTCCCGTCGCCGCCCCTGCCGCCGCGGCCACCGCTCCCGTCGCGCCGGTCGCCTCGGGCCCCACCGGCCGGGAGAAGGCGACGGCCGCCACGGTCTCGCGCATCGTCATCACGAGCGGCCCCAAGTCCGGTCTGGAAGTTCCGCTCGGGAACGAGCCGGTGACGATCGGGCGCTCGAGCGAGTCGGGGCTCGTCATCCGCGACGACTACACGTCCAGTCACCACGCCCGCCTGCTGCGGTGGGGCGACCAGTGGATGATCCAGGACCTCGACTCGACCAACGGCACCTGGCACGACGGCGAGCGCGTCAGCACGCCGGTGCCCGTGATCGTCGGCGCGACCATCAAGGTGGGCGCGACGACGTTCGAGCTGCGGAAGTAACGGGCGCATCTCCATGGTCTTCGAGGGGTCGAGCGTCGCCATCTCCCACACGGGCAAGGTGCGATCGAACAACCAGGACTCCGGTTACTCCGGCTCCAACCTGTTCGCTGTGGCCGACGGGATGGGCGGACACGCCGGTGGCGACGTCGCCTCGAGCCTCGCGATCCACCGCCTGAAGAGCCTCGACCACGCTTTCCCCTCCACCGATGCGGCAGAGCGCGCCCTGCGCGACGCGATCACCGACACCGCGACCGAGCTGATCGACACGGTCGTCGTGCGGCCGGAACTGGCGGGCATGGGGACGACCGTCAGCGCGATCGTGATGGTCGACGACTATGCCGTGATCGCCCACATCGGCGATTCGCGCGTCTACCTCTATCGCGACGACGCCCTCACCCAGATCACGACCGACCACACGTTCGTGCAGCGCCTGGTCGACTCGGGCCGCATCACTCCCGAAGAGGCGCGCTACCACCCCCGCCGATCCGTGCTCATGCGCGTGCTCGGCGACATGGACCCCGATCCCGAGATCGACGCGTTCGTCATGCAGACCCAGCCCGGCGACCGCTGGCTGATCTGCTCCGATGGACTCTCGGGCGTCGTCGACGACACGCACACGTCCAAGACGCTCGGTCAGGGTCACGCCCCGGGTCGCACCGCCGATCTGCTCCTCAAGCAGGCGCTGGATGCCGGCGCGCCCGACAACGTGACGATCGTGCTCGTCGACGTCGGCGGCGCCCACCCCGTCGTGAGCGGCACTCCCACGATCGTCGGCTCGGCCTCGAACCCTCTCGGCGTCGAGGTGCCCGCCGCCCGCCCCGGGCGCACGAGCTGGCTGCACCCCGGGCGTCAGGCGGCCAACGAGCCCACACACTTCGAGCCGGCGGCCGAGTTCCTCGAAGAGGTCATCGAAGAGGATCGTCGCCGGGCCCGCCGACGGCGGATCTGGTGGCTCGTCGGCCTCATCGTGACGCTGGCTGCCCTCGCCACCGCCCTGTTCGGCGCCTACCAGTGGACCCAGACGCGCTACTACATCGGAGCCGACGACGACTCCGTGGTGATCTACCGGGGGATCCCACAGGATCTCGGTCCGATCTCCCTCTCGTCCGTCTACGAGGACACCGGCATCCTGCTGGCCGACCTCCGCGCCTACCAGCGTTATTCGGTCGAGCGCACGATCAGCGTGCGCTCCCTCGCCGACGCGCAGGCCCGCGTCGAGAACCTGCGCCCGGAGGTGACCCCGTGACCGCCTCGCCCGACACCGCCGACGTCCGCGCCGACACCCAGGTGCTGAAGGCCCTGCGACGACTGCGGGTGCCGCAGACCCATCGCAACCGTGAGCTCTGGCTCCTGCTGTTCGCCTTCCTCCTCAACGGCGCCGCCACGGTCCTCGTGCAACTGGGCGCGCTCGGCCGGCTCGACTGGTCGTTCCTGTCGTTCTGCGGAGGACTGGCGGCCCTCGTCCTCGCCCTCCACGTGGTCCTGCGATTCAAGGCGCCCTCGGCCGACCCGTTCGTCGTCCCGATCGCGACCCTTCTGACGGGTCTGGGCACCGCGATGATCTACCGGATCGACCTCGCGAAGGGATGGGAAGGCTGGACCGGGTTCTCCACCCGCCAGCTCGCGTGGTCGGCGATCGCGATCGCGGCCGCCATCGCGATCGTGATCCTCCTCCGCAACTACCGGGTGCTGTTCCGCTACACCTACGTGTTCGGCTTCACCGGCCTCGTCCTCCTCCTCCTGCCGTTCGTGCCGGGGCTGGGCGTCAAGGCCGGCGCCGACGTGTGGGTGTCGGTGGCGGGGGTGTTCTCGTTCCAGCCGGGCGAGCTGGCCAAGATCGCCCTGGCGATCTTCTTCGCGGGCTACCTCGTCCGCACCCGCGAGGCCCTCGCGTCGGTCGGCACCCGATTCCTCGGGGTCACCTGGCCGCGGGCCCGGGAGCTCGGCCCCGTGCTCGTGGTGTGGTTCGCCTCGCTCGGGATCATCGTGCTGCAGCGGGACCTCGGCACGGGCCTGCTCATCTTCGGAATGTTCATCGCGATGATCTACGTCGCGACCGGCAAGACCAGCTGGGTGCTCATCGGGGTGACCCTCGCCGTCTCCGGCGCCCTCCTCGCCGCCCAAGTCCTGCCGTACGTGAAGGCCCGGTTCACCAACTGGCTCGATGCCTTCAACCCCGACACGATCGACGGCTCCAGCATGCAGCTGGCCAGCGGGATCTTCGGGCTCGCGCAGGGAGGCATGCTGGGCACGGGCCTCGGACAGGGGCGCCCCGACCTCACCCCGCTCGCCTGGAGCGACTACATCATCCCGAGCCTCGGCGAGGAGCTCGGCCTCATCGGGCTGTTCGCGATCCTCTGTCTCTACATGGTGTTCGTCAGCCGCGGCATCCGCGTGGGCATCGCCGGGCAGGACGACTTCGGCAAGCTGCTGGCCACGGGACTGTCGTTCACGATCGCGCTCCAGGTGTTCATCATGGTCGGTGGCGTCACGCGGCTCATCCCGCTGACCGGACTGACGACACCGTTCCTCGCGGCAGGAGGCTCCTCGCTCGTGGCCAACTGGATGATCGTCGCCCTGCTCCTGCGGATCTCCGACGCCGTCCGCTCGCGTCCCCGGGTGGTGATCGGATGACGAAGGAACTCCGCCGGCTGAGCATCGTGATGCTCGTCATGTTCCTGGGGCTCCTGGGCGCCGTCAGCTGGATCCAGGTCGTGGCCGCGAACGAGCTGCAGGCCAATCCGCACAACAAGCGCGCGCTCTTCGACTCCTACGACGTCCAGCGCGGATCGATCTTCGCGGGCAGTGAGGTCATCGCCGCCTCCGAGCCCAGCGACGACGTCTACAGCTGGCTGCGCGTCTACCCGGACGCGAAGATGTGGGCGCCGGTCACGGGCTACTTCAACCCCGAGCTCAACTCGCGCACCGGGCTGGAGAGCGCAATGAACGGCCCGCTGGCCGGCACCGGGAGCTCGCAGTTCCTCGCGCGCATCGAGCGCATCGTCAGCGGGCAGCCGCCGCGCGGCTCCGACGTGATCACGACCATCGACCCGTCGCTGCAGAAGGTCGCCTACGACGCGATCAAGAAGTACCAGGGCGCCGTCATCGCGATGGAGCCCGACACGGGGCGGATCCTGGCGATGGCGACGAGCCCGAGCTTCGACACGAACCTCCTCGCGGCCCACAACTCGAAGTCGGTCAACGAGGAGTTCGACCGCTTCAACGCCGACCCCACCAAGCCCCTGTACAACCGGGCGATCGGTGGCGATCTCGACCCGCCCGGATCGACGTTCAAGCTCGTCATGGTCTCGGCGGCCCTCGCGTCGGGCAAGTTCACGCCGGAGTCCACGTTCGACAATCCGGCCTCGTGGACGCTGCCGGGCACGTCGACCAAGATCCACAACTTCGATCGCGGCACGTGCGGACCGGGCAAGAAGGTCACCCTCGCCGACGCCCTGCGCCTCAGCTGCAACATCCCCATGGCGCAGCTCGCGGTGGCCCTCGGCACCGACGCCATCCGCGCCGAGGCCGAGAAGTACGGGTTCAACACTTCGTTCGAGATCCCGCTGTCCTCGACCGCATCGGTGTACCCGCAGGGCTTCGACCCGGCCCAGACCGCGCTGAGCGGCTTCGGCCAGAGCGACGTGCGGGCCACTCCGCTGCAGATGGCGATGGTCGCGGCGGGGATCGCCAACGACGGCGTCGTGATGAACCCCCGCCTCGTCGACTCGGTCGTCGCCCCCGACCTCACGGTGCAGGAGAGGTTCGACAACACGGAGTTCGGCCGGGCACTGACCCCCGAGCAGGCCGACACTCTGACCCAGCTGATGATCGCCAATGTCAGTGACGGAGCGGCCAGCGGTGCAAGAATAGACGGCGTCGACATCGCCGGGAAGACGGGCACCGCGGAGCACAATCCCGGCGATCCGTACACGCTCTGGTTCACCGGGTTCGCCCCCGCGGAGAACCCTGAGGTCGTCGTCGCCGTGATGGTGCAGGACGGTGGAGGACTCGGCCAGAACGGCACGAGTAACGGGATCGCGGCCCCCATCGCGAAGAAAGTCATTGAGGCGGTGCTGAGCGAATGAGACCGACGCAAGGTGTGAGCTTCGGCGGACGGTACGAGCTGGACTCGAGGATCGCCATCGGCGGCATGGGCGAGGTCTGGGAGGCCACCGATCACGTCATCGGCCGGACGGTCGCGATCAAGATCCTCAAAGACGAGTACATGGGCGACCCGGGCTTCCTCGAGCGTTTCCGCGCCGAAGCCCGCCATGCGGCGCTGGTCAACCACGAGGGCATCGCGAGCGTCTTCGACTACGGCGAGGAGAACGGCTCCGCCTTCCTCGTCATGGAGCTCGTGCCGGGCGAGGCCCTTTCGACGATCCTCGAGCGCGAGGGCTCGCTGTCCACCGACAAGACCCTCGACATCGTCGCCCAGACCGCCTCTGCGCTGCAGGCCGCCCATGCCGCGGGTCTCGTTCACCGCGACATCAAGCCCGGGAACCTGCTCATCACGCCGGACGGGCGCGTCAAGATCACCGATTTCGGCATCGCCCGCATCGCCGACCAGGTTCCGCTGACCGCCACGGGGCAGGTCATGGGAACGGTGCAGTACCTCTCTCCCGAGCAGGCCTCCGGCCACGCGGCGTCTCCCGCGACCGACACCTACTCCCTCGGCATCGTCGCCTACGAGAGCCTCGCCGGAAAGCGTCCGTTCACCGGTGAGTCGCAAGTGGCGATCGCCATGGCCCAGATCAACGACGTCCCGCCGCCGCTGCCGGCGACCGTCGCCGAGCCGGTGCAGAACTTCGTGATGAGCATGATCGCGAAGAAGCCGGAGGATCGCCCCGCCACCGCGTCGGCCGTCGCGAGGGCCGCGACCGCACTGCGGCGTGGTGATGTCGCCGGAGCGGCCGCCATCGTCCCCGCCATCGCGGGGAGCGCCCCCGTCGACGAGGTCACCCAGCTCCTCACCGGAGGTCTCGGGTCGACCGAGGCCACACGCTTGCTGCCGACGACGGCTGCCGTCGATGCGCCGGTCGCGACGACGGACGAGAAGAATAAGCGCAAGCGGAGCCCGTGGACCTGGCCGCTCGTCGCACTCATCGCACTGCTCCTGATCGTCCTCGCCGGCACGGTCTTCACGCTCCTCAACAACAACGGTGAGCCGGACCCGACCCCGAGCAGCCCGTCGCCGAGCAGCCCCTCCGCGCCGCCGTCCACACCGCCCACCTCGCCGAGCGCAGAGCCGACGAGCGTGCTGGTCGACAGCCTCGGCCTCCGGGGCATGACGTGCGACGAGGCGCTGCAGCTCGTCAAGGACAAGGGCCTCAATAACGCCACATGCGAGACCGGCGACGCCGCCACGAAGGAGAGCGACGTCGGCAAGGTCTACGAGTTCAGCCCACAGGGCAACGTGAAGTTCGATGAGTCCTTCGTCATGCGCGCCTACGGTCCCATGACCGCGCTGGAGCAGCCGGGTGCCGCGACCATCCAGGACGACACCGGCAACGCGGTCGACTCGGTGGAAGCCGGCGGCACGGCCTACATCGGCTGGCCGACCAACTACCAGTGCGCCGCCGGCGGTGTGATCTCCACGTACGAGATCTCGCTGACGAACGGAACGTTCAACGTCTCGGGCTTCCCGTCGAAGGCCAACTTCGGCCTCTCCGACATGCCGGTCGCGGTCACCGTGACCGGGGGCGTCGGGAGCCGGCTCAGCGTCACGTACACCGTGACCTGCACCAACGGCGACAACGAGCAGGTCTCACCGTCCGCCCCCACCGCCGAGGCACGGATCGTCGCCGCGCCGTCTCCCGATCCGGAGCCGTCTGGGGAGGGCGAGGACACCACCCCCTGACCGAGGTCACGTCCACCATCGTCCCAGCGAGGGTCGGTTAGGCTGGCGAGGTTCAGCACAGGGAGTGAAGTGTCAGCAGAGCCGCGCGTGCTTTCCGGTCGTTACCGCATCGACGAGCTCGTCGGTCGCGGCGGAATGGCGACCGTGTACCGCGGGCACGACATCACTCTCGGCCGCACCGTCGCGATCAAGATCCTGAAGGCCGAACTCGCCGCCGACAGCGCCTTCCGCACGCGGTTCCGTCTGGAAGCGCAGGCTGCCTCGCGCATGTCGCACCCCGCGATCGTGCGGGTCTACGACGCAGGCGAAGACGTCGACACCGCCGAAGACGGCACCACGCGTGCCGTCCCGTACATCGTGATGGAACTCGTCCGGGGTCACCTCCTGAAGGACGTCATCTCCGCCGGACCGGTCAGTGTCGCCGACGCGATCCGTTACACCGACGGCATTCTCGAGGCGCTCGAGTACTCCCACCGCGCGGGCGTCGTGCATCGCGACATCAAGCCGGGCAACGTCATGGTGACCGAGCAGGGGCAAGTGAAGGTGATGGACTTCGGCATCGCCCGCGCCGTCTCCGATTCCTCGTCCACCGTCGCCGAGACCACCGCCATCATCGGCACCGCGTCGTACTTCTCGCCCGAGCAGGCCAAGGGCGAGCCCGTCGACGCCCGTGCCGATCTGTACTCCGCCGGCGTGGTGCTCTACGAACTGCTCACCGGGCGCCCGCCGTTCCGGGGCGACACTCCGGTGGCGGTGGCCTATCAGCACGTGAGCGAAGCGCCCGTTCCTCCGTCCGATGTGGTGGCCTCCGTCCCCCGCTCCCTCGATTCCGTGGTCCTGCGAGCCCTCGCGAAGGATCCGTATCAGCGGTTCGCCGACGCCGCCTCGTTCCGGCACGCCCTCGATGCGACGGGCGACGGCAAGACGCCCACCAAACGCCAGGTCGGCGCCCTGCACAGCGAGCTGTACGGAGCGAACCCCCGACAGGCCGCCGAGACCGCTCGGTCACTGCGGCAGCTCAGCACCGACACGACGATGCGCCGCACCCAGACGGGCCCGCCCGTCGCATGGATCTGGACCGGCGTGGCCGTTCTCGCCGCGCTGCTCATCTCGGTGTTCATCTGGGTGATCGCCAGCCGTCCGCAGCCGACGCTCCCCGACAACGTGCGGAAGGTTCCCGACATCGTCGAGATGGCATGGGATCGCGCCGAGAAGGAGCTGGTGGCGAACGATCTGGAGGCCACGAAGGTCGAGGAGAACAGTGACACGGTCGCGGCGGGCAATGTGATCCGCACCGATCCGATCGCCGGAACTCGCGTCGAGTCCGGTGAGGAGATCACGGTGTACGTCTCGACCGGCCAGAAGCTTGCCACCGTGCCGAGACTGGAGAACCTCTCACGCGAGGAGGCGACGGCCGCTCTCGACGACGCCGGCCTGACCCTCGGCACCGTCACGACACGCAACGACCCGAAGCTCGCCGCCGACACCGTCATCTCCGCGAGCATCGACGAGGGCGCGGAGGTCGCGGTGGGGACGAGCGTCAACGTCGTGGTCGCCAGCGGCAAGGTCACTGTCGTAGACATGTCGGGCTACAGCGTCGACGCCGCCGAACGCGCGCTCGAAGCCGATGATCTCGGCCTCACGGCCAACGTCGTCGAGGATGCGAACTGCGCCGGCAACCCCGACGCGCCCATCGTCAAGTCGCAGTCGGCCGTCGGCGACGTCGCGATCGGGTCGACGATCGATCTGGTGGTCTGCACCGGCTCCTGATCCGAGCCGGTTCAGACGCGCGGTCCGCGCTCTCCGCCCTGTCCGTGGGGACGAAGCTCGGCACCGCGCGCTGCGGCGCCGTACAGCCCGATGCTCTCGAGCCAGTTGCCCAGCAGGCGGTACCCGCCTTGGGTGAGGACGCTCTCAGGATGGAACTGCACTCCGTGGAGCGGGAGGGTCGTGTGCGCGATCGCCATCACCACCCCGGCACTCGTCCGCGCCGTCACGACGAGCTCCGGCGGGAGGGTGTCTCTCACGACGGCCAGAGAGTGGTAGCGCGTGGCCGCGAACGGATTCGGCAGTCCCTCGAAGAGCGCCACTGTCTCGTCGTGATGCACCTCGGAGGTCATGCCGTGAAGGAGCTCGGGCGCGTGGGTGACCGTCGCTCCGAACGCGACGGCGAGCGACTGGTGGCCGAGACACACTCCCAGCAGCGGCATCCCCGCCGACGCTGCCGCACGCACGATCGCGACGGACGCCCCCGCCCGCTCGGGCGTCCCCGGCCCCGGCGAGACGAGCACGCCGTCGTGGCCCGCGATCGCGGCGACGGCATCGTCGATCTCATCCGACTCGACCACCGAGACGCTCGCACCGAGTTCTCGCAGGTAGCCGATCAGGGTGTGGACGAAGCTGTCGTGATTGTCGACGACGAGCACCGAGCGGTCGGGCGTGGAGATCGGCTCAGCCACCGATGGTGGAGTCCTGCGGCGAGATGAACTGCGAAGCCCAGGGGAAGACGTACCAGAACAGTCCGTAGAGAGCGGCTGCGACCAGCGCGATCACGATGATCACCCGGAACCACACGGGCCCGGGCAGGAGACGCCACAGTGCACCGTACATCAGGCGGTCTCTCCTTCGGTCAGGGAGGCGGGGGGTCCGTCGGAGCGAGGCGTGAAGTCCTCGAACAGGGCGTAGGCGATGATCCGCTCGAGCATGTTGAACTTCGGGGCGCAGCTGGTGAGGGTGAGGTAGCGGCCGTCCGCGTCGAGCCCCACCTGCTGGGGCACCGGAAGCAGCACGTCGACCTGAGTGTCCTGCACGTACTCGAGGTTGCGGAACCGGTAGGTGTACCAGCCGGCCTTGGTCTCGATCACGATCGCATCCCCGACGACGAGCTTGTCGATCGGGTCGAAGGGCGCTCCCGAGGTCCATCGGTGGGCGGCGTAGACCGTGTTCCCCTCTTCGCCGGGCATGGCGGTGTCGGGGTAGTGTCCGATCTCACCCTGGTCGAGGATGTCGGGCCGGGTGACTCCTCCGGCGATCGTGAACTTCCACTTCTCGCCGAAACGAGGGATCCGCATGACACCGAACTCGTCGCCGTGCTTCGGCTGGTCGAGCACCGGGATCACCGGTGCGCCAGCCGGCGGACTCGGGTCGGCCTGGTACTCCTGAGCCCACGAGGTCACGAGGTCATCGGCCTCGGCCTGCTTCTGCGACCCGATGATCCAGTCACCGATCCACATCTGCCACGACACGTACAGCAGCGCCACGATCCCCGCCGTGATCAGCAGTTCGCCGAGCACACTGACGAACGTCACCCGCCGCCGAGGCCTCCGCGCGCGCGACGAAACTCCGCTTACTTCCCCCACACCCGCGATTGTGCCACACCATGTGCTGAACATCACCTGACGATAGGATCGTCGCATGGCACGTTCAGGCAACGACGAAGACCCGATCGTCGAGCAGCGCGACGGCGAGCAGGCACCCAATCCGGTGTGGTTCAAGCCGATCATGCTCGGACTCATGATCATCGGCCTCGTGTGGGTGATCGTGTATTACCTCAGCGGGTCGAACCAGTTCCCCATCCCCGGCGCGGGTGGGTGGAACCTCGTCATCGGCTTCGGGATCGCGTTCGTCGGCTTCTTGATGACCACGCGCTGGCGCTGACCGGATCCCCGCGCCCCGCCGCCCTCCACAGGCGGTTCCACAGGTGTGAATGACACCGGTGTAATTCATCCCCATCTGTGGATGAAACTGTGGATAACCCCGCTCGGACTCGGTCAGACGTAGAGCAGAGCGGGGATGGCGAGAAGCGCCAGCAGTCCGACTCCTGTCGCCCCCAGCAGCAGCTTCTGCGTGCGCTGCTGACGGATCGCGCGCGTGCGCGCGAAGATCACGCCGACGAGGGCGCCGACCAGGCCGCCGCCGATGTGCGCCTGCCACGAGATGTTCGATCCGGGCAGGAAGGTGATCACGAGGTTCAGTCCCAGAAGCACCGCGATCGCCGTGACGTTCGCGCCCAGGTGCCGACCGATGACGAACATCGCACCCAGGAGACCCCAGACCGCCCCAGATGCCCCGACCACCCATGTTGCGGGTGCCAAGAGAGCGACGAGGACCGAGCCACCGAGGGCGCTCAGCAGGTACAGCGCGGTGAACCGCCACCGTCCGAGGAGGGGTTCGAGGCTGCGACCGAGCGCCCACAACGCGAGCATGTTCAAGGCGACGTGCCAGATGCTCGCGTGCACGAGTGTCACCGTCAGCAGGCGCCACGGCTGCAGGTCGGGTCCGGGCAGCACGAACACACTGTTGAACGCGAGCCACCACTCGATCTGGCCGCCCACCCGGGGGATCAGGCTCACGAGGTAGAGGAGTGAGGTGAGGGCGACGATCGCGTAGGTGACGACGGGCGTCCCGTCGGAGCGACGCATCGCCCGCACCGCACGTGTGCCGCGCGAGGGACGGGTGGCCTTCACGTTCTTCTGCTGCTCGCGCAGACACTCCGGGCAGATGACCCCGACGGGCATCTGCGTCTGGCACTCGGGGCAGATCGTGCGGGTGCAGCGCTGGCACAGCACGAAGCTCTGCCGGTCGGGGTGCCGATAGCAGAAGTTGTCGGGGTTGGCCCGGAGGTCGGCGTTGGTCACGCGAAGGGAGCGCGGCTGCGGCGGGTCAGGCCGCGACGACGTCGATCGAGGAGATCACGACCGGCTCGACGGGGCGGTCTCCGGGGCCGGTGGGCACGGCGGAGATGGCGTCGACCACGGCACGCGACGCGTCGTCGGCGACCTCTCCGAAGATCGTGTGCTTGCCGTTGAGCCACGGAGTGGGGTCGGTCGTGATGAAGAACTGCGAACCGTTCGTGCCCTCCGCCTGGCCGGTGATGGCGTTGCGGCGAAGACCAGCGTTGGCCATGGCAAGCAGGTACGGGGAACCGAAGGTGAGCTCGGGGTGGATCTCGTCGTTGAACGTGTAGCCGGGGCCGCCGACGCCCTGCCCGAGCGGGTCGCCGCCCTGGATCATGAAGTTCGGGATGATGCGGTGGAAGACGACGTCGGTGTACAGCGGTCCCTCACCGGGCTTGCCCGTGGCGGGGTGGGTCCACTCCTGCGTGCCGTCGGCGAGACCGGTGAAGTTCTTCACGGTCCGCGGTGCGTGGTCTCCGAAGAGGTTGACGACGATGTCGCCGTGGTTGGTGTGGATCGTCGCGACTGCGGTGTGGATGGGCATGCTCACCATTCTCCCACCTGTCAACCCCTGGCGTGTCGCCAGTGGTCTGGCAAGATAAGGAACACGGGATATCAGTTCGTATGGACAACCGTTCATTGACGCACCCAGACGAG
>JBMDWQ010000066.1:0-9136 GCA_048594675.1 Microbacterium sp. | reverse complement strand
CTCCTCGGTATCGGGGTCGTAGGTGGCCGTGGTGCCGATCGCGGCGACGTCGGATCCGTGCCCCGTCTCGGTCATCGCGAAAGCACCCGGCAGATCGAGCGAGATCACATCGCGAAGCCACGCGTCGTGATGGGGCTTCGTCCCGAGCTGGTAGATCGCCGAGCCGAACAGCCCCCACTGGACGCCCGACTTGATCTGCAGGCTGGGGTCGGCGAGCACCAGCTCCATGAACCCGGCGAGGTTGGCGCCGTTGTCGCCCAGACCGCCGTACTCCTCGGGGAAGGCGCGACGCGATCCGTCGTTCTCGACGAGGAGACGGAGCTGGCCGAGCACGCGTTCCCGATGTTCGGCCATCGACTGACCCTCGACGCGCCAAAAGGCGGGGTCCTTGATCATCTCGCGCGCCGTGCGGCGGGTCTCGGCCCACGTGCCCAGGAGCGCGTCGGTGACGGCGGGCACATCGATGCGGGGCTCGTGCGCCTCGTCGGCGGTATGCGCGGCGGTCGGAGCACCACCCGCAGGCGTGCGCTTGTTGGTCGCGGGCTTCTTCGAACGGACGGCAGCGTCGGTCATCGCATTCCTCTCGACAGCGGAGGACAGAAAAGGTCAGTCTCGACGGTAGGTGTGACACAAGGTGGCGGCAAACGCATTGGCCCTCGGGCACAAGAGCCACGCGCTCCGTCCCCCCGCGCGATTGTGTGGAACCCACACTCATCCCTGATGACACCCAGTCTCACGCAACCGAGCGGGGCGGGGCAGTGCAGTGCAGTGCAGTGCAGTGCAGTGCAGTGCAGTGCAGTGCAGTGCAGTGCAGTGACGAGCACAACGGCGGACGGCGGGCGCGACACGCCGGGCCCGGGCTGCGCAGGCGCGGCGCGTCACCGCGCGCATCCGCCGTTGTGCACGGGACGGAGGGGCGGGGCGGAGGGTGGGAGCGGGGAGGGTGGGGCGCGGCGGATCAGGCGGTCGCGGCGATGACGGCGAGAACGGCCTCGCCGTACGCCTCTCGCTTCTTCGCGCCGAGGCCGGTGATGCCGCTCAGATCGTCGATCGTGCGCGGGCGCTTGTCGGCCAGGGCGCGCAGGGTCGCGTCGCCGAAGACGATGTAGGCGGGCACACCCTGCTCCCGCGCCTGCTCGGCTCGCCACGCGCGCAACGCCTCGAAGAGGTCGCGGTCGCCCGCGGCCACGTTCTCCGGCGCGCTGGACTTGCGGATCCGGGTCGTGTTCGCCCGCCCCAGAACGTCACGTCGGAGCGGCACCGACTGCTCCCCGCGCAGCACCGCACCGCCTTCGGGTCCCACCGCGAGCGTGCCGTACTCGCCTTGCGCGGCCAAGATGCCCCGGGCGAGGAGCTGGCGGATGACCGAGCGCCAGTCCTGATCGCTCAGGTCGGCGCCGATCCCGTACGTCGCCAGCCGGTCGTGCCCCTGCTGCACGATGCGCTCCGTCGACGCGCCGCGAAGGATGTCGACGAGGTGCCCCGCCCCGAAGGCCTGCCCCCGTTCCCGCTGGAGGCGGACGATCGTGGAGAGCAGCTTCTGCGACGGCACCAGGCCGTCCCAGGTCTCGGGTGCTTCGAGGCACGTGTCGCAGTTGCCACACGGTGAGGACTCCTGCCCGAAGTAGGCGAGGAGGTTCTGCCTGCGGCAGGCGACGGTCTCGCACAGGGCCAGCATGGCGTCGAGGTGCTGCCCGAGGCGCATCTTGAACGCCCGGTCACCGGGAGACTGATCGATGAGACGTCGCTGCTGAACGACGTCGCCGAGGCCGTAGGCCATCCACGCCACGGCCGGCTCTCCGTCTCGACCGGCTCGACCGGTCTCCTGGTAGTAGCCCTCGACCGATTTGGGCAGATCGATGTGGGCGACGAATCGCACGTCGGGCTTGTCGATCCCCATGCCGAAGGCGATCGTCGCGACGATGACGACGCCCTCGTCGCGGAGGAAGCGCGATTGGTGCGCCGCCCGCATCTCCGCCGGGAGCCCGGCGTGATAGGGCAAGGCGTCGATGCCGGCGGTGCGCAGGTACTCCGCGGTCTGCTCGACGGACTTTCGGCTGAGCGCGTAGACGATCCCCGCCGCACCCGACTGGGCTCGGACGAAGGCGGCGAGCTGACGGCGCGGGTCGACCTTCGGCTCGATGCGGTACTGGATGTTGGGCCGGTCGAAGCTCGCGACGAAATGCCGTGCCCGGGGCAGCCGCAGCCTCTCGGTGAGCTCCTTGTGCGTGGCACGGGTGGCGGTGGCGGTGAGGGCCATCCGCGGAACCCCGGGGAATCGTTCCCCGAGGTCGCCCAGCGCGAGGTAGTCGGGGCGGAAGTCGTGGCCCCACTGACTCACACAGTGCGCCTCGTCGATCGCGATGACGCTCAGCCGGCCCCGCTGGAGGAGCGCCGTGGTGGCCGGCACGCTCAGCCGTTCGGGTGCGACGTAGAGAAGGTCGAGCTCATCGTCGAGGAAGGCGCGCTCGACACCCGCACGCTCCCCCGCCGTCTGGGTGGAGTTGAGGTAGGCGGCGCGCACGCCGTTCGCGACGAGGGCGTCGACCTGATCGTGCATCAGCGCGATGAGCGGGCTGACCACGAGTCCGGTGCCCGGCCGCACCAGCGCCGGAACCTGATAGGTGATGGACTTGCCGCCGCCGGTGGGCATGAGGACGACCGCGTCTCCTCCTCCCACCACATGCGCGACGATGTCGGCCTGGTCACCGCGGAAGTCGTCGTACCCGAACACGTCTTTGAGCACGGCGCGGGGATCGTGACCGGTGCGGTCGAGACGCGGGAGCTCCAGGACCGCAGCCGAGACCGGCGAAGCGTCTGCTCGGGTCGCCCGCGCGAGGGCGCCGGCGTATCCGTCGAACGCCGGGTCGGGAGGAAGCGGTGCGTCGGGATCGGGGGGCGGCGGCGCGTCGTCGGGATCCCACACGAGGTCGGCGTAGGGGTCGTTGCTCCAGTCGCCGTCACTCACCCGCACCACCCTAGCCGCGCCCTCCGACAGGCCGGCGCGGCGGACAGGACCGGCCTGTCGGGACGGTGCCTGCCGTCAGCACCACTTCTGGGCGATGGCCTGCACGACGGTGCGGGTGCGGTTGGTCGCGACACCGAGCCGCTTGACGACACCCAGCGGATCGACCTGGCCGTCCTGGTACCCCGGCCTCAGCAGGGCATGGACGGCGCGTCCGGTCACCACCATGTCGCCCTTCGCACCCGAGAACGACTCGATCTGGGCGATCTCGTCGGCCGTGGGCTCGTCTTTGAGGAGGTACACGTAGTGCCGCGCGAGACCGGGATAGGCGCCGTTCAGGCGCTCCGCCTCCCTCGCCACCTCGGCGAACTCGGACGTCGTGAACACGATGGTCGGCACCTCGAACCCCCGATCGGCCGCGAACGCCCGCTCCAGCACGCTCTCGATCCGCGCCCGCGATCGCATGCGGGTGTCGAAGCGGACGTTCCCGGTGTTGATGTGGGTCTCGACGGATTCGAAGCCCGTCTCCGCGACCACCCGCTGGATGTCCGTCTTCGGGAAGACCCGCGTCGCGCCGAGGTTGATCGCGCGCAAGAACGCGAGGTGGGTGGCCATCGCCCCATTGTGGACGGCACCTCCGCGCGATGCCACCCCTCGCCGTCCTCCGTGGGGCGTCTCGGCCGGGTGTGGGAGACTCGACGGATGTCCGATGTGCCCAAGTACCAGCTTCTCGTGGAGGAGTTGCGGCACCTCGTCGACACCCAGCCGGTGGGCGCTCCGGTCCCCAGCGAACGGGTTCTCGCAGAGCGCGCAGGAGTCTCCCGCATGACGGCACGACGCGCGCTGGACATGCTGGAACGGGACGGATACCTGCAGCGGATCGTGGGCAAGGGATCGTTCGTGTCGCGGCCGGCCGTCACGCTGCCCCTGCGGCTGACGAGCTTCACCGAGGACATGCGTGCGCGTGGGCTGAAGCCCTCGTCGCGCGTGCGCGAACACGGGGTCGTCCGCGCCGACGAGCAGTTGGCGGCACACTTCGGCCTCGACCGGCACGCGGCCCTGTTCCGCCTCGTTCGAGTGAGGCTGGCCGACGACATGCCGTTCGCGATCGAGCGGACGCATCTGCGGGCATCGGCCGTTCCCGGTATCGACCGGCTGGACCTCGCGAACGAGTCGCTCTACACGGCGTTGGAGCGCGAGTACGGCCTGCGGTTCGACGGGGGCACCCAGACGATCCGGGCCGGCAGTGCCACCTCCGACGACGCCGGTCTTCTCGGCATCGAACCGGGGGCGGCCGTGCTCGAGCTCGTCCGCACGTCGATGTCACACGGGGAGGTCATCGAGCGCACGACCAGCATCTACCCCGGCGACAGGTTCGAGCTGTCGGCGGCGATCGCGCCGGCGAGCGCCGGCGAGCAGGTGCCCGCCAGCGCCCTGCGCACGCGGCACACCGAGCGCACCCGGGGCGCAGGGTCGCCACGCGGCGCCGAACAGTAGCCCAGCGCCGCGCGGCGGAGCCTTACAGCTCGGGGATGCGGGAGGCGAAGGCGGCGAGCACGGTCGCGTTGTCGGCGTCCGTGCCGGGAACGTTCGCACTGCGCCACCGCGGCGCATCGGGCCACCGGTCGTAGACGCCCCGCAGGACCGCCGTCCACAGCGCCGTCGTGGCCAGGCTCGACACCGGCGAGGTGACCGGCGCTTCCCGAGGCCACGTAACGTCGCCCGGGGGAACGCGCGTGTCGAGCACGATGTCGGCGATGTCGGCGAGACGATGCCGCGCCCGCAGGGAGCTGGCCGCGCTCGCCTGCCGCGAGGTGAAGGCGACCACCGTGGCTCCCGCCTCCCGAGCCACTTCGGCGATCTCGACCGGATAGGGGTTGATCCCGGAGTTGGAGAAGACGATCACGGTGTCGGCGGACGTGATGCCCGCCTTCTCGGCGACCGCGCGACCTTTGCCCGGGATGCGTTCGCCGGTCGTCGACGCGCGCGCGCCGCGCAGCGGCAGGATCGCTTCGCTCCACAGCGGACGGACGTAGGCGAGTCCACCCGCACGGAAGAAGGTCTCCAGGACGGCGGCCAGCGAGTGGCCCGCCCCGGCCGGGTAGAGGAGTCCCCCCTCCCGGCCGGTGGCCACCACGACGTCGGCGCACCCGGCGATCGCGTCGCGGTTGGCCTCGAGCACCTCGTCGACGTAGCGTGCGAGGTCGTGCATCACAGCCAGCCCTTCTCGGCGAGCCCTTCCGAGAGCCGCTCGCGCACGTGGTTGGTGTCGATGAAGCTCGTGACGGGCACCATCACGGGGGCGAGATCACCGAGCTCACCCAGATAGGTCGGCTGGGCAAGCACGACGTCGGGACGCTGACCGCGCGCGGAGCTGACGTCGGTGTGGGAGATGGAGATCTCCACCCCCAGCTGGGCGAACGCCTTCTCCGCCGTCGTGCGGAGGATGAGGCTCGACCCCATGCCCGCGCCGCACACGGCCAGCACGGTCAGCGGCGTCGGACGCGCGGCGGCACCGGCGGCCGTCGCGATCGGCGCACCTTCCGCGACCCCGGCCACGGCCGAAGCGGCCACGGGCGCCGGCGTGGTCACGACCACCTGGTCGGCCGCACTGGCCCCGATCCGGGAGCGCTGACGGCGACCGAGGACGATCAGCACGACAGAGGACACGACGACGGCGATGGCGGCGATCAGCCACACCCCGCCGACCCCGAGCGGCGCGAACAGCGAGCCGAGGCCCGTGATCACCCAGCCCACGGCGAACCAGTCCGGGTCGGCGAGCGTTGCCAGCTCCGGAGCGGTGCCCGCGTACAGCTGCCACGAGATCCACTGCCCGAAGGCGAGAAGAACGCCGTTGAGCACGCCACCGAAGACCGCGCCCCGCCAGCCGGCGACGGCGTTGCCGAACACACCGCCGGCGCCGCCTCCGAAGAACAGCATGATCATCGGCGGAACGAGCACGAACCAGCCGGCCAGGGCGAACACCCCCATGAGCACGAGGAAGACGACGGTGGAGGCGAGGAATCCGAGCATGACCGCGGTGGGGGCCTTGGTGAAGGTCACGGGGATGTCGAGGGCCGGCTTGGCACCGGGGAGCGCCTTCTCGGACAGACCGCGGAAGGCCGGCACGATCTCGGCGAGGAACATGCGCACGCCGAAGAGCAGGATCGCGATGCCGGCGGCGAAGCGGAGCGCCTGGAGCAGTCCCCACACCCACGGGGCGACGGTCGATCCCGCCATCTGTGCCTCGACGACCGCGTGGTCGGCGAAGCCGATCGCGATGAGCATGATGACGCCGATCACGAACGCGGTCGACACGTTGATGTCCTTGAAGAAGGAGAGCGACTTCGGAAGCCGCAGGTTCTCGCTGTCGTGGCGCACGGGGTCGCCCAGACGCAGGGCGCGGGCCCCGTAGCCGGCCGCGACCGCGAGCGTCGATGTCGTGTGCGCGAGGCCGACCTCACCGTCGCCCATGACCTTGCGCATGAGCGGGTCGGTCCACAGGGGCTGCAGCGTCCAGTAGCACGCGATGATGAGGGCACCGGCGCCGGCGAGCACCCAGCGGTCGACGTCGCCGAACGCGGCCACGAGGCTGGCCGCGATGACGACCGCCATCCAGTACATGAGATGCCCGGTGAGGTAAACGTAGCGCGCGGCGGGGAAGATCCGCACGATCACCAGGTGGACGACGAAACCGCCGGCGATGATCAGCGGCACGACCGATCCCGCACCGGCGGTGAACTCCGCCAGCGACGATGTGGCCGCCGGCGGCTCCAGGCCCATCGCGGAGGAGACGATCGCCTGGAAGCTGACCAGTCCGCCCACGAAGATGTCCACGCCGATGTTGAGGATCACCACGCCGATCGTGGCGCGGAGCGAACCGGCGATCACCTCCTCGACGGGCTTGCGCTGCAGCACGAGGCCGATCAGCGCGATGATGCCGATCAGGATCGCGACCTGGCTGAACAGGTTCGCGGTGATCGTCTCGACGACATCGACGACGACGTCCATGAGTTCCTCGCTCTCGAAGTGGGCTATACCAATTTTTCAGATGGTATAGCCCACTTGATGTCAGTGTCCAGCAGCGGATTCAGACGATCCCTCCGAAGCTGAGCACCGTGACGGCCTCAGAGCCGGACGACCTCGGTCACCGTGACCACGGCGGTGCCTTCCTCGACCGATGCGGCGAGGTCGACCTCGGCACGGACACGCCAGTCGTGGTCCCCCGCCGGATCGTCGATCGTCTGCTCGACGCGCCATATGCCTGCGGGGGCATCCTCGTCGATGCGGATCAGCGATGGCGACCGCGCCGCCCCGCCGGTGAGGATCTCGTCGTGTTCGTCGTAGTAGCGGTCGAGCGCCGCCGGCCAGTCGACCTCGGGATCGAGCTCCACCAGCGCCTCGTCGTCCTGGCGGGCGGCCAGCTGGATCCTCCGGAAGAGCTCGTTGCGGACGAGCACCGTGAACGCCCGCCGATTGGCGAGGATGGACGGCGGCGCCGGCGGGACGACCGGGGCGTCGGGCTCGGCCGTGGGTTGGATGAGGCTGTTCCACTCGTCGACGAGGCTCGAGTCGACCTGGCGCACGAGCTCACCCAGCCATTCCACGATGTCCATGAGCTCGTCGGTGCGGGCTTCGGCGGGCACCGTCTGGCGCACCGCTCGATAGGCGTCGCTGAGGTAGCGCAGGACCAGCCCCTCACTCCGGCCGAGCTGGTAGAAGGAGACGTATTCTCCGAACGACATGGCCCGCTCGAACATGTCGCGCACGACAGACTTGGGGCGGAGCGAGAAGTCCCGTACCCAGGGCTGGCTCGATGCGAAGGTCTCGTAGGCCTGCGCGAGCAGATCGGCGAGGGGCTTCGGCCACGTGACCTCCTCGAGGAGCGCCATCCGCTCCTCGTACTCCACACCGTCCTGCTTCATGGCCGCGACGGCCTCTCCCCGCGCGCGATACTCCTGCTGGTTCAGGATCGCGCGCGGGTCGTCGAGGGTCGCCTCGATCACGCTGACGACGTCGAGCGCGTAGTGGCCGGTGCCGATGCCGGAGCCGTCCGATGGCGAGGGATCCAGCAGCTCGATGGCGGCGAGCGCGAACGGGGACAGCGGTTGGTTGAGCGCGAAGTTCGGCTGCAGGTCGACCGTCAGGCGGATGCCATCGTCGTCGGCCACGACGATCCCCGCGGCCACGAGGGTGCGGAAGATGGCGAGCGCGCGCCGCGCGAGCTCGTACTGCCGCGCCCGCGACTGGTGGTTGTCGAAGACGAGGGCCCGGACGTTGGCGAAGACGTCGCCGCCACGCCCGATGACGTTGATGAGCATGGCTGCCGTGAGCTGCAGGTGAGGCTCGAGGGGCTCCGGCGCGGCCTCCACGAGACGCGTGAAGGACCCTTCCCCCCAGTTGACGACGCCGGACGGCGCCTTCTTGCGCACGATCTTCTTGCGCTTGCCGGCGTCGCCGGCCGCCTTCGCGAGGGCGACCGCGTTCTCGATCTCCCAGTCCGGCGCCATCACCACCACCGTGCCGTGCACGTCGAAGCCCGCCCGGCCCGCGCGGCCGGCGATCTGGTGGAACTCCCGCGCCGTGAGCTGGCGCATCTTCGTGCCGTCGTACTTGGCGAGGGCCGTGATGAGCACGGTGCGGATCGGCACGTTGATCCCGACGCCCAGGGTGTCGGTGCCGCAGATGACCCGCAGCAGTCCCTTCTGCGCCAGGGTCTCGACGAGCCGTCGATACCGCGGCAGCATGCCGGCGTGGTGCACGCCGATCCCCGATCTCACGAGGCGCGACAGCGTCTTGCCGAACCCCGTGGTGAAGCGGAAGTCGCCGATCTCGGCTGCGATCGCATCGCGCTGCTCACGGCTGGCGACCTTGGCGCTCGTGAGCGCCTGGGCGCGCTCGAGCGCGGCGGCCTGCGAGAAGTGCACGATGTAGACGGGCGCTTCCGAGCCGCCGCCGACGGTGGGATCGAGGAGGTTCTCGAGGACATCGTGCACGGGTCGGCGCTCGTAGGAGTAAGTGAGCGGGACCGGGCGGTCGACGCCCGTGACGAGGGCGGTCTCGCGACCGGTGCGCCGCGAGAGATCCGCGGCGATCGTCGACACGTCGCCGAGCGTCGCCGACATGAGGAGGAACTGTGCCCGCGGCAGCGTGAGGAGCGGCACCTGCCAC
>JBMDWQ010000065.1:0-10931 GCA_048594675.1 Microbacterium sp. | reverse complement strand
CGTGCGCCCTCTCACCGCAGGAGTGCGCCACTAGCATGGGGCCACCGTTGTGCAGGAAGGGATACGAACATGCACATCCTCACCTCCAACCCGATCGACCCTGGAGTGTTCGCGGGCATCGGATTCGGCTTCATGATCCTCGCGCTCGTGATCTATCTCGGCCTGATCGGACTGATGCTCTGGATCGGCTATCTGATCATGCGCACGGCCGTGAAGAACGGGGTGATCCTGGCGATGCGCGAGACCGGCGCGCAGATCACACCCCGGCCCGGCTACGGCGCACCTCCCGCACCACCGGCCACCTGGCGCCCGCAGGGCGGCTGAGTCGCGTCAGCAGTAGACGTTCGTGATCAGCGACCGGTAGGCGATCGGCACATTGGCCGCGTTTCCCGCCGTCGCGGAGGCCCGCACGGTCGTTCCCTGACGCGCCTGCAGCGTGCCGCTCGATCGCGCGTTCGCGCTCGAGCCGACCGTGGCGAGCGCCGCTGTCGACTTCGAGCCGCAGCTGGTCCACTCCAGCTTGGTGCCGCCCTGCGACGCCTGGGAGTAGGCGCAGACCGCGCCCGTGGCGCAGCTGCCCACCGAACGGGCGCCGACGCCGGAGACCGTCAGCGTCATGTCGAGCGCCGGCCACTCGGCCGTGCTCCACGAGGTCGCGACGCCCCCGGGTTCCGCCAGTAGCGCGTAGGCGACCTCGGGATGGACGAGCGCGACATCAGCGCGGGCGGCAGGAGTGGGAGCGGCCGACAGCGTGAGTAAGGCCGCGACGCCGAGCGCGGTCGCGAGCTTGGTGAGATTTCGGGAGAGAGTGTTCATTTCGTGTCCGGCCAGAGAGAGTAAGAGGCGACGGTGCCCACGGGCACAGGGAGAGGGGATCCCGGACCCGTCACCGACATCTCGTAGCCGACAATACGTCCGGTGCGGGTACTGATCAGGAGGGTGGCCGACTGATCGCCCATCGCCTCCGCCGTCACGCCGATCACCTCTCGACCTTCGCGATCGGTCGTCACACCGAGGACGTCGATGTCTGGGACGGAGAGCAGGGCCTGCAGGATGTCCGCGTGCTGCGCATTGGTCATCGTGAACTCCGAGAAGAGATCGGGAACAGCGGTAAGCGCCTGTCCCGAGAATCCCGACCCGTACTCGATGTAGAGCTGGAGCAGGTCGTCGGCGAACTGCGCGTCCAAGTCTTCCGCACCGGGCGTCGCGGGTGAGTAGGTTCCCGGCTCCCACGTCAGCTCATCGATGAGGGTGCCCGGCGGCTTCGCGTTCGGCGGCGTCGCCGGAAGACCCGAAGAGCTGAGGAAGGGTGCACCGGTTCGGAAGATCTGCGTCGCGGAGAGATCCTCCGACCACACGAACTCGCGCTCGAGCGGCTCGATGTACACGGTCGGCTCCGCTTCGCCGTCAGAACTGAGCGTCAGCGACCATGACACCGTATCGGAGCGGCGCTCCGTGGTCGCAGGTCCGGGCGAGTCTGCCAGCCGCGCCTTGGCCTCGGCGACGACCTCGGCGAGGCTCTTGTCGATCGCGGTGTACGTCAGCGGCGCCGGTCCGTACGCGGCGGCGACCGGGGCGGTGAACGGATTGAGGAACGCCACCGCCGCGACCGCGAGAGCTGCCAGGGCGGCCGGCACCGCGATCCAGGCTGCCCGTACCCGCGCTGCCCGTGAGCGTCGGGCGGGCGCGGGCGTCTCCGCCATGATGCGCTCGAGGGTCGCCCTTTGGCGCTCGGCAGGGATGGGCGCGAAGGCGCGGGACGGATCGGCGTCGCGAAGGCGCCGTTCGAGTTCTTCGTCGTTCATCGCACCTCCGCCCCTTCGTCGACCAGAAGTTCACGCATGCGGCTGCGCGCGCGGTGCAATCGCGTCCATACGGCCGCTTCCCGCATTTTCAGCACCTGCGCGATCTCCCCCGCGCTGAGCTGCGTCCAATACGTCAGTTCCAGCACCTGACGATCTTTGGGAGCGAGCTTCTGCATCGCTTCGTGCACGGCGAGCCGTTCGAGGTCGCCCAGGGCGCTTTCGGCGTCGTCTTCGCGGGTGTGCGAAAGGACGGCGACGGCCGCACTCCGGCGATAGCGGGAGCGCACGACATCATGCGACCGGTTCATCGCTGTGCGGATGAGCCACGGCAGACCGAAGGGATCCTGCGGGTCGAACTTCTGCCACGCGATCTTGAAGACCTCCGACGCCACGTCTTCGGCTGCGGCGGCATCGGCCAGTACCGATTCGGCGTACCGCACGACCCGCTTGTAATGCGTCTCGAACATGACGCGGAACACTTCCTCCCTCGACGCAGCCGTCTGAAAACGTGCGTCTTTCACGTTGCGGCTCCGTGCGGTCCAGGGGGAAAACTGGGGGTGGGTACTCCGCTAACTGTAACCGCCCGGAAGGCCGGCAGAAGCCGTGTGTAAGGAATCACCGGTCTGCGGCAACTAAAAAGGGGTGGGATGGACGGCTTCAGCGCCGCCGAGCGATCAGCGCATCGATGTTATCGGGTCGCAGGATCTCGTCCACCGCGAGCTGCGCTGCACCGGCAAGACCCGCCTCTGCGCCGATGGCGCTCGGCACGATCGTGATGCCGCGGGTGAGGCTGGGCGGGAAGTCGCGGTAGATGGTCTCGCGGATGCCTGCCAAGAGCGGTTCCGGCGACTCGGCGAGGTTTCCGCCCACGACGATGACCGACGGATTGACCACGGCGCACAGCACACCCAGCGACGACCCGAGGTCGCGCCCCGCCTGCCGGACGAGCGCGAGCACCTCCGGGTCGTTCCCGCGCACGAGATCGACGATCTGCCGGCTCGTGCGCACGTCGCGACCCGACGCGCGCAATGCCGTCTCGATGGCGCGGCCGCTCGCGACCGCGTCGGGGCAACCGATCATCCCGCAGCGGCAGGGGACGCCGCGCTCGGGCGCGGGAAGGTGACCGATGTCGGCCGCAGCCCCCTGAGCACCGTGGAGCACCCGGCCGTCGACGATCACGCCACAGCTGACCCCCATCCCCACCTTCAGGACGATGGTGTTGCGAAACCCCTCAGGATCGCGAGCCTGCTCGCCCCGCGCCAGGATGTTGGCGTCTTTGTCCACGAGCACGGGAAGACCGGGAAAGGGCTTGGCGAAGTAGGTCGGGATCGACTCCCCCTCCCAACCGGGAAGATAGGCGCGCTGCATGGTGCCCTGGTCGACCGGCCCGGGGACGCCGACTCCGATACCGCGGAGCCGGGTGCGATCGAAACCGACCTCGTGGGTGAGCCGGTCGAGCCGTTCCACCACCTCGGTCATCACGACGGCGGCGCCCTGATCGCTGTCGAGGTCGGCCTCGGCCGAGGCGATGAGCCGGCCGGCGAGGTCGGTGATCCCCAGGCGGGTGTGGCGTCCTCCGATATCGGCGACGAGGAGACGGCCCTCGTCGGCGTGGAACGAGTAGGTCTCCGCCGGTCGCCCTCCCGTGGAGGTCGCCTGCGGGTTGATGCGCACCAGCCCCGCATCCACGAGGAGATCGATGCGCTCGGCCACCGCCGTCCGCCCGAGGCTGGACTGACGCACGAGCTCGGCCCGCGTCCACACCGGGGCGCTGCGGATCATCTGCAGGAGGGCTCCCGGCCCGAACGAACCCCGCTGGGCCCGTTCGGTCGACGACCTCGGGGACTCGGCATTCTCAGGCATCTGTCTCCTCGCGGCGTCAGCCTAGCGAGCCGCCGTGGCGACTCAGTACGCGCCGCCCGCGCGCTGCTCGCCCGCCAGGAGAGCCCGCGTGCCGGAGACTCCGAGCCGGGTGGCACCCGCGTCGATCATGGCCTGCGCGTCGGCGAGCGTGCGAACACCGCCCGAGGCCTTGACGCCGAGGCGGCCACCGACCGTCTGCGCCATGAGTGCGACAGCGTGGACGCTCGCACCGCCGGCGGGGTGGAACCCGGTGGACGTCTTGACGAAGTCGGCGCCCGCGCGCTCCGCCGCACGGCACACCTCGACGATCTGGGTGTCATCCAGCGCCGCCGACTCGATGATCACCTTGAGCAGCACGGGGTGCGGCGCGGCCTCACGGACGGCGGCGATGTCGGCTTCGACGCGAGCGAAGTCGCCCTCGATCGCCGCGCCGACGCTGATGACCATGTCGATCTCGTCGGCCCCGTTCTCCGCGGCGAGCGCCGCCTCGGCGGCCTTGACGCGGGAGTCGTGGGCGCCGCTGGGGAATCCGCAGACGACGGCGACCTTGAGGCCGCTTCCCTCGGGAACGGTGACCGGCAGCATGTTCGGCGACACGCACACCGAGTAGGTGCCGAGGGCCACCGCCTCTTCCACGAGGGCTACCACATCGGCGTGGGTGGCCTCGGGCTTGAGGAGAGTGTGATCGATCATTCCGGCGATATCGTGCGCGTTCATTTCAGGTGCCTTTCGTGGAGGTTCAGCGGGTGGCGTGGAGGGAGCGGCGGGCCGCGGCGACGACCGCTTCGCGGGTGATGCCCCGGCGACGGAGCACTTCGGCGCCGTTGCCCGAGAGGCCGAACTCCTCCACCGAGACGGCTTCGCCGTGCGTTCCGAGATAGCGGTACCACCCCTGCGCGATGCCCGCTTCGACACTGACCCGCGCAGCGACCGGAGAGGGGAGGACGCTCTCACGATAGTCCGCGTCCTGCGCCTCGAACCACTCGACGCACGGCATGGACACGACGCGTGCCGCGATACCCTCGGCGGCCAGTTCGTCGGCGGCCTCGACGGCGAGGTGCAGTTCCGAGCCGGTGGCGATGAGGATCACGTCAGGCTGGTCCGGAGTGTCGACGAGGACGTATCCGCCGCGCGCGACCGCGCCCTCAGCGGTGCCGGGAAGGGTCGGCAGGTTCTGCCGGCTCAAAACGAGGGCGGTGGGTCCGGCATCGGACGTGAAGATGTGGCGGTAGGCGGCCACGGTCTCATTGGCATCGCCCGGTCGGACGACCGACAGACCCGGGATCGCGCGCGATGCCCACAGCTGCTCGACCGGCTCGTGCGTGGGACCGTCCTCCCCCACCGCGACCGAGTCGTGCGTCCAGACGTACAGGGTCGGGAGCCCCATGAGCGCGGCGAGGCGGACGGCGGGACGCATGTAGTCGGAGAAGACGAAGAACGTCGCTCCGAAGGCGCGGGTGAGACCGTGCAACGCGATGCCGTTGAGCACCGCACCCATCGCATGCTCGCGGATCCCGAAGTGGAGCACGCGCCCGAACTCGTCGCCGGGCCATTCCTCGCTCACCAGGCCAGGGCGAAGCATCGAGGGGAACTCGGCCGACCACGTGCCGTTCGTCTCGGCGAGATCGGCGGAACCGCCCCACAGTTCTTCGACGGCGCGACCGGCGGCCGCGAGGGTCTTCGCGCTCGCGATCCGCGTGGCAAGGCTCTCGCCCGGGGCGAACACCGGCAGTTCGGCGTCCCATCCGTCGGGGAACTCGCGCCGCTGCAGCCGCTCGAGAAGCGCGGCACCGTCGGGATTGCCGCGCTGCCACGACGCGAAGCCCTGCGACCACGTCGCCTGCAGCTCCTCGGCCCGCGCGGCGGCCCGAGACCGCGAGTGGCGGAGCAGCTCGTCAGGCATGACGAACGAGGACTCGGGATCGAGGCCCAGGGCGGTCTTCGTGGCTGCGACCTCGTCGGCACCGGGGGCACCGGAGTGCGCCTTGGCCGTTCCGCCGAGCGTGGGCATGGGGTGGCCGATGCGCGAGCGCAGCCGGATGAACACCGGGGCACCGCGGTGTGCGATCGCTGCGTCGAGCACGGCGCGCACCTCGTCACGCGACTCGGCGTCGGAGATCGTGAGGGTGTGCCAGCCATAGGCAGCCATGCGGTCGACCGTGTGCTCGACGGTGGCGATCGCGGTGTCGCCTTCGATCGAGATCTCGTTGTCGTCCCAGATGAGGATGAGGTTCTCGAGCCCCCAGGCGCCGGCGAGCGCGGCGGCCTCGTGACTGATGCCCTCCTGGAGATCTCCGTCGGAGGCCAGGCAGAAGACGCGGTGGTCGAACGGGCTTCGGCCCGGCGTGCCATCGGGGTCGAGCATGCCCCGCACCCGACGGGCGGCCAGCGCCATGCCCACGGCATTGCCGATGCCCTGCCCGAGCGGGCCGGTGGTCGTCTCAACCCCCGGCGTGTGGCCCCACTCGGGGTGCCCGGGGGTCTGTGAGTCGAGCGTGCGGGCCGCGCGGAGATCCTCCATCTCGAGCCCGTAGCCGTGGAGGTACAGCTGGAGGTAGAGCGAGAGGCTGGTGTGCCCGGCCGAGAGGACGAATCGGTCGCGTCCCAGCCACTGCGGGTCGCTCGGGTCGTGGCGGAGATACTCCTGGAAGAGCGTCGTCAGGAAGGGGGTGAGACCGACCGCGGTGCCGGCGTGCCCCGAGCCCTTCGCCTGCACGACGTCGAGGGGAAGCACACGTGCATAGCGGATCACATCGTCATCGAGCGAGGGGGCGGCCGGTCGGTCAGTGGTCATGGAAGTGCTCCTCGGCATCGAGACGTGATGAGTTATGCCGCCAAGTGTACGGCTATTGCCGTTTGATGGCAAAAGGGGACGGATGGCCGCATCGCCTCAGTCCCCGGGCCCGCATGCGATCGGCAAGTCCGGCCGACTCGCGGGCTGGAGAGGGTCGCATTTCGCTGTCACTCGGCCGGCGCGCCAGTCACCGCCGGACAGGTGCTCTACCGATGGTCAGCCGGAGGTGCGGGCAAGGAGCGCGGCGGCGGCTCGCGCGGCTCGCGACGCTCCCGAGTAGCCCTCGAGCCAGGCCCGGAGTGAGGGCGCCGTGATCGGGCGCGAATGACGCCCCGCGAGCTCGGCAAGCAGGTCGAGGAGCTTGTCGATGCCGTGATGCGTGCGAGAGAGCTGGGGAAGCGTTGCAGCGAGCGTGTCCGCGACCGCCCGTTCTGCCGACACTGAGATCGCCGCAGCGTCGGCGAGCGAAGCGGCCCACCGTGTGGCCACGCACCCCGGAGCGTGCCGCACGAAAGCCGCCGCGACACCTTCGACGGACGCGCGATCCGGAACGACCGTCGCGAACAACTCCGCAGCGTGCAGCCGCGTCTCCCGAGGCTTCTGCGCCAGCCCCAGCACGAGCGCGGACGACGACAAGGCGCCCCAGCGACCGGGGTGATTCGCGAGGCCCTTCAACACATCGATCTGATCCACTTCGGTGGCGTACTGGAGGCCGTGGAGCAGCGTCGGAAGCGCCACCACTGCCGCCGAGTCGGCGTCATGCGGGAACAGCGTCTCGCCGAAGAGAACAGTCGACAGCTGCCAGCGCCCGTAGCGATCACCTCCGCTCGGGATGCAGGTCGGGCGCAGCGCGCTCCACGCCGGAGGCCCCGCGTGCACGCGGAGGTAGGGATAGGGGCGGAAGCCGTCATTCGACGTGGGGCGAGCGATGCGCCATCTCTCCACGGCCTCGATCGGGCGCCCGGCGCCGGGGTGATCGTGTCCGGCGTCGATGAGGAGCGCGTCGTCACCGAGTGGGTCGTGCGTCCGAGCCGCGGCGATCCACCAGTCGATCGGATCGATCGGGCGCCGTGGTCCGCCCAGCGCGTAGCGCGCGGCGTCGAAAGCTGCCTCATTGGCGGCGAGCGCGGGAGCATCCGGGAGCCGCTCGAGAGCGCCGGGGCGGTCCTGGTGCGAAAGACGGAGGAGCGCCGACACGTGATCGGCCCGCAGGACCGGCAGTTCCGCGCTGTCGAGGTGGAGGAGCCGGTCGACGAGCGTGTGCGGATGCACCCAGCCCGTTCGCTCGTCCGGCGTGGCCAGCAGAACACGCGGAGCACCGCGGCGCAGCACGCGGCTCACTTCACGAGCGCGGGCGATGAACGGCTCTCTCCCGCTCCCTCCCCACAGGCGCCGGGCGTAACGCTCTCCGAGAGCGTCGAGAACGAGTAAGGCCAGCACGCTCCGAGAGACGGCTCCGCGACGGTCCGATGTCGGCTCCCACGCGTAGTGACGTGCGGTCTTGGCCAGGGGCGCCAGGAGCGAACGATCCTCGATCCTCGCAAGTTCGGCGAGGGCCAGCTCGCACTCGATAGCGTCGGCGTGGCCGGCAAGTGCCGCCGCGAGATGCTCCACGACATCATCGCGAGGCCACGGGCGAACGGCCGTGTCGGCGCGACGGGCCGGCGCCTCCTCCGCGCCCAGGAACTGGATCTCGCCCATCGAGGGCGCCGCGGGAAGAAGGTCCCGGCGGCCTGCCTCCTCGAGAAGCTGCTCCGCCCGCCGTCGAACATCGGGATGGGCGTGTTCGAGAGCGGCGACGGCGATGGCGGCGGCATCCTCGCTCGCGATATCCGCGTCCGTTTCCATTGCGGCGCGTGCGAACGTCAACAGCGCGAGCGCATTCGCCTTGGTCGACAGCACCCCCGGTGGCGCATGAGCGACCAGCGAGGCGAGGTCTCCGCGTCCAGCCGCATGTAGGCGTTTCAGGCATGACACCGCGAAGGAGACGGTCGCCGTGACCCGCGAAGAGAGCAGGCCCAGGAACAGGCCCTCGTGCTCGGCCAGCTCCTCGACCGTCGGCTCGAGCGAGCGGTAGAAACGGGAGTACCACCCCGAGGTGTACGCACCGAAGTCTCGGGCAAGTGCATCCAGCGCGGATCGCAGCAATCGAGAGCGAGACAGGAGCCCTTCGGCAAGGAGGGACGAGATCTCCTGCTGCCAGGTCTCGTGGGTCCAGGCATCGACATTCGCGAGCGAGACCTCGCCTCCCCCCTCGACCTCGAAGATTCGCCAGAACACGGCCTCCCGGAGGTCGTGATCGTACGTGAGCAGGAACCGGCGGGAGCCGGGGAGCCCGTCGAGCGACGAGACCATCGCCAGCACGTAATCGTCGTCGTGCGGCACCGTCACGGTGCCGCCGAGCTCCCTGAGGCGAAGGAGGAGAAAGGGGTCCTGGCTGTAAGGCGCGGTGTGCCACCTCGCCATGTCCGCAACATCGGTGTCGACCTCTGTCACCCGCGCAGCGATACGGACCGCTTCCTCCAGCGCTACGTCACCGCGCGCCAGCCCCTCCGCCATGATTCGCGAGAACTGGCTCGGTGTCAGCGGAAAGGACTCTCGCCGAGCGCGCTTCCAGCTCACGACGCGTCCGCCACGATTCGCGCGGCGAGGACATGCTTGCAGGGGCCCCGGCTACTCCCGTGCGCGGCATACCACGCGCACGTGCAGCTCATCCCTCGCTCGCCCCGGTCTCGCACGGTGTAGGTCTGGTCGCCGGACGTGACGACGTACGCCGCGCCCGAGCGCGTGACCGCACCTCCAGCGGCGAGGGCCCGAGCGTCGACGAGCCGCGGATGCGCCCCTTCGATGTCGTCGAGCGCGGGGGCGCCGACCGGGAGCGGGCGATGGAAGAAGGCTCCCTCGTCGAGATCGAAGCCGAGCCGCCCGGCCGTCGCGAGCGCGGCGAGAGCCGCCTGTGCGCGATCCGCCGAGAGACCGAGCGGCGCGTCCTTGGCCGCGACGATGTCGCCTGCATCGAGAGCATCGTCGATCCTCCGGGCGTCGAGGTCGCGCTGTATACCCCCCGTCAACAGACTGTGGAGCAGACTGCCTTCCCCCGAGAATCCCCTGCTCTTGTCGGGGCTCAGCGCGAGCGTGAACCGTCCGCCGGGAAGGTCGACAACCCACGCGCTGGCCGACACCTCCGCGGCAGAGTCCGCGGCGAAGGCGCGAACGCCCGTCGCGTGCGCAAGAAGCGGTTCGATGCTGCGCAGCCGCTCGGGCCCCACGATGACGACCCCCTCCCCCGAAGCTGCAGCCCGGACGCCGAGGCGAAATCCGCGACCGGGCGAGGGGACCACCCAGACCGCTGAGCGCGTGGGAGTGGCGCGCGGCAGCGAGCGAATCAGGTGGCGAGCTGCGGTCGCGTCGGTGCGGACGCGCTCGTGCAGGGAGGCGAGAGTCATCTGGGCCTCGGCGAAGGCACGAACCCACCGACGGGGAAGATCGACTCGCTCTTCGGTCACGTGAGCATCCCAGGTCTGGACGGCCAGCGCATCGGCGGAGACGGTGAGATGGAGGGGTTCACCCTGCCGCAACGAGGCGAGCGCCGCGCGCAGCGGTGGATTGATGTCGACGTTGGTCACTCCGCGTCTCCGGGAGTCGCGCGTGAGGCCCGTCGCATCCAGATCCAGGCGCGCGTACACACCGCAACACGCGCTGAACGCCTCGAACCGAACGAGGTCCGGCGATACCGTCACCACGGGGTCGGCAGCCCGGAGAACCCGGGCGAGCATGCCCGGCGGGACGTAGTATCGCGTGCGCGACACACGGCCCAGCACCAGCAGCGCCTGCGCCAGCACCCGAGGGTGCTCCGCGAACCCTGAAAAGAAGGGCGCAGAGCCCGTGCTCGAGTCGGCAGCGAGGGAAAGTCCTCGGTCGTCAAATGTCGACTCGAACGGATAGCGGTACACCGCCGCGATGTCGTCCATCCTCGTCACGCGCTCATCCTAGGAGTCGCACCGACATTCGCAGACCCGGATGTGGAATCAGCGCGATGAGGACGAATAACGGTTCAGCGTCACCGCCTCGGCGAGCGAAGGACCAACCACCTCAAGAATCGCACCCAACTGCTTCGGCGATACGCAGCCCGGGGCGGGAAACCGAGTTCGCGCCCGACCTTGTCGAGCGCCTCTTCGATGAGCGCGTCGTGAAGCGGTCGGAAGAAGAGCGGCCACGACAGGCGGGCCCACCCCCGAGGGCGCAGCACGATCTCGTGCCGCAACACCGCCGAATCACCCGAGGGATGAAGGGAGAAGGAGTGTCGGCCGATGAAACCCGACGGGCCCGTGAAACGGAAGGAGATCTCACTGCGAGCGTCGACGGCCTCCACCACGTACCGGACCGGCCCGTGCCCGCCCTGCGCCCCGGGAACGAGCCCCTCCTCGAATCGCATACGGGGCCAATCCTCCCGAGGCCAGACGCGGTCG
>JBMDWQ010000064.1:0-26102 GCA_048594675.1 Microbacterium sp. | reverse complement strand
AGCAGAGCTCCAGCAGATGGCGAAGGACCACCTGTGGATGCACTTCTCACGACAGTCGACCATGGAGCGCGGCGTTCCGGTGATCGTCCGCGGCGAAGGGCACCACATCTGGGACGCGGCGGGCAAGAAGTACATCGACGGACTGTCCGGTCTGTTCGTCGTCAACGCGGGCCACGGCCGGAGGGTGCTCGCCGAGACCGCCGCCCGCCAGGCCGAGCAGCTCGCCTTCTTCCCGATCTGGTCGTACGCGCACCCCGCGGCGATCGAGCTGGCCGATCGGCTGGCCGACCTCGCCCCCGGCGACCTCAACCACGTCTTCTTCTCGACCGGCGGCGGCGAGGCCGTCGAGACGGCGTTCAAGCTCGCCAAGCAGTACTGGAAGCTCCAGGGAAAGCCCCTCAAGCACAAGGTGATCTCGCGGTTCATCGCGTACCACGGCACGCCGCACGGCGCCCTGGCGATCACGGGCCTGCCCGGGATGAAGGCGATGTTCGAGCCCGTCACGCCGGGCGGGTTCCGCGTGCCCAACACCAACTTCTATCGCGCGGCCGAGCAGGGCTTCACGGGGCAGACCGCCGAGGAGTTCGGCATCTGGGCCGCCGACCGGATCGAGGAGATGATCCAGTTCGAGGGCCCCGAGACGGTCGCCGCGGTGTTCCTCGAGCCGGTGCAGAACTCCGGCGGCTGCTTCCCGCCTCCCCCGGGGTACTTCCAGCGCGTCCGCGAGATCTGCGACCGCTACGACGTGCTCCTGGTCTCCGACGAGGTCATCTGTGCCTTCGGCCGCATCGGGGAGTACTTCGCGTGCGACGCGTACGGCTACCAGCCCGACATGATCACCTTCGCCAAGGCCGTCACGAGCGGCTACGTGCCGATGGGCGGCACCCTCGTCAGCGACCGCATCTACGAGCCCTTCGCGACGGGAGACACGTCCTTCCCCCACGGCTACACGTTCGCCGGGCACCCGGTGGCGTCCGCCGTCGCGCTCGCCAACCTCGACATCTACGAGGAGGAGGGGCTGCTGCACAACGTCCGCGAGAACTCTCCCCTCTTCCGGTCAACCCTCGAAAAGCTCACCGACCTTCCGATCGTCGGGGACGTGCGCGGCGACGGATACTTCTTCGGGATCGAGCTCGTCAAGGACAAGGCGACCAAGGAGACCTTCGACGATGAGGAGTCGGAGCGCCTTCTCCGCGGCTTCCTCTCGACGGCGCTCTACGACGCGGGGCTGTACTGCCGCGCCGACGACCGCGGCGACCCCGTGATCCAGCTCGCGCCTCCGCTGACGATCGGACCGAGTGAGTTCGCGGAGATCGAGCAGATCCTCCGGAGTGTGCTGACCGAAGCCGGCAACCGCCTCTGACGCCGAGCCGGGCCCCCGCGGCCCGGCGGGCGCGTGCGGCGCCTCGCGTCAGGCGAACCAGCCGGTGGGCGGGTAGACCAGCATCGCCACCACGAGGCCGGTCGCGCCGATCAGCACGAGCGCGATCTTGGCGGTGCTGTTCGGCTTCGCGATCGCGAGGGAGACGACCGCGACCGCCATCGCCAGCAGGGCGAGCGCGACGACGAGGATCGCCGCCAGGAGCGCACCGCCGTGGGCGAGGGCCCCCGGCGTCGAGGCCACCCAGATCCAGGCGGCGGCCGCAGCGATCGGTGTCGCGCTGGCCAGCACGATCGCCACGATTCCGAGGCGGTGGCCCGTCGCCGATGTGGGGGCTCGCCGAGTGACGAGCGGTTCAGCGGGGGACATGCCTCGACGGTAACAATCAGGCTCCGCGACCGGCAGTCGGCACTTCGGGGGACAAGGTCGCGGTCTGGTCGTGGGCGGACAACAGATCGCGCATGTCCTGCTCGGAGAGTCGCTCTCCGCGGACCCGGGCGACGTCGCCGAGCTCGAGCTCCACCTCCGCGGGGGCGCAGTACCGCACGCGGTAGGCCGGCTCCGGGCCGTCGTCGAGGCGATCCCACCGCAGCGCGACCCATCCGTGGGGCGTCTGCAGCCCGCCCTGGGCCCACGCGAGCGCGGCGCTCGGGCGCGGGTCCAGGCACACCCGTGCATACCCGGGCGAGCCCGGGGCGATCCCGAGCAGCGTGCGATGCACCCAGTCGACGACGGCCCCGAGCGCGTAGTGGTTGAAGCTCGTCATCTCTCCCGGATTCAGAGAGCCGTCGGCGCGCAGGGAGTCCCAGCGCTCCCACACGGTCGTGGCTCCCCGCTCCACGGGTCCGAGCCACGAGGGCTCCGCCGTGTTGAGGAGGAGGGCATACGCGTCCTCGACCGCCCCCACGCGCGTGAGGGCGTCGCACAGATACGGCGCTCCGGCGAACCCCGCGATGATGCGATGGCGCGCGGCGCGCACGAGCTCCACCAGTCGAGCGCCCGCGGCGGCCTGCTCCGCTCCCGTCACGATCCCGCTGACGATCGCCAGGGCATAGACGGCGGGGGCATCGGACTGGATCGTGCCGTCGGGCATCACATAGGCGGACGCGAACGCCCGGCGGGCACGATCCGCGGTGCTCCGCCAGTGCTGCGCATCGGCGTGATGCCCGAGCGCCTCCGCCGCACCCGCCGTGAGGATGAGGCTGCGATGCAGGGCGGCCGTCGCGATGACGCCGGGATCGGCGATCGCCGCCGTGGGATCGTCCGGAGGCGCAGTGGGGTCGAGCCAGTCGCCGAACTGGAAGTCCCCCTCCCACACGCCGCGATCCGAGAGCCGTGTGAGCACGTGATCGAGGTGAGCGCACATGCTCGCGTAGCTCTCTCGCAGCACCTCGAGGTCTCCGCCGGCCTCCCAGAGCGCCCACGGGACCCAGACGGCGGCATCGCTCCAGATCGCGGTCGACTCCGGTTGCTCGCCGTGCCGCACCGCCCAGCCCTTGAGCGGATCGGGAATGACGTAGGGAACGCGGCCGCCCGCCGCCGCCTGCTCAGCCCGCAGATCAGCCAGCCAGGCGCGGAGGAATCCGCCCATGTCGAACAGGTAGCACGCGCTCGGGGCGAACACGGCGATGTCGCCCGTCCACCCCAGCCGTTCGTCGCGCTGCGGGCAGTCGGTCGGAATGCCCACCGTGTTGCCGCGCAGGCTCCACACGACGTTCTCGTGGAACCGGGTGAGCGTCGGATGGGAGCAGGCGAAGGTTCCGGTGCGCGTGAGCGCGCTTCCCACCACGACCGCTTCGACCGTGCCCTCGGCCTCATCCCATCCGGCGATCCGGGCGAAGCGGAAGCCGTGGAAGGTGAGCGTCGGTTCGAAATCGTCGTCCCCTCCGCTGAGGACGAAGACGTCCTCAGCCCGCGCCGAGCGGAGCGGACCCCGCGCCAGGACACCATCGATGAGGACTTCGGCGTGCTGCACCGTGAGCCGATGCCCCGCCTCCCCCCGCGCACGCACCCGCAACCAGCCGACGAGGTTCTGTCCGAAGTCGAACAGCCACGCGCCGTCCGGGTCGCGCCAGGACCGCACCGGCGGCACCGCTTCGTGGCGCTCGATCGGTGGCGCCGTGGTGGTGACCAACCGCGCGGGGTCGACGGCCTCCACGACGACGCGCCTCTCGGCCGAGAGGCGGTGACGGGCATCGATCACCTCCCCGTCGTACAGGTCGTCGGACCGCACAGCGGAGTCGGTCACCCGCCAGGTCGCGTCGGTGCCGACGACCTCGGAGGTGCCGTCGGCGAAGGTCAGCCGCACTTCGGCGAGCGCGCGGCGGTGAGGACCGTAGACGGCCCTCGCGCCCATCCATCCCAGGCGCCCCCGGAACCAGCCGTTCCCGACGAGGAGGGAGATCTCGTGCTCCGAGCCCGCGCGCAGCCGATCGAGGAGGTCGATCGTGACCACCCGCAGTCGCCACTCGTAGGACGTCCATCCCGGGATGAGCACCTCGGGGGTGACGACCCGCCCATCGATCGCGGGTTCGACGACTCCCTCCGCGGTCAGGAGCAGGGTCGCGGCCCTGAGCGCTCCCCGATCGTCCGGCACCCGGAACCGTCGGACGAAGCGGGGGGCGCTCTCCGACTCGCTCTCGGCGCGGATGAAGGACGCTACCGTGAAGGGGCTCTCGGACATGGGTCTCCCTGTGAGGCCGGGTGGGCGGCCGGGCCACCGCCCACCCGGGGTCATCAATAGTGCGCGGGGTTCAGCCGATGGTGATCGTGCCGAGCTGAACGGCCCACGCGCTGACGGCCGCGAGCCGCACCTCCACCGCCCGCGTACCGGACGGAAGCGACGCACTGGTGATCGTGCGAGCCGTCCATCCGTTGGTCGTCGGCGTCGCCGCCGACGCGGTCGTGGTCACCGGCGTCGCGTTTCCGGAGGCGTCGAGGGCGACCACCGTGATCGTCGTCGGCGGCTGCCCGAACAGGTACGACTGGATCGTCACGACGTCACCGCCGCCCGCGTCCCACCGGACGAAGCCGGCGGCGTTGTTGGTGCGCTTGAAGCGGGCGGCGTCTCCCGCCATGTTCGACAGCGGTCCGCTGGTGTCGACGACCATGTTCGCCGAGTGGGCCGTGCTGATGTCCCACGCACCGGCGGGGTCGACGAGGTCGGGCGCCGACGCGGGCGGAGCCGCCTCGTGGAACCCGCGCGACGGCGCCGCCGAGGTGTGCAGCGGCGCCCCGAAGAAGTCGCGCAGGCCGTTGGGGCTCTGGACCACGCCGCTGGAGATCGCGGGCGATCCCGCCGTCAGCCGGTAGGAGTCCGCCACCACGAGTCCATCACCCGTCGCACCCGGGCTGACAAAGCCCGGCGCGCTGGTGATCTTGCCGGCGTCGGCGGGCTCGCTCGCGGGGTGCTGACCCCAGAACAGGTTGGACGAGAAGGACGCGTTCGTGCCGAGGCCCGGGTAGGTGTAGCCGCCCGTTCCCTCGTTGGAGACGATGTTGTTCTCGAAGAACCACGCCCCGGGAGTGGAAGACGCGCACGCTCCCGCGTCGCCATCGCAGTAGAGCACATTGGCGGGCGATCCTTCCGGCACCACGAACGTGTTGTTGTAGATCCGGACGGGAGCGGGGACACCCCAGGAGAACGTCACGATGCCCTTCTCACCGCTCCACGCGTCGTTGACCGAGAGGTTGTACCGGACGACCACGTCGGAGGAGTAGCCGCCCATCAGCAGGATGAACCCACCCTCGTTGTCGTGCGAGTAGTTGTACTGCACGCGCGTGTTGGTGCTGCCGAGGTCGACGTCGAACCCTTGGCCGTCCGTCCCGTGCAACTGCGTGCCGGAGACCTCGTTGTACTGGATGAGGGTGTTCATCGCGCGTGTCGGCCACAGTCCTGCGCTGGCCGACATCGTCGAGCCCTCGATCGTGCGCTGACCGGCACCGCGCACGACGTTGTATTCGAGCACGGCGCCGTCGGTGCCGAAGGCGAGGATGCCGTCACTGTCGGGGTCGATGACGGTGTTGCCGCGGATGCGGACGTTCGTCGACAGCGCCGACTGCACGACGGAGGTCATGGACGTCGTGAAGTAGCTCGCATCCCACACCGTGATACCGGTACGACCCACGTCCTGCACGTGGTTGTCCTCGATCAGCACCCCGTCGAGGTTGGCGCCGAGAGCCGTCGTGTCCACCACGATGCCACCGTTGACGTGGGCGTCGATCCCCACGCAGTGGAAGCACCCGTTGACGTCCGAGACGCGGTTGGAGCGGATCGTGATGCCGCGCACCGTGCTGTTGCCCGTCGTGTTGCGCACCTGGATGCCCGACCGCGGCGTGCCGTCGGTCGTGAGCGTGCCGAAGTTGTCGGTGCCGGAGTCGCTGACGATGTCGAGGTTCTCGATCGTCCAGTAGCTCTGGTTCACCAGTTGCACGGCGCCACCCGTCGCCACGGTGGCGCCGTCGATGCGTGGCGAGGCCCCGACCCCGTAGGCCGAGATCGTGATGGGCGCCGACGCGGTTCCGGATCCCTTCGGCGCGAGCTGACCGGCCCACGACCCGCCGCGTGCGAGCAGCAGGCTGTCACCGGGGGCGAAGGTGTGGGCGCTGGCGGCGGCGAGGGTCTTCCACGCCGTGGCAGGCGACGTCCCGGCGGCGGCATCGTTGCCGGAGGTCGCGTCGAGATAGTAGATCGTGGGTGCTGCCGAAGCCGCCGGGGCGGCGGCAAGCCCCGCCCCCGCGAACGCGAGCGCGGCCAGGAGTGCTCCTGCCGCGCGGGCGCGTCGCGGGCGCGACGATGAGACTGCGGTCATTGCTGTTCCTTTCGGGGGTGTCCGCCCGCACCGTTGCGGACGGCGTCGTCCTCAGTCCTTCAGGCCCGCGGAGAACCCGGCGCCGGCCAGGAGCGGTCGCTGGAAGATGAGGAAGAGCACGATCGGCACGATCGAGGCGACCACCAGCACGGCGAAGAAGGTGGCGAGGTCGGTCGTCCGCTCGATGATCGGCAGCGCCACCGAGATCGGTCGCAGCGCCGGGTCGGTGAGCACGAGGGAGGGCCAGAGGTAGTCCTTCCACGCTCCGATCGCCGCCAGCAGGGCGACCACTCCGAGGATCGGCCGGGTGAGCGGGAGCACGATGCTCCACAGGATCCGTAGGGGGCCCGCGCCGTCGATCTCCGCGGCCTCGATCAGCTCGCGAGGAAGCCCTCGCAGGTATCCGGTGACCAGCAGCACGCTGAACGCGCTCGCGGCCGCCGGAAGCCACACCGCCCAGAACGTGTTCTGGAGCGAGACGCCGGTGCCGAACAGATCGAGCACGGTGAGATAGAGCGGAACGAGCGAGACCACTCCGGGGAGGAAGACCGTCGCGAGGACGGCCGCCGAGAACAGCGGGGCCCATCGCGGCCGGAGGATGGCGATGACGTAGCCGGCCGACAGCGCCACCGCGACGGTGGCCAGCGCCGAACCGGCGGCCACGAGTCCGGTGTTCAGGAGAAGTCGGCCCGTGTCCACGCCGCGGAAGGCATTGACGTAGTTCTGCCACTCGCCGATGCGGAGGAAGACCCCCATCGGATCGCGGAGGACGTCTTGTGTGGTGCCGAGCGAAGCGGCCACGAGCCAGAGCAGCGGCCCGAGACCGGCCACGGCGACGCCGACCAGCACGAGCCCGTGGACGATGCGGACGAGGGTGCCGCGCACCGGATGGCGAAGCTCGGCGGGGGTGAAGATCCCGGCATCGCTCATGACTGCCACCTCCGGGTCGCACGCAGATAGAGGAAGGAGAGAAAGGCGAGGACGAGCGCGAGCAGCACTCCGAGGGCGGTGGCCGCGCCGTAGTCTGCCGAACCTCCGAAGGCGTAGCGGTACATGAGCAGGAGGATGGTCAGCGTCGCGTTCTGCGGTCCGCCGGAGGTCATGAGGAAGGGCTCCGTGAACACCTGCGTGGCTCCGATGAGCTGGAGGAGCATCATGATGAGGATCACGGTCCGGATCTGCGGGAGAGTGACGTGCCACACCCGCTTCCAGATCCCGGCGCCGTCGAGGATGGCAGCCTCGTAGAGATCGGGGCGAACGGCCGTGAGGGCGGCGAGGTACACCAGCACGCTGGTCCCGGCAGCCGCCCACGTGGCCTGGAGGACGATCGCGGGCATCGCCAGGGAGCCCGAGTTGAGCCAGGGCAGAGGACCGATGCCGAGCGGAGCGAGCAGCGTGTTGAACAGGCCGGTCGCGGCCGGGTCGTACGCGAACTTCCACAGCAGGATCGCGACGACCGGCGGCACGATGACGGGGAAGTACGCCAACGCCGCGTAGAGGCCGCGCCGACGCGCCCGCACGGTCGAGATCACGACCGCGAGGGCCAGGGGCAGCGGGAACCCGAAGAGCACGGCGAGTCCCACGAACAGAAGCGTGTTGCCGATCGCGGTGAGCAGGAGCGGGTCGCTCAGGACGTAGACGAAGTTGTCGAGTCCTACCCACTCGGCGGGACCGAGGAAGTTCGTCTTCTGCACGCTCATGACGGCACCGCGCAGGATGGGCCACCACGAGAACGCGGCGAAGACGAGGATCGCGGGGAGGGCGATCATCAGCGCCGCGAGACTGCCGCGACGGCGACGACGCGATCGGGGGACGGACATGTTCTCCTCGGTTCGGGGATGGAGGGGGTGGGATCGGCGTGGCGGGCAGGCCGATCCCACCCTGTTGCTCAGCGGCTGAGCAACGTCTCGACGGAATCGCTCGCCGTGTTCAGCAGACCGACGATGTCGGCCTTCTCGTCCGTGATGACGGCCTGGACGACCGGGTCGAGGGCGGCATAGATGTCCTGACCCCGAGACGGCGGCTCCGACACGACGCGCTGCTCGGAGACCCGGTCGAGGTACGGAGCGAAGTTCGCCAGCGGAACCGTGTTGATGTCCGAGACCCACTCCAGGTACTCCTGGTAGCGCTCGGCCGTGACGACCGGGAGCCCGGGGATCGCGACAGCGGAGCCCTGCGATGCCAGCGCCTCGGCGTAGGCGCGAGCGGCCTCCTTGTTCTCGTAACGCCCGAGCTGAGCGAACGCGATCCACTCGACGGCCGCTTTCACTTCGGCAGGCGTGGCTTTGGGGCTCACGATGTCGATGTTGCCGCCTGAGAGGGTCACGGGTGCCTCGCCCGCCGTCAGGGTCGGCATGGCCGCGAAACCGAAGTCCTTCGCGGGGAAGCCGAGGAGCTCGGTGAGGGGCTGGTACGCGTCGGACTGCAGGATGAACATCCCGGCCTGACCTGCCGCGAAGGCCTGGGCGAGCTCCGTCGCCGACAGCAGGCCGTTGGGCGAGAGGCTGCCGTCCTTCCAGCGCATGTCGTGGAGGTACTGGAGAGCGTCGATCCCCTGCTGTGACGCGAAGGTCGGCGCGTCACCCGCCTCGTTGACGATGGCGCCACCGCGCGCGATGATCTCGGTGCCCAGCACCCAGCCACCCTGGTTCTCGGTGGTGACCTGAGCGAACCCGGGCTGGCCCGTCTTCTCCGTGATGGTCTTGGCCGCCGCGCGCACCTCGTCCCACGTCGTCGGAGGGCTGTCCGGGTCGAGGCCGGCGGCCTCGAACACGGCCCGGTTGTAGACGAGCCCCATGGCGTATGCCGAGGTGGGAACGCCGTAGTAGTGGTCGTCCTTCGTGACGATGTCGACGATCTGCGGGTTGAGCAGGTCGATCACTCCGGTCTCGGTGACGGCATCGGTGATGTCGGCGACCTGCCCGCGCTCGATGAGTCCGCGGATCTCGGTGAAGGGCACCCCGGTCACCGTCGGAAGGTCGCCCGCGGCCAGTCGCGCCGCGAAGGTCTGGGCGTCCCAGCCGTCTTCCGTGGTGGTGATCTTGTAGTCGGGGTGTGCCTTCTGGAACTCCTTGACCCGTGCGTCGAAGAGGTCGCGACGGGCCTCTTCCGTCGCGGCCGGACGGTTGCCGATGACCAGTGCCACCGGACCCGTCTCTTCGGGCGTGGAGGCCTGACAACCGGTCAGGGCGGACAGCGCGAGGGCGCTGAGTGCTGCGAGGCTGACCGCGGTTCGGGTCCGGCCGTGTTTCCTCATCGAAACTCCTGTTCTTGTGTCGCATTGCCGACATTCGGTGCGTGATGTAGCTTGGGACACCGCTGGTGCCAAAGCGCTTTTGCACGATAGCCTCACTTCGGCCTCCGATGCAAGACCAGCCCTCCACGATCGCAGAAACCGAGGATCCACTCTTGCTCACGCGCACCCCTCTCGCCGCCACCTGGCAGCTCCGCGCCACCGCCGGCCCCGTGCCCGCCAACGTCGGCGGTCGCGACTTCGACGCCCCCGTGCCCGGCGACGTGCACACCGCCCTCCGGGCCGCCGACGCCATCCCCGACCCGGTCGACGGGGACAACGAGCATCGCCTGTCCTGGATCGGGCACACCGACTGGCGCTACGCCACGACGGTTCCGGCGCTCGACCCCGCAGACGCCGCGCACGAGCGCGTGGAGCTGGTCTTCCACGGCGTGGACACCATCGCCCGGGTCGAGGTCGACGGCGAGGTCCGGGGGCGCAGCCGCAACATGCACCGCACGTGGCGGGTGGAGATCCCCGAGGCCCGCGAGGCCGATGTGGAACTCGCCGTCCATCTGGCGTCCCCGATCGCCGCCGCCCAGGCCGAAAGGGATCGCCTGGGCGCGCGTCCGAGCGCCTTCGACCCCCTCCCCCCCTACATCCGCAAGAAGGCCTGCGACTTCGGCTGGGACTGGGGCCCCGCTCTCCCCGGTGCGGGAATCTGGCGACCCGTCGAGGTGGAGGCCTGGTCGACGGCTCGGCTCTCCGCTGTCCGCCCGACCGTCCGCCTCATCGGCGACGACGGAGTGGTGGCGCTGGACATCGACATCGAGCGGACCGACGCGGGGATGTCCACGGCACTGGAGATCGTCGCGAGCGTCGATGGCTCCACGGTCGTCATCCCCGTACCGGCGGGCGCGGACCGTGTCCGCGGCGATCTGGCGGTACCCTCCCCGCGCCGCTGGTGGCCCGCGGGCCTCGGCGAGCCCTGGCTCTACGACCTCGACGTCGTGTTGCGCACCGGTGCGAGCGACCTCGACCATCGCCGACAGGCGATCGGGTTCCGCGACCTGGTGGTCGAGCAGATCGACGACGAGGAAGGGCGCAGCTTCGGGATCACGGTCAACGGCGTCGCCCTCTTCGTCCGCGGATTCAACTGGATTCCCGATGACACCTCGATCTCGGCCGTCACCGCCGACGACTACCGACGCCGGGTCGCCGATGCCCGCGAGCTCGGAGCAAACCTGCTGCGCGTGTGGGGCGGAGGCGTGTTCGAGAGCGACGAGTTCTACCGCGCGTGCGATGAGGCGGGCCTGCTCGTGTGGCAGGACTTCCTCTTCGCGTGCGCGGCGTACCCCGAAGAGGCGCCGTTCACCGAGGAGGTGGAGGCGGAGGCGCGCGACAACGTCAGCCGCCTCATGCATCACCCGAGTCTCGCGATCTGGAACGGCAACAACGAGAACCTGTGGTTCTGGTTCTTGCACGACTGGGAGGACAAACTGGGCGGCGCGTCCTGGGGCGAGGGGTTCTACTTCGATGTGCTCCCTCGCGTCGTGGCCGACCTCGACCCCGGCCGGACCTATCTCGTGGGCAGCCCGTCGTCGGGCGACCGGTGGCATGCGCCCAACGACCCGTCGCGCGGTGTGATCCACTGGTGGATCCCCGATGACTACCGCGCGTACGACGAGGTGAAGCCGCGGTTCGTGTCGGAGTTCGGCTTCCAGGGGCCACCCGCCCGGGCCACGTTCGACGCGGCCGTGCACGACGCGGAACCGGCGCCGTTCAGCCCCGGCGTGATCCAGCGACAGAAGGCCGAGGGCGGCACCGAGCGCATCAATACGGTGCTCGACCAGCACTTCGGCGTGCCGAGTGACTTCGACCAGTGGTACTGGCTGGCGCAGCTGAACCAGGCCCGCGCCGTCCGGTACGGGGTGGAGAGGTTCCGCACGCTGGAGCCCTACTGCCGGGGAACGATCGTCTGGCAGCTGAACGACTGCTGGCCGGCTCTGTCGTGGTCGGTCATCGACGTCGCCGACCGGTGGAAGCCCGCCGCCTTCGCAGTGCGCGAGGCGTATCGGGACCGGATCGTCGTCACCCGCCACGAAGACGGCCTTCCCGCTGTGTTCGCCTGCAACAGCACCTCGGTAGCGTGGGACGCGATGGTGCGGGTGCAACGGTGGCAGCACGGGCAGGTGAGCGCGGACGAGACGATCCGCGTCGCGGTCCCGCCCCACACCGCCCTCCGCGTGGCCTCGACCGCCGTGCGCGAGGCTCTCGCCCCCGACGAGGCGCTGATTGCGACCGTCGCCCTGGACGGCGAGCGCCCCTCCCGGAGCACGCTCCTCGGCACGATCGATCGCGACTTCCCCGACGACGAGCCGACGTTCTCCGTCTCGATCCGCACGGGTGCAGCGGGCGTCGAGGTGACGGTGCACGCCGAGAGCCTCCTGCGCGACCTGGCTCTCCTCGCCGAGGACATCGACCCCGACTCCCACGTGGACGTCAACCTGCTCACCCTGCTGCCGGGGGAATCGCAGACGTGGTCGGTCCGCACCGCCGAGCCGGGCCGGTTCGACGGGGAGGCCGTACGGCGGGTGCTCCGCTGGGCGCGGGCGGCGACCGAGACCGATCCCGAGTTCCGGAGCCTCGCGATGCTGGAGGCCGAGAAGGCCGCACGGGCGGCGGACGCACTGTCGTGACCGCTCCCTCGCTCCGCGCGCACGACGGCCCTCCGGCCGCGCCCGCCTCGGCTGCGGCCGTGGGGCTGTTCGGCGCGCGGTGCGTGCGGTACGTGGTGCCCATGGGATCCGACCGCGCGCGAGTGCCGCTGACGACGCCGGAGCTGGCGAGCGCGCTCGGACTCGCGGGGCTCCTCGGGCGACGGGTCGGTGACGACGACGAACTCGCCTGGGCGCTTCATCCCGCCTTCGACCCCGACGCCGAAGACGTCCGCGACGGGTACCGCTCCGCCGCCGTCGCGCTCGACGTCGTGGCCGACGACGGGCGACGGCTGCTCGACCTCGTCGCCGCGGAGGCCGACGGCTGCGGCGCGCGTCCCGGCGACCGGCCCGACATCGACATCGCCGATCAGTGGAACCTCCGCCGTGTGTCCCTCGCCCCGCTCGCGGGTGCGACGATCGCGCAGATCGAGGCCGTGTTCGATGTGCCACCGGCTCGGGGAGCGGTGGGCACCGTCGCGGGGTGGATCGACGGCGTCTCCGTGGCGGCCGCGCGGCATCCCGGATCGGCGCCGTCTCCGAGCGATCGAGTACCGACGACACGCGGCGCGCATTCTTCCCCCCACCGCTCGCGCGGACTCACCTCCCCGCTGACGGGAACCCCACATGGCGGCATCCACGTCGCCCCCGCCACCGACCTCTCCAACGGCCACTGGACCTATACGTGGAACGCGCACGGGCCCGGCCCACGCCCCCTGCTCGCCGGCATGCTGATCACTCGCGCTCCGAGCATCTGGATCGGCGATCGCGGGGCTCTCGGCGTGCGGATCGGTCTCACGCCGGACGCGGAGTCGGGCGTCGCTGCCGAAGAGTTCGACCATGACGACGAAGAGGCCCGCCCGCATCGGTACGACGTCCGCACCCGGTCCGGCATTCGCATCTCGGCCGCTGCCACCGACCACGCTGCCGTGATCGAGACCGCGCTCCCCCGCGCGGGCCGTGTCGTCTTCACCTCGCTCGGGGTGCCCCTGTCGCACGCAGCCCTCCTCTCGTCCGGCGCGGGCGACGCGGAACTGGAGGTCGCCTCGACCGTGCCCAGTCCGCACGAGTCCGATCCGCTCGCGGGATACGCCTCGGTGCGGATCACGGGCGGCGACCTGCGCACGGTCATCTCGGACGGTCGCGTGGTCGTCGACGTCGAGCCGGGCAACGGAACGCTCCGGATCGAGATCGGCACCTCGCAGATCTCGACCGCCCACGCGCGTGAGGCTCGCGCCGCTGTGGCCGGCCGCTCCGTCGCGGAGGTCTCGGAGGCCGCGCGGGCCCTGTGGGACGCGCGCCTCTCGATCGTCGAGGCGATCGACGCGGACGACGAGTCCCGCGTGCTCCTCGCGTCGGATCTGTACCGGCTGTTCCTCTTCCCCACACGACACGACGAGGACACCGTCGACGGCCCGGTGTATCCCAGCCCCACCCGCCGTTCGTCCCCGGACCGCCCGGATCGGAGCGGCCGGGACCTCCGCCGCGGCCGGATCTTCACCGACAACGGCTTCTGGGACACCTATCGGACGTGCTGGCCGGCCTATGCGCTCCTCGCTCCGGCCCACGCGGGTGACCTCCTCAACGGGATGCTGGAGCACGTCCGCGATTCCGGCTGGTCGCCGCGGTGGACCGCCGGCACGCCTCTCGACGCGATGGTGGGGACGAGTCTCGACGTCATCGCCGCCGATCTCGTCTCCGCCGGCGTCCCGGGCATCGACCTGGAGACCGCCTATGCGGCCGCGCTGCGCAACGCGACCACGCCGTCCCCGGATCCGCGTTTCGGACGCAAGGGCATGCCGTCTTCCCTCGTCCGCGGCTATGTCGAGGCCGAGGTGCCCGAGTCGGTCTCGTGGACGCTTGAGGGCGCGATCGCCGACGCCGGTGCCGCCGTGCTGGCGCGCGAAGCGGCACGGCGCGAGCCCGCCGAGAGCCCTCGACGGGCCGAGCTCCGCGCCGAGGCACGCTACCTCGCGCACCGCGCCGGCGCCTACCGCTCGTTGTGGGACGCCGACACCGCGTTCTTCCGTCCGCGCTCGGCCACGGGAGCGTGGGCCGACGAGCCGTTCGATCCCCGCGTCTGGGGCGGGGCGCACACCGAGACCAACGCCTGGACCTCCCGATTCGGAGTGCCCCATGACGGCGCGGGCCTCGCCGCCCTCTTCGGCGGACGCGAAGGCCTCCGCGAAGCCCTCGACGACTACTTCCGTCTGCCGGAGACGGGGCGCGCGGAGTTCGCGGGGTCGTACGGGACGGTGATCCACGAGATGAGCGAGGCGAGGGATGTCCGCCGCGGCATGTGGGGGATCTCCAATCAGCCCACGCACCACGTTCCGTGGCTCTATGCGCACACCGACACCCCGTGGCGGGCCGGTGAGATCGTCCGCGACGCCGTCGACCGCCTCTTCCGCGGCGTGCGCATCGGTCAGGGCTACCCCGGCGACGAGGACAACGGCGAGATGTCCGCCTGGCGCCTGTTCGGAGTGCTGGGGTGGGCGCCGTTCGCTCCCGGCTCGGGGCGGCTCCTGATCCTGCCTCCCCGGCACGAGCGCATGCTGGTCCGGCCCGCGGGGGCAGCTCCTGTGGAGATCCGCGCCACCCGGAAGGCTCCGGAGGACCGCTACATCCGCTCCGTCCGCTGGAACGGGCAGGAGTGGACGAGCCCCACGATCGGCATCGACCGCCTGCGCGACGGCGGGCTCTGGGAGGTCGAGCTGGGTCGCACTCCCGTGGCCTGGCACGAGCCCGTCCCCTCGCGACCGTTCTTCGCACCGGACGGCGTGACTGAGACCTCGATGCGCGACGTGACGGTGACGGATCCCGGCCGGGGGGCGGGCGCCCCCCGCCCCCCGCTCGACCGCGGCGGCGAGGGGCGGGGCGGGGTGGGCGCTCGCCCGCGGCACCGAGCTCGACATCGCCGTCGAGTGGCTCGGCGAGGTGGCCGATCGCCCGCTCCTGGTCGTGTAGCTCGCCGAGCACGGGGCGCACTCGTTCGAGGTGACGCCCGCCGGCTCCTCGTCGCCGACCACGGCGGTGCGCGATGCCCGCTGGCGGTGGAGCGGCCAGGCGCGGCCGTTCGAGGTCGCCGTCCCGCCCGGAACCCGCGGGCTCCGCCTCCGCTGGACCTCGGGCCCCGCGACGCTGACCGCCGTCCGCCTCCTCGTCCCCACCCCCTGACCTTCCCCTCTCCCTTCCCTGCCCGTGCCCGTGCCCCTGCCCGCCCCGCCCGTACCCCGTCGCTCAGGTGGCGCATATCGCGCCCTCCAGGCTCCCAAGCCCGCAGATTGCACCACCTGAGCGTGAAGGATGCGCCACCTGAGGGCTCGGTGAAGGGGAAGGGGAAGGGGAAGGAAGGAGCAGGAAGGGGAAGGAAGGAGCAGGAAGGGGACAGGTCAGGGCGCGAGGACGCGCTGCACGGCGCCCAGAAGACGAGCCCAGCGCGGGTCGGTACCGGGCTCGGGGAAGAGCATCCGCTGGCCGACGAACGAGAAGCCGAGACGGTGCGGAGCGGACGCGAACGACAAGCGACCACCCATTCCCGCGTGGCCGAACGAGCCCGCCCCCAGCATGGGGCAGGCGGGGTGGGCGAGCTCGAACCCCCACCCCCAGATCGTCGTCGGAACGCCGCCGGGTCCGCAGACGGGTTCCGGGAGCCCCCCGAGATGGTCGGCAGCCACCTCGGCGACGGTCGCGTCGGTGAGGAGGCGCACACCGCGCGACTCCGCGACACACGCACCGTAGACCGTGGCGATCGCGCGGGCATGGGCGACCAGACCACCACCGCCCACTTGGGCGCGGAGGAACTCGGGGCCGTTCATCGGCTCACTGCCCTGCCCACCGGCACCGCGGACGAACAGAGGCATGATCTGGAGGTTGGCGTGATAGGCGGCGCGGCAGGCGCGGGCTGCGTCGGAGTCGCCTTCCGCTCCAGGTTCGACCGGAAACTCGACCGGCCCCATGAGCGCGGGGAGGTAACGCGCCTGGGCGTCGTCGGGCAGGCCGAACCACAGCGACGCGTCGAGGGGGTCGGCGAGCCGGCGCCGCACGAGGGTCTGGATGTCCTCGCCCGTGACCCGCCGGAGGATCTCACCCACGAGGGTGCCGTAGCTCAGGACGTGGTACACCCGCGCGCTCCGCGGCGGGTACGAGGGCGCCGATGCCGCGAGCCGATCGGCGAGGGCCTGCGGATCGCGCAGGTCGTCGATGTCGTCGAAGGGAAGGACGGGGAGCCCGGCCGTATGGGTCAGAACGTCTCCGACCGTGATGGCTCCCTTGCCCTCGGCCGCAAACTCGGGCCAGTACCGCGCGACCGGCGCTGCGGGGTCCAGTCTCCCCGCCTCGATCTCGGTGGCCGCGAGGAGAGCCAGGATCCCCTTGGCGGTGGAGAACGTGAGGGTCACGCTGTCGCGCTCCCAGGCCCTTCCGCTCAGGGGATCGGTTCCGCCCCACAGGTCGACGACGAGTTCGCCCTCGTGCACGATCGCCAGCGAGGCTCCCGCGTCGTCCTCCCGAACGACGGCCTCGAAAGCGTCGCGCAGAGGCGTCCAGCGAGGTGCGGTGTGGCCGTCGATCACTCCGCGAGTCTATCGACAAAGCGCTTTGGCACGCCATCCGGTCGCTATTGTCGATAGGGCCCGCGACGCCCGCGGTGCAGCCGGAGGATGGATCGGGGTGAACATGCCACCCAAGCCCGTACGCTTGAGCGACGTCGCTCGCGCGGCCGGGGTCTCGGTCCCCACCGCCTCGCAGGTCATGAACGGAACGGGTCGTGTGGCGGAGGAGACGCGCCGTCGCGTGCTGCGCATCGCCCGCGAGCTCGACTATCGCCCCAACGCCCTGGCCCGCAGTGTCGCACTCGGCCGCAGCCGGACGATCGGAGTCCTGGCCGAGAACGCCGCCGGAGCCTTCTGCATGCCGGTGCTGATCGGGATCAACCGCGCGCTCAGCTCCCGCGATCTCGCCAGCATCCTCTACGACGCCCGCCATGATCCCGCGCTTCGGCACGAGCACGTGCGGCACATGCTCGACCGGCAGGTCGACGGGATCATCGTCATCGGCGAGGGCTCAGACGTCGTCATCGCGGAGCTCGGCGAGGAGTTCCACGGACCGGTCGTGCACGCTTTCGGCCCCGCCGACCCACCGCACGCCGTGAGCGTCCGGCCGGACGAGTCGGCGGGGGGTGAGCTCGCCGCCCGGCGCCTCATCGAACTCGGTCGTCAGCGCATCGCCCACGTCACGGCAGACCCGGCGCTGGCTTCGGTCACCGCCCGGAGGGAGGGCTTCGAGCGCGCTCTCGCCGACGCGGGCCAGCGGCCGGCCCTCGTCTTGAACGGCGACTTCACGCGCGCGTGGGGCCAGCGCGCTGCCGACGAGCTGCTGGCGCAGGGGCCCGGGGTCGACGCGGTCTTCGCCGCCAACGACGCGATCGCCATCGGACTGTCCGCCGCCCTGACGGCCCGGGGCGTGCGGATCCCGGAGGATGTCGCCGTGATCGGCTACGACAACGTCGCGGGGTACGGCGACGATATCGACCCCTACCTGAGCTCGATCGATCCGCGACTGGAACGCGTCGGCGAGCGCGCCGCTCTCGTGCTCATGGCCGCCCTGTCCGACGAGTCGGCCGACAGCAGCCCCGTCTCCCCCGTGTTGGTCGAGGGCGCCTCCACGCTGGGCGGCGGCGATGCCACCCGCCATCGCTTGGTCGAGGCGCTCCTGCGCAGTTCGACCGCCCCGGCCGTGGGCGCCCCGAGCCCTCCTCGCCGCTGAGCCCTCCTCGCCGCTGAGCCGCGCTGTCCACTGAGATCGCCGCCTCAGCGGGACGTCGCGCGCGCACGACCCCGTCCGGCGGAACGGTACACCCTTGACTAAACACGGGTATAGCATGTTGAACATGCGTTCAGTCGAGGATCTCACCGCTCGGGCCCGCGTCCGCGATGCCGCGATCGACCTGTTCGGCCAGCGCGGCTTCGAGCGGACCACGGTGCGCGACATCGCGGCTGCCGCCGAGGTGAGCCCCGGCCTGGTCCTGCACCACTTCGGCTCCAAAGCGGAACTCCGCGACGAGTGCAGCACGTTCGTCGTCGAACAGCTGTTCGGACAGAAAGACGCACTCAGCGGACCCGACGGGGCGCGCGTCCTGCAGTCGTGGATGCAGGACTACGACCGCTTCCGCCCCCTCCTGCGCTACATCGCCCACCTGCTCGTCGATGGTTCGGACGCCGGCCGCGCCCTGTTCTCCTCGCTCGTGGACGGAACACGCGCGATGCTCGCCGAGCAGGCCGAGGCCGGTCTCGTCCGAGACCTCGGCGATCCGGAGGTCATGGCCACCTACCTGACCGTGTTCGGCCTCGCCCCCCTCATCCTCGAACACCACGTGGCGCTCTCCTTCGGCCAGCCCGAGATGTCGGGGGCGCTCCAGGCGCGGGCCGCGCTGCCGCTCCTCGACTTCTTCACCCACGGGCTCTACACCGACGACCGCTTCCTGCGCCTGGCCCACGACGCCTTGGACGGAAAGGAACCCTCATGACCCCCGCAGTGCAGACACACTCCTTGCGCAAACGCTACGGATCTCGCGTGGCCGTCCAGTCCCTCGACCTCTCGGTGACCCCCGGCACGGTGTTCGGGCTCGTGGGCCCGAACGGCGCCGGAAAGACGACGACGATCCGGATGCTGCTCGACATCATCCGTCCGTCCGGCGGCAGCGTCCAGGTGCTCGGCGAGAGTCCTCGCGCGGGAGGGGCGGCCCTCCGCCGTCGCATCGGCTACATCCCGGGCGAGCTGCGGCTGGACGGGCGCGTGCGGGGACGGACGCTGCTCGGCTTCCTCACCGAGATCAGCGGACCCGTGGCACCCGGGACGATCGACACCCTCGCCGAGCGCCTGGGCCTCGACCTCCGCCGGCCCGTGCACACCCTCTCCAAGGGCAACAAGCAGAAACTCGGCCTGATCCAGGCGTTCATGCATCGCCCACCCCTGCTCATCCTCGACGAGCCCACGAGCGGACTGGATCCCCTCGTGCAGCGCGAGTTCCTGTCGATGGTCGCAGAGGCACGCGCGGCCGGCCAGACGGTGCTGCTCAGCTCCCACGTGCTCAGCGAGATCCAGCAGGCGGCCGACCGCGTCGCGGTGCTCGCGAGCGGACGGCTCGTCGCCGAAGGGACCGTCGAGGAGCTGCGCTCGGCGAGCGTGCGACGCGTGCGCGCGGTCGTCTCGGCGCTCTCGGAGGACGACGTGCGGGCGGCGCTGGGGGCGTTGCGGACCGTCACCGACGTCGAGGTGGCGCCCACCGCCGAAGCGCTCCACGTCGCCGCGACCGTGACCGGCGAGGTCGACGGCGCCCTGCGCGCCCTCCTCGACGGCCACCTCATCGACCTCACCGTCGAGGAACCCGACCTCGAAGAGTCCCTCATCGATCTGTACGCCCGGACGGAGGGGGCACGATGACCGCCACGACAATCGGCCTCCGGGACCGAGCCCGAACCGCGCGCGCTCCGCTTCCCGTCGCCCGACGTCTCCTCGCCGATGGCTGGCGCGGACTGCTCGGCTGGACGGTGGGGATCGCCGCCGTCCTGGCGCTGTACCTGCCGCTGTATCCGTCCATGCGCTCGCCCGAGCTGCAGAAGCTCCTGGATTCCCTGCCCCCGGAGCTCATCCGCACGCTGGGCTACGACGACCTCAGCAGCGGTGCCGGGTACGCGCAGGCGACCTACTTCGGCCTGCTCGGCTTCGTGCTCCTCACGATCGCCGCGGTGGCCTGGGCTGCCGCCGCGACCGGTGGCGCCGAGGAATCGGGCCGGCTCGAGCTCGTCCTCGCCCACGGCGTGGGCCGCGTGCAGTATGCCGCAGAGGCCGCCGTCGCCGTGCTCGTGCGGATCCTGGCGCTCGGCGTCGCCAGCGGGCTGATCATCTGGGCCCTCGACCGCCCCAGCGAGCTCGACCTCGACCCCGGGAAGCTCGCGGGGACGGTCATCGCCTGGTGCGGGTTGGGGGCGTTCTCCGCCGCGGCCGCGTTCCTCGGGGGCGCGGTCTCCGGACGCCGGATCGTCGCGATCGGCGCGGGCGCCGGGGTGGCCGTGGTGGGGTACGCGCTGCAGGCCCTCGCGCACAACAGCCCGGACCTCGAGGCGCTCGGCCACTTCTCCCCGTATGAGTGGGCGTTCGGTTCGGCCCCGCTGCTGCACGGACCCGACGGGGGCGGGCTGGCGCTGCTCTGGGCGGGGACGGCGGCGCTGTTCGCCCTGGCCGCGGCCGCCCTCTCCCGACGCGACATCCTGGGCTGACGAGGATCAGTCGCGCTGGTAGACATCGGGGATCCCGTCGCCGTCGGCGTCCTCCGCTTCCTCCTCCGCGATGCGGCGATAGCGCCGGTTCCGGGTCACGAGGATCACCGACGCGAGGAGCGAGGCGAGCAGCGACGCGATCATGATGGCGATCATGGCGTCGTCGTTATTGATGTCCCCGATCACGAAGCTGAGCTCAGCGATCAGGAGCGAGACGGTGAAGCCGATTCCCGCCAGGATGCCGACGCCGATGAGGTCGATCCAGCGGAGCGAGGGGTCCAGTCGTGCGCGTGTGAAGGCGGTGACCAGCCGCGTCGTGAGGACGATCCCCAGAGGCTTTCCGAGCACGAGTCCCGCGACGACCCCGATCGTCACCGGGTCGGTCGCGGCCCGCACGATGCCGTCGAGGCCGCCGACGGCGACGCCGGCGGCGAAGAACGCGAAGACCGGCACGGCGATCCCTGCCGACAACGGGCGGAATCGGTGCTCGAACTCCTCCGCCAGGCCTCCATCGCCGCCGAGGGGTTGCTGTCCGCGACGCGGCTTGACCGGAACGGTGAACGCGAGGACGACGCCGGCGATCGTGGCGTGGACTCCCGAGGCGTGCATGAAGGCCCACGCCGTGAACCCGATCGGGAGGAGGATGAGCCATGCGGCGAACGGACGCAGGTGGAAGAAGCGCTGATACCGCTGGGCGAAGAACGCGAACACGCCCACGGCCACGGCCGCGAGCGCGAGGGCCATCAGGTCGATGTCGGAGGTGTAGAAGACGGCGATGATGGCGATCGCGAGGAGGTCGTCGACCACGGCGAGGGTGAGCAGGAAGATGCGGAGCGCGCTCGGCAGGTGCGAGCCGATGATCGCGAGCACGGCGACCGCGAACGCGATGTCGGTGGCCGTCGGAATGGCCCATCCCACACGCAACGACGGCTGCTGCCAAGCGATGCCGGTGTAGATCAGGGCCGGCACGAGCACTCCCCCGACCGCCGCGGCGATGGGGACGATGGCGGTCCGGATGTCGTGCAGGTCGCCGACGACGATCTCGCGCTTGAGCTCCAGTCCGACGAGGAAGAAGAAGATCGCGAGCAGACCGTCGGCTGCCCACGCCCCCAGCGACAAGTCGAGGTGCCACGGCGCGTAGCCCACACGGAGGTCGCGAAGCGCGAAGTACGAATCGGCCCAGGGAGAGTTGGCCCAGACGATCGCGATGACGGCGGCGACGACGAGCAGCATCCCCCCGACCGCTTCCTTGCGCAGGAGCATCGAGACGCGGCGCGCCTCGAAGAACGATCCGCGGCGCGGGAAGGTGGAGGAGGCAGAAGGCGGCGTCATAGGGCTCCGGACACAGTCTCGTCGACAAGGACTCCGTCGACCAGACTTCCCGACACGCCTCCCCCAGTCTACCGGCCTCGGCCATCCGGTGCGGCGACTCAGGCGGGGAGGAAGTACTCCCGGGCCAGGGGAGCCACCTCGAGCGCGTCCGCCTCGTCGCGACTCACCCACCGGATCTCCTCGATCTCGGCTGCGGCGAGTGGGGTCTGGTCGCCGATGACGACACGGAAGACATGAGCCACGACGAGATGCCCGGGCTCGTTCGCCGCGGGTGCCGTGAACTCGCCGAGCGGTTCGAGATCGCGCTCCGCGAGCCGGAGGCCGAGTTCCTCATCGAGTTCCCGCACGAGCGTCTGCACCGGCGTCTCCCCCGGCTCGGGCTTGCCACCGGGCTGCATGAAGGCGGTCGTCCCCGCCTTGCGGACCAGCAGCAGGCGGCCGGTCCCATCGACGATCACGGCGGCGGAGACATGGATGCGGCGGGGTTCGGGGGCAGAGCTCACCCGTCGCACGCTAACAGCACCCGGCCGATCCGGGGCCGCGGACGGCCGACGTAGAATCGTGTGTGCCCGAGATCCCCGCCGACGCCCCGCCACCGAGCGGCATCGACCCCACCGACCTCGAGACGACCCTGCGGGTGCTGCGTGAACTGGCCGAGATCGACCAGTCCCACCCGGACTTCGTGACGGTGCGGCGAGCGACCGCCGCGATGTTCAAGGCCGCCAAGAAGGCCAGACGCCGCGAGATCCGCGACGCCGTCGCCGAGGCCGACCGCGCCGTGGTCGCCGCCACCGCCACCGGCGCTCCCGACCGGATCGACGACGAGACCCGCGGCATCCCGATCAGCACCTCGACCACCGCGCCGACCGCCGGAACTCTGCGCAAGGCCCGGGCCTGCTACATCTGCAAGCAGCCGTACACCGTCGTCGACGCGTTCTACCACCAGCTCTGCCCGGACTGCGCCGCGTTCAGCCACCAGAAGCGCGACGCCCGCGCCGACCTCACCGGCAAGCGCGCCCGCCTCACCGGCGGGCGCGCCAAGATCGGCATGTACATCGCGCTGCGACTCCTGCGCGACGGCGCGCACACCACGATCACCACCCGGTTCCCCCGCGACGCGGTGCGCCGCTTCTCCCGGCTTCCCGACTCCGGCGAATGGCTGCATCGACTGAAGGTCGTCGGCATCGATCTGCGCGATCCGGCCCAGGTGATCGGTCTCGCCGACGACGTCGCCGCGGCCGGGCCACTCGACATCCTCATCAACAACGCGACCCAGACCGTGCGGAGGTCGCCGGGGGCGTACCAGCCGCTCGTCGACGCGGAACTGGCACCCCTGCCGCAAGGTCCGCTCCCCGAGCTCGTGACCTTCGGTCACACCAACGATCGGCACCCCCAGGCGCTGGAACGCTCCGTCTCGGCGCACCCCATCCTGGCCGCGGCCTCCACGCAGGCCGACGCCCTCACCGCGCAGGCCGAGGTGATCACGAACGAGGCGATGGCTGCCGGCTCCAGCTCGCTCGACCGCCTCGCGGCGGGGACCGCGATCGATGCCGGAGGGCTCCTGCCCGACCTCGACCACATCAACTCCTGGACGCAGCGCGTCGAGGAGGTTGATCCGCTGGAGATGCTCGAAGTTCAGCTCGCGAACACGACCGCTCCCTTCCTCCTCATCTCCAAGCTGCGCGCCTCGCTCGCCGCCAGTCCCGCCCGCCGCACGTACATCGTCAACGTCAGTGCGATGGAGGGCGTGTTCAACCGCGGGTACAAGGGTCCGGGGCACCCTCACACGAACATGGCCAAGGCCGCGGTGAACATGCTCACCCGCACGAGCGCGCGGGAGATGTTCGAGTCGGACGGGATCCTCATGACGAGCGTCGACACCGGCTGGATCACCGACGAGCGTCCGCATCCCACCAAAGTGCGGTTGGCGGAGGAGGGTTTCCACGCCCCCCTCGACCTCGTCGACGGCGCCGCGCGTGTGTACGACCCCATCGTGCGGGGAGAGGCGGGCGAGGACCTCTTCGGGGTCTTCCTGAAGGACTACCGCCCGGGGGCGTGGTGACCGACGCGGCGGAGCCACGGCGGGTCGCGCGGATCCGGATCCCGGAGCCCGGTCGCCGCGTCGTCGTGCGCTACCTCCTCCCGAGCGGACAGGCCACCGACGCACTCGGCGAGCTCCTCAGCGCGGATGCCCCCACGGTCGTCGTCGACGGGAAGCGGGGGATCGAGCGCATCGCGGTCACCGACATCGTCGCCGCCAAACCCGTTCCTCCGCCCCCGGCCCCGCGGAGCCCCCGCGGCTGAGCCCCGGCCCGCACCCCCCAACCGCGCCCCGCCTCCCGCCCCGCACCCCGCCTCCCCGCGGTCGCGAGCCAAAAGCAGGGGCAACCCGGTCCCACCGGCCCCGACCCGCCAGCACCGCCCGTTCAGCCTGCTTTCGGCTCGCACAGGGTCCGCCGCGACTCGACTCACCGCCATCCCGACTCCCCGCCCCCGCCCCAGCCCCGGTCTCGGACGCCTCACCGGGGACCTGCGAGGCGGAGCCGGGCCGCAAGCGCGGGCCAAAAGCAGGGGCAACCCGGCCCCACCAACCCCACCCCGCCGGCGCCACCCGTTCAGCCTGCTTTCGGCTCGCTCAGGGTCCGCCGCGACCCGGCTTGCCGCCGTCCCGACGCCCCACCCTCGGTCTCGGCCCCGCTCCCGTCCGGGACCGACCCGGGGCCCTTGCGGAGTGGAGCCGAACCGCCGGCGCGGGCCAAAAGCAGGGGCAACCCGGCCCCACCAGCCCTGCCCCGCCAGCACCGCCCGTTCAGCCTGCTTCCGGCTCGCACCTGGCCCGCCGCGACTCGACTCACCGCCATCCCGACTCCCCGCCCCCGACCCGCCCCAGCCCCGCCCCGGCCTCGGACGCCGGTCTCGGCCGCCAGTTTTCGGGCTGCAATCGCGAGCCAAAAGCAGGCGGAAGTCCATCCGATTCCCCGCTGCGGAGCGCCGCACAGCCGGTGAGCCTGCTTCTCGCACGTCCACAGCCGCTGTGGGGATCCTCTAGTCTGGAAGGCTTTGCCGTCGCCGGCAGGGCACCCGACCCGTACCGACCGAAGGATCACGACGATGGACACCACCGGCCTGCACGAGACGCTCACCGAGCTCGACTTCGAGGGGGTGGTGCTCCTGCAACGTGGCGACGACGTGCTGTTCAGCGGCGCGTACGGCCTCGCCAGCCGACGCTGGAACGTGCCCCACACCCTCGACACCCGCTTCGACACGGCCTCGATCACGAAGTTGTTCACGAGCGTCGCTGTCCTCCAGCAGGTGGAGAAGGGGGCGCTGGATCTCGATGCATCGATCCATGACACCGTGGACCTCGCGGGCACGAAGATCCCGCGGGAGGTCACCCTGCGCCACCTCCTCACCCACACGAGCGGCATCGCGGACGACGCCGACGAGGAAGCGGGCGAGGACTACGCCGAGCTGTGGGTGGATAAGCCGAGCTACTCCGTGATGGAGACCCGCGACTTCCTCCCCCAGTTCGCCTACAAGGAGCCGCGCGTGGCGCCCGGCACCGACTGCCGGTACTGCAACGTGGGGTATGTGCTCGCGGGACTGGCCCTGGAGAGCGTCACGGGACAGAGCTACCGCGACTACGTGCGCGAGCACGTCTTCGCCCGTGCAGGAATGAGCGAGAGCGACTTCTTCGATCGTCGCGACGCGGCCCCGAGAGTGGCCGAGGGCGGCGACGTCGACGAGGACGGGAAGTGGGTGCAGAACCTGTTCAGCTACCCGCCGATCGGCTCGCCCGACGGAGGCGCGCACAGCACGGCGGGCGACTTGATCCGCTTCTTCGCGGCGCTGCGTGGCGGGCTGCTGCTGGGCGAGGAGTGGACGACGCGGTTCTTCGAGCCTCAGGTGCGCCACGACGAAGACACCGAGTACGGCTTCGGTCTGGAGTTCTCGGAACTCGGCTACTACAAGGACGGCATCAACGCCGGCGCGAGCGGCGTGCTCATCCACTACACCGGCGCCGATGTCGACGCCGTCGTGCTGTCCAACAGCGAAGACGGAGCGTGGGACGCAGTGAGCGAACTGAACGAGCGTGCGGAGGCGGCCGCCTCCTAACCCTCCAGGGGCACCACCCGGTCGTCGGGGAGCGCGGCGACGCGAACTCCCCGACGACCCGCCTCTGCCTCAATGCCCGGGCGATGACGTGCTGTCGGTGCGCCGCGCGGCCCAGGCCGTCACGCGTTCGAGCGGTCCCCGTCCGCGCGTCAGGGCCCACGTCGTGCAGGCGACGAGGAGGATGCCCATCGACGCGCCCCAGAAGGCGAAGCCGGCTCCGCGCTCGCCCGCGAA
>JBMDWQ010000063.1:0-8185 GCA_048594675.1 Microbacterium sp. | reverse complement strand
CCCCTCGGGATCCTCGGCCACACCGCCCGGAGACTGCCCCACCCCGTCGAGGGTGGCGAAGACGTCGATCACGATCCGTCCGGTCATTGCGATCCCTTCCGTCGAGATGCCCGGTTCAGCGCCAGCGCGCGATGAGGTCGTACAGTGCCGAGAGGAAGCCCGCCAAGAACTCCGACGTGCCCTCTCTCGCGAATGACCCGTCTTCGGCGAAGAAGCCATCGTCGACTCGGATGTACGCCTCGGGCACCCCGACCAGCGGCATGCCGAGCGCGGACAGGATCGACTTCAGGTGCGCCTGGGCCACCGCCGTCGAGACGGCGCCCTTGCTCGCGCCGGTGACCGCCGTCGGCACACCCGCGAGCGACGACTCCCCACCCGGACGGGTCGCCCAGTCGATGGCGTTCTTCAGCACCGCAGGGATCGAACGGTTGTACTCGGGGGTGACGATGAGGAGCCCGTCCACCTCGTCGATCGCCCGCTTGAGGTCGACGCCCACCGCCGGGTACTCGCGGTCGTACTGCGTTCCGTAGAACGGCAGCTGCGCGATGGGGATGTCCACGAGGTCCAGTCCGGCGTCCGGGGCGATCCGACGCAATGCGTCGGCGTAGCGGCGGTTCAGCGAGTCGTGTGAGGCCGACCCGACGATCAGTCCGACGGTGAAGACGCTCGCGGTCATGGGGTACCCTTCGATCGGCCGACTGTCCCAGCCTGCCCTCTCACGGGCCGCATCGACAGGGGGTTGCGCGGCCGGCGGCCGGCTCCACCTCCGCCCCCGCCTCGACCCCCGCCTCCACCCCGCGGGGGATGTCCGCCCCTGCGCGGCGCCCTACGTTGGAAGGATGAGAGTTCCCGCCCTGCAGCGCCTGGCCGACGATCCGCGGGTGCGTCGCGACGCGTGGCTGGCCCTCGGCCTGTTCGTCGCGGCCGTCATCAGTTCGTGGCTCGGTCAGATAGCGGGCTTCTACGGCACCGACACGCCGTCGTTCGGGTGGTCCCTGCTCTACGCCGCCGTCCTCACCCTGCCGATCGCCCTCCGTCGGCGCTTTCCGGAGGTCGTGCTCGTCGTCGTCTCGCTCGCCTTCTTCGTGGGTGTCTCCGCGCGCATCCCCGAGATGTACGTCGCGAACGTCGTGCTCTTCGCGGCGATGTACTCCGTCGGCGCGACGGTCTCCGACCGACGCCGAGCGACGATCGTGCGGCTCCTAGTGATCGCGGCGATGTTCCTCTGGCTGCTGGTGACGACCTTCCAGGCCGCGACCGCGCCCGACGATGACGGGCTGTCCCGCGCGGGGCTGTTCTCGCCCTTCGCCGCGTGGATCCTCATCCAGTTCCTCGTGAACGCCGCCTTCTTCGGGGGTGCCTACTTCTTCGGCGAACGCGCCTGGGCAGACGCGCAGTCGCGTCGCGCCCTGGAGGAGCGTACCGCCGAGCTCGAACGCGAACGCGAGCTCACCGCGGCCCAGGCAGTGGCGCTGGACCGTGTGCAGATCGCTCGGGAGCTCCACGACGTGGTCGCCCACCACGTGTCGGCGATGGGGGTGCAGGCCGGCGCCGCCCGTGCGGTGCTCGAACGCGACCCCGCCGCCGCCCGAACGGCCCTCACGGGTGTCGAGACGTCGGCGCGGGCAGCGCTGGACGAGCTCCGGAACCTCCTCGACACCCTGCGGACACCGGACGCCGACACCCCCGGCGGATCCACGCTGCGCCTGTCGGCCCTGCCGGAGCTCATCGAACACGCGACCGCCAACGGCGTGCCGACCACGCTGACGGTGATCGGCGACCCGGTGGAGCAGTCGGAGCTCGTGCAGGTGAACCTGTACCGGATCGCGCAGGAGGCGCTCACGAACGCCCGGCGTCACGGCGGCCCGGGAGTGATCGCCGACGTTCGCCTCCGCTACACCCGCGATTCCGTCGAGCTCGACGTGTCCAACACCGGGGTCGTTCGCGGCGGCGGGCGACCCGGACTGGGGCTCGTGGGGATGAGGGAACGCGCAGCCGCGTCGGGCGGAACGCTCGAGGTGGGCCCCCGGCCGCGCGGCGACGGGTACCTGGTGCGCGTGCGCGTGCCCGCGTCGATCCTGGCGGTGACGTCATGAGCGGGCCGATCCGCGTGGTCCTGGCCGACGATCACGCCGTCATGCGGGCCGGATTCCGGATGATCCTCGAGAGCGAGGACGACATCGTCGTCGTGGGTGAAGCGGGGACCGGGGCGGAGGCGGTGGCGGCCGTGTCCGTGCATCGACCGGACGTCGTCTGCATGGACGTGCAGATGCCCGATATGGATGGACTGGAAGCCACGCGGCGGCTCACCTCCGATCCCGCCGTCACGGCCTCGGTCGTCATCGTCACGACCTTCGACCGTGACGACTATCTCTTCCAGGCCCTGGCAGCAGGAGCCAGCGGCTTCCTGCTGAAGAACGCCGGACCCGAGGAGCTGATCACGGCGGTGCGGGTGGCGGCCGCCGGCGACGCGCTGCTCGCCCCGGCGGTCACCAAACGGGTGATCGAGAGGTTCGCGGCGGCGGAAGGCACGCCGGCGACAGCGACGCCGGGAGCTGGAGGATCTTCGCCGGTTCCTCCGCCGCTGCCGGTGGACCTCACCGACCGGGAGGCCGAGGTGCTGCGTCTTCTGGCGGCAGCCCTCAGCAACGCGGAGATCGCTCAGGAGCTCTACATCGGCGAGGCGACGGTGAAGACCCATGTCTCGAACGTGCTCCAGAAGCTCGGCGCCCGCGACCGCGTCGCCGCGGTGGTCTACGCCCACCGTCACGGGCTGGCCTGACCCGGCGCGCCGACCACTCCCCCGCACGGGGGACGCCGGGATCTCCCCCCGGGGGCGGAGGCACCCACGCGGCGTCTTCCCTAGCGTGGAACCACACCACTGGAGGAGGAGCGAATGCTCGAACTGACCGGGATCACCAAGAGCTACGGCGGTCGCCGTGTGCTCGACGACGTCGGGTTCTCCGTCGGCGCCGGCCGGCTGACCGGCTTCGTCGGCGGCAACGGCGCGGGAAAGACCACCACCATGCGCATCATCCTCGGCGTGCTCGCCCGCGACTCGGGAGACGTCACCCTGCACGGGGTGCCGGTCACGACCGCCGACCGCCGGCGGTTCGGCTACATGCCGGAGGAGCGCGGCCTCTACCCGAAGATGCGGGTGCGGGAGCACATCGTCTACCTGGCCCGGCTCCACGGGTTCTCCAAGGCGGAGGCGACGTCTCGCGCGACCGCGCTGCTGGAGGAGCTCGGTCTCGGCGAGCGCCTGGACGACAACGTCGAGACCCTCTCGCTCGGCAACCAGCAGCGCGCGCAGATCGCCGCCGCGCTCGTGCACGTTCCGGAGGTGCTGATCCTCGACGAGCCGTTCTCGGGCCTGGACCCCCTCGCGGTCGACGTCGTGGCCACGGTGCTCCACCGGCGCGCCGCGGCCGGCGCGGCCGTGCTCTTCTCCTCGCACCAGCTCGACGTGGTCGAACGTCTCTGCGACGACCTCGTCATCATCGCCGGCGGGACGATCCGCGCCGACGGCAGCCGGGAGGAGCTGCGGGCGCAGCACGCGCAACGCCGGTTCGAGCTCGTCTCGGCCGGGGACGCGGGCTGGCTTCGCGACGAGCCCGGCGTGCACGTGATCGAGTTCGACGGGGGCTACGCCCTCTTCGACGCCGACTCCGACGAGGCCGCTCAGCAGGTCCTCCGACGCGCCCTCGAGCGCGGTGACGTCGCCAGCTTCGCGCCGCGACACCCCTCCCTCGCCCAGATCTTCACGGAGGTCATCCAGTGAGCTCGTCCACCGCTTCCACGTCCGCCCCGTCCTTCGGTCAGAGCGTCTGGCTCGTCACCGAGCGGGAGATCGGATCCAAGCTCCGCAGCAAGGCGTTCCTGATCTCGACCGGGATCCTCTTCGCGATCGCGCTCGTCGCCGTCGTGTGGGGAGGCTTCGCCGCGCAGTCGGACAGCCGGATCCCCGTCGCCGTCACGCCGCAGACCTCCGGCGCCGTGTCGGAACTGACCTCCGCCGTGGAGGTGACCGAGGCCGCCGATGCCGACGCCGCGCGTGAGCTCGTGCGATCGGGCGATGTCGACGCGGCCCTGATCCCCGGCGGCGCGGACCCGTTCGGCTACACCCTCGTCGCCAACGAATCCGTGCCGAGCGGCCTCATGCCACTGCTCAGCATCAGCCCGCCGGTCGAGCTGCTGGAGACCGGTGGAGTCGACTTCATGCTGCGCTACTTCGTGGCCCTCGGCTTCGGCATCATCTTCTTCATGGCGGCGATCACGTTCGGCTCCACGATCGCCCAGAGCGTGGTCGAGGAGAAGCAGACGCGCGTGGTCGAGCTGCTCATCTCGGCCATCCCGACCCGCGCGCTCCTGGCCGGCAAGGTCCTCGGCAACACGGTGCTGGCCATGGGACAGATCGTCGGGCTCGGCGCGATCGCGATCATCGGGCTGACCGTGACCGACCAGACCGCGCTCCTGACGGGGCTCGGTGCACCGCTGGTCTGGTTCGCGGTGTTCTTCCTGTTCGGGTTCGTGCTGCTCGCGTCGCTGTTCGCGGCCGCTGCCGCGATGGTGTCGCGGCAGGAGGACATCGGCTCCACCACCACACCGCTGACGATGCTCGTGATGGCCCCGTACTTCCTCGTCGTGTTCTTCAACGACAACCCGGTGGTCCTCTCCGTGATGTCGTATGTGCCGTTCTCGGCTCCCGTCGGCATGCCGGTGCGCGTGTTCCTCGGCGAGGCGCAGTGGTGGGAGCCGCTGCTGTCGCTGGCGATCCTCCTCGCGACCTGCGTGGCGGCGATCATGGTCGGCGCTCGGATCTACGAGAACTCCCTGCTGCGCATGGGTGCGCGCGTGAAGCTCGCGGAGGCGCTGAAGGGATAGCGCAGCACGCTGCGACGCGCACGCGACGACCGGGGGGAATCGGCCTCCCGGTCGTCGCGTGTCTCCCTTTCCGGGCACGAGCGGCGCTCGGGCGGCTGGCGCCTAGATCCAGCCCCGTTCCTCGGCCTCGATCGCGGCCTGCTGACGGGTCGCGACGTGCAGCTTGCCGAGGATCGACGAGACGTGGTTGCGCACCGTCCCCGGCGACAGGTGCAGGACCGCTGCGATCTGCGAGATCGTCTCTCCGCGTCGGCCCGCGCGCAGCACATCGAGCTCCCGATCGGTGAGCGGCGAGCGCTCGTCGGACAGGGCATCGGCCGCGATCTCGGGGTCGACGTAGCGCCGGCCCGCCGCGACCTGCCGGATCACCTCGGCCACGTCTTGCGCGCGGCGCGTCTTGGGGAGGAATCCGTCGACTCCGGCGGCGAGCGCACGTCGGAGCACTCCGGGGCGGGCATGACGGGTGACGGCGACGATGCGAGTGCGGACGCTCCGGCGCACCCGCGCGGCCGCCTCGATGCCGTCGAGCCCCGGCATCTCGACGTCGAACAGGCAGACATCGGGCACGAGGCGCATCGCCTCGGCGACCGCCTCCTCGCCGTCCCGACATTCCGCGACGACGTCGATGTCCCCCTCCAGCCGGAGGAGGGCGGCGAGGGCCGAACGGATCATGTCCTCGTCGTCGGCGATGAGCACCCGGATCATCGCGCCTCTCCCTCGTCCGGCACCGAGGCCTGCAGCACGAACTCCCCCGCGACCGCCCCTTCGGACGCGTCGGCCGGATCGCTCGCGCGCGTCGCTGCGGTGAACTCGCCGCCGGCCTGCGCGATCCGGTTCGCCATGCCGTGAAGGCCCGATCCCTCCGCGGCGGCGCGAACCGTCATCGCGGCCGGGGTGTCGTTGGCTGCGCGGAACCGCCATCGTCCTCCGTCGCGATGAAGGCTGAGCCGGGCCCAGGTGCCGCCCCCGTGCTTGAGGATGTTGGTCGTCGCCTCCCGGACGACCGGTCCGAGCGCCTCGCGCGGAGCCGCATCCGCATCCGAGGACACGTCGAGAGTCGCGTCGACTCCCGCCGCGCGGAGCAGGTCGACCGCGTTGGCGAGCTCGTCGGGAAGCGGAACGCCGCGGAAGCGCGTCGCGAGAGCCCGCGTTCCCGCCCGCGCGTCGTCGACCGAGCGTTGGGCGTCGGCGAGGTGGCGAAGCGCGGCGTCGGGATCGGTCGCGAGGAGACGCTGCGCGAGCTCGAGCTGCAGGGCGATGACCTGGAGGTGGTGCCCCTGCAGGTCGTGGACGTCGTCGGCCAATCGCAGTCGCTCTCTCACCGCGGCCAGGCGCGCCTGCGCCGCCCGGGAGCGGTCGAGCTCGCGCACGATCTCCCACCACCACAGGGTGCTGACGATCGCGCTCGGCAGGGCTGCGGCGAACACGAACGGCATGAGCCAGCTCATCGCGGATGCGCCGAAGCGCTCTGCCGTGCTTTCGATCACCCCCGCCGCGGCCACGACGAGCGTCGCCACGACGGTGACGCGGCCACGGATACCGCGAGGAAGAGACAGGACGGTGATGCCGACCACGAGCGCGAGGGCCAGCGTCACGCTCCCGGCCCCGAACCCGGCACCCACGGCGGCGGCAACCGCGACCGCAACGGTGACGACCCGCCAGGTTCGAGAGGGTCGCTCCGCCTCCGTCCCCCAGGGGGCACGCAGAGCGAGCGCCAGAGCGGCGAGCCACGCCAGCGCTCCGACGACGTAGAGCACGAGGAGGGCGGGGGACTCGGCGGCGGTCGCACGAGCGATCCAGAACCAGACGAAGAGCACCGAGACCGCGAAGAACATCGCCGACAGGACCGTGTACCACCACGTGGCCGTCACGCCGCCGGACCCGGCGCCCAGACCAGGGCGCAGCGGAGTCTCCTCGTGCGGGTTCGTCATGGCCCCAGGGTACGGCCATGACAAATGTCACCTTCCGACCGCTCGACTCTCCCGCTCGGAGGAGCCCTCTCGGCACTGGCCGGCCCCTCGGCCTGTCGCTGGACTGGAGGAACGACCACAGTCCCGCCGCGCGGCGGCCGTCCCCAAGGAGAACCCGTGTCCAGTCCCCTCGCCGATATCGTCGCCGGATTCCAGGATCTCGTCGCTCAGCTTCCCGGCCCCCTGCAGCCGTTGGCGGTGGCCGCCGCCGGCGCCGTCCCGTTCGTCGAGGGCGAGGGTGCGGCAGCGATCGGCATCATCGGCGGAGTGCATCCGATCGTCGCGGCCGTCGCGGCCGCCGCCGGCAACTTCGTGTGCGTCACCCTCCTCGTGCTGCTGGGCGCCGGTGTGCGCACGGCGGTCACCGCGGGGCGCGGCGGCGGTGGGGCTCCCGAGCCGTCTCCGCGCCGCCAGAAGTTCCAGCGCGCCTTCACCAGGTACGGGGTGCCGGGGGTGAGTCTGCTCGGCCCGCTGCTCCTGCCGACGCACTTCACCGCCGTGATGCTGGCCGGTGCCGGCGTGGCCCGGGGGCGGATCCTCGCCTGGCAGGCCGTGGCGATCGCCGGGTGGACGACCGTGTTCACCCTCCTCGCGACCGGAGTGCTCTCCGCCGTCTGGGGGCGGTGACGGCGGTCCGGGGGCGGTGAGGGCCGTCGGACGGGGCGCCCTCGACGCGGCCGGTCGAAGCGGGAACAATCGCGGGACGCATGCGGTTGCATGGACTGGGCCGATGGCGTCCCGACCGAACGAACGCAAGGAGACGCCATGAGCATGACCCTCGACCACCCCGCATCCGACCACCGTGCCGATGTCGACGCCCCCATCCTCGATGTGATGGCGGAGCGCTGGAGCACGCGCGTGTTCGACCCCGAGACCCCGATCGACGAAGAGGCGCTGCGGAGCGCCCTCGAGGCTGCACGATGGGCTCCGTCGGCCAACAACACGCAGCCGTGGCGCTTCGTGGTCGCCCGCCGCGGGGGCACCGCGCACGCGGCGATCGTGGAGGCCCTCATGGGCTTCAACCGGTCGTGGGCCGCTGACGCGGCCGCGCTCGTCGTCTTCGCCACGACCACCTCGCTCGACGGCAAGCCCCTCGGCTGGGCGTCGTACGACGCGGGCCAAGCGGCCGCCCACTTCACGATCCAGGCCCACGCGTCCGGTCTGCACACCCACCAGATGGGCGGCTTCGACCGCGAGGCGATCGCGCGCGCGTTCGGATTCGGCGACGACCTCGCCGCCGTCACGGTCATGGCCGTCGGCGCGCTCGGCGACATCGAGGCAGCCCCCGAGGCGCTCCGTGAGCGTGAGCTGGCCCCGCGCACCCGGCGACC
>JBMDWQ010000062.1:0-2601 GCA_048594675.1 Microbacterium sp. | reverse complement strand
GCCGGCTCGATGGAGCCGCTGCTGAGCATCTACACGACCCCGGGCGGAAACGACGAGGTCGTCCACCTCTTCCTCGCCCGCGAGCTGTCCCCGACGCCGTCCGCCCACGCGCGGGAGCAGGAGGAGGCCGACATCCGCCTGGAGTGGGTCGCGCTCGACGAGGCGATCGACGCGGTGCGTGCCGGCCGCATGCGCAATGGGATCCTGGTGGCCGGGGTGTTCGCGGCCGCCGAGCTCCTGCGGCGGGAAGAGCGCGCGGGAGGCTGACGTGCAGATGCGTCGCGCGGTGGAGACGTATCTCCGGCACGTGGCGATCGAGCGCGGGCTGTCCGATCACACGGTCGCCGCGTACCGGCGCGATCTCGCCGGGTACGTCGCCTGGATGCAGGAGCGTCGCGTGGAGGAGGCCGCCGAGGTGACGGCGGCGCTCGTGGCTGACTTCGTCGCCGAGCGCGCATCGGCACAGCCGCCCCCGGCGGCCACGTCGCTCGCGCGCCTGCAGTCGTCGGTGCGGGGGCTGCACCGCTTCCTCGTGCGGGAGGGACTGAGCGCCGAGGATCCGACGGCAGAGCTCCGCCCGCCCAAGATGCCGCAGCGCCTGCCCAAGGCGCTCACCATCGATCAGGTCGAAGCCCTCCTCGACGGTGCGGGGCCGGCCCCGGGCTCCGGCGACGCGGTGGAGACCGGGGAGGAAGGACTCCTGCGTCTGCGCGACCGAGCCCTTCTCGAACTGCTCTACGCGACGGGGGCTCGCGTGTCGGAGATCATCGCCCTCGACGTCGACGACCTCGCCCATGGCGATGTCCTGCGGGTGCGCGGCAAGGGCGACAAAGAACGCATCGTCCCGGTCGGCTCTTACGCGCGCTCGGCGGTCGATGCGTATCTCGCGCGGGCACGCCCCGAGCTCTCCCGGAGGGGCCGGGCCACCCCCCGGCTCTTCCTCGGTGCCCGCGGAGCGCCGCTGTCGAGACAGAGCGCGTGGCTGATCATCCAGCAGGCGGCCGAGCGGGCGTCGCTGCGCGCCCACGTGTCGCCGCACACGCTCCGCCACTCCTTCGCGACCCACCTCCTGCAGGGCGGTGCCGACGTGCGCGTGGTACAGGAACTCCTCGGTCATGCCTCGGTGGCGACCACCCAGATCTACACGCACGTGACGATCGACGCGCTCCGCGACGTGTACGTGACCTCCCACCCGCGCGCTCGGTGAGCACATAGACACGGCGGAATCGATGCGCGCGGCGGTGCCCTTCCTCGACAATGGCAGGATGACCACCGACATGCCCCGTGTGCCGGGCCGCGAGGACGATCGTCATCGTCCGGGCCGCGGCATCGCCGTCTTCTGGATCGTCGCCGGGGTGCTCGGGTGGGTCGTCTCGTTCCTCCTGTACCACGAGTACATCGGCCAGCTGACGGGAGGCGACGCGCTCATCAGCTGCGACATCAGCCCCATCGTCACGTGCGGTCCGAACCTCCTGGCTCCCGGCGGCAACCTCCTCGGTTTCAGCAACTCGATCATCGGCATCGTGCTGTTCACGGGCCCGATCTTCGCCGGTGTGAGCGCGCTGGCCTCCCGCGCGGGGATGCAGAAGTGGTACTGGCGCACGTACGCCGTCTTCGTGGCCGGGGCGTTCGTCTTCGTGCACGTCCTCGCGTACCGGAGCGTGTTCGAGTACGGCTCGCTGTGCCCCTGGTGCATGGTGATCTGGCTCGTCACGATCCCGCTCTTCTGGACCGTCGCCGGTTGGACGCTGCGCGCCGGGGTGTGGGGGAGCGCCGGCCACGGTGCGGGGCGGATCATCCTCTCCTGGCTGCCGCTCATCGTCATCGTCGACTATCTCGTCATCGCCGTCGCCGCCCAGCTGCGCCTCGACGTCATCGGCAGTCTCTGACGCGCGGGGTGCCGCGCGGGTCGCTGGCTCCCGAGGCGGCCCGATCCGGCACGCCCTTATTCCCGGCGAGCGGCCGCCGCACCACTGGATCGTGACGCGGACAATGGGGCCATGGCCGCCACCGACCCCCTGCGCGTGCTTCTCCGTCGTCGCCGGGGCGAGGCTGCCGCAGCGACGGGGCGCGGCTCGTTCGACTACCTCGCGGACGATGAGATCTACCTCGACTCGGCGTGTCAGACGCTGCGTCCGCAGCCCGTGATCGATGCGCTGACGTCGTACTTCATGACCCACAACGCGTGCGGCGACCGGGTGAAGTACGCGTGGGGCAAGCGCGTGGAGGAGGGGGTCGCCGCAACGCGGCAGCGGGTGCTCACGACCCTCGGGCTGTCGACCCGGCGCTACACGTGCTCGTTCACGCTCAACACCACCTACGGCCTCAACCTGCTGCTGCAGCAGCTCCCCGCCGGCCGCTTCGCCCGCGTCGTGACGACACACACCGAGCACAACGCCGTCCACCTGTCGACCATCACGGCGGCCCGACGGCTGGGCATTCCGCGGGTGATGGCCGAACGCGGACTCGACGGCTCGGTGCTCGTCGCCGATGCCGATCTGGCAGACGCGGTCGTCGTGGTCTCGGCGATGGACAACGTGGTGGGGCAGGTCACGGGACACCTCGACGACCTCATCACCGATGCCCATCGTCGCGGCGCGA
>JBMDWQ010000061.1:0-5458 GCA_048594675.1 Microbacterium sp. | reverse complement strand
GGGGTCGGCCGAGCCGGACCGGGCTTGGCCGCCGGGGCCGCGGGCTTGGCGGCCGGCTTGGGCGCGGCGTCAGCCGGCTTGGCGGCGCCCTCCGCCTCGAGCGCAGCCCGAAGCTTGCGAGCCACGGGCGGCTCGATGGTGGACGAGGGGCTCTTGACGAACTCGCCGAGCTCCTTCAGCTTCGCGAGGGCGACTTTGCTGTCGACGCCGAGCTCGGAAGCGATCTCGTGTACGCGTGGTTTTGCCACAATTCTCCTGTCTGGGGCCCACCCAGGACAGGGCAGACCGTTACGTGCGGACGGGTCTCATTTCGAGCCGTTCACTTTGTGTCCATAGCCGTTCAGCCGTTTCGCTGGTGGGTGGGTGTGATGGTCTGCGTATCGAGCGGGCTCGACACACGCAATGCTCGTCCGAAAGCACGACGTCGCAGGGCGGTGTCCTTGCACTCGTCCGTGTCATGCACCCACGCACCCCGGCCCGGAAGAACGGCCCTCTCGTCGATGACGAGCACGCCGTTCCGAGCGACGACCCTCAGAAGAGAGGATCGGGGGGCACGCACGCGGCATCCCACGCACGTTCGAACAGGTTCCATCCTACCCCCTCTTGCCGCGCTGCGATTTCGACTCGACCGCGGGGATCGCTCGGTCGAGCCGAGGTCGCCCCGCCGGGGCGCGTCCCGGAGTCGTCACGACTCCAGGATCGAATCGGGCTGGATGTCGATCTTGGCGCCGGTGAGCTTGGCCGCCAGACGCGCGTTCTGCCCTTCCTTGCCGATCGCGAGAGAGAGCTGGTAGTCGGGCACGAGGGCGCGGACGGCCTTGCTGCCGGCGTCGAGGATGAAGCTGGAGGTGACCTTGGCGGGCGAGAGGGCATTGGCGACGAACTTCGCGAGCTCCGCGTCGTAGTCGACGATATCGATCTTCTCCCCGCCGAGCTCCTCGGTCACGGCACGCACACGGCGGCCGAGCTCGCCGATGCAGGCGCCCTTGGCGTTGATCGCCGGGTCGTTGGCGCGGACCGCGATCTTCGTGCGGTGTCCGGCCTCCCGGGCCAGGGAGACGATCTCCACGAGGCCAGACGCGATCTCGGGCACTTCGAGCGCGAAGAGCTTGCGCACGAGCCCGGGGTGGGTGCGCGAGACGGTGATGGCCGGCCCCTTGGTGCCCTTGGCTACCGAGGTCACGTAGACGCGGAGCCGCGAGCCGTGGGCGTACTCCTCGCCCGGGACCTGTTCCTCGGGCGGAAGGATCGCCTCGATCGTGCCGAGGTCGACGTGGACCATGCGGGGGTTGGGACCCTGCTGGATGACGCCGGCGACGATGTCACCCTCCTTGCCGCGGAACTCCCCCAGGATCGCGTCGTCGGCGATGTCCCGGAGCCGCTGGCTGATGACCTGCTTCGCGGCGAACGCCGCGATCCGGCCGAAGTCCTCGGGGGTGGACTCCTCCTCGCCGATGACGGCGCCCTCGTCGTCGAGAAGAGGGACGAACACCGCCACGTGCCCGGTCTTGCGGTCCAGCTCTGCTCGCGCGCCGTCAGGGAGCTCGCCGGTGGGAGAAGTGTGCTTGGCGTAGGCGGTGAGGATCGCCTGCTCGATGATGCGGACCAGTTCGTCGAAGGGGATCTCCTTCTCGCGCTCGACCGTCCGCAAAAGTCCCAGATCGATGTCCACAGGTTCCTCCCTATTCACGTCTCTCGCCTCGGCGTCGCCGCCTCGGCATCCCCACAACGTTACCCGATCACCTCATCCCCCGCGCCGGGATCACCCATCGATCGACGCCCAGCCGTCGACTGGCTACCGTGAGCGGGGGGACCGACGAGGGAGGACGGCGACGGTGAACGACACGACACGGGCGGTCGCGCGCGAGGCACGTTCCTCGACGGTCCTTCGACTGCTCGCTCGCGGCGGGTACGCCGCGAACGGACTCGTGCACGTGATGATTGGCGTCGTCGCGTGGGTGATCGCCTTCGGCGGTCGCGGAAAGAGCGACCAGACCGGCGTCTTCACCGCCATCGCCACGGCCCCCCTCGGATTCGCCGCACTGTGGGTCATCGCGGCTCTCCTTGCGGGACTCGGCCTCTGGCACGTCGCGGCCGGAACCGCGGTCCTGCGCTCCTCCGACGCGAAGAAATGGGGCATCCGGCTGTCGGAATGGGGACAGGCCGTGGTGTTCCTCGCTCTCGCCGTGATCGCGATGACCGTGGCCCTCGGGTCTCGTCCCGACGCGAACGAGACGGTGCAGCAGGCCAGCCGCGGCGTCCTCACGGTCCCCGGCGGCCCGTGGGTGCTGGGGCTTGTGGGCCTCGGGATCGGCATCGGCGGGATCGCCTTCGTCGTGATGGGACTGCGCCGCTCCTACCGCAACAAGGTCACGATCCCCGACGGGGCGCTGGGGGTCTTCGTCACGGCCCTCGGAAGCGTGGGCTTCGTGGCAAAAGGCATCGCCCTGTCGGTTCTCGCCGTCCTGCTCGTGATCGCCGCCGTGCGCGTGGATCCCGACACGGCGGGAGGCCTCGACAGCGCGATCCGGGCGCTGCTGGAGGTCGCCGGTGGTCCGGCCATCGTGGCCGCCGTCGGCGCCGGCTTCATCGCCTACGGGATCTTCTGCTTCTTCCGTGCCCGCTACGCGCGCCTGTGAGGCAGTGCCCGCGGCGGGGGCGCCGTCGGCAGCTCGTTGACCGCGCGGATGAGGTGGAAAAGCTCCCCCACCCGGAACGGGTCGAAGCGCATCACGATGCGCGGCAGCTCGATCCTGTCCGCCTCCTCCACTTCCCGGCGCAGGGGCTCCGATCGTTCGATCCGCCCGCGCGTCAGCAGCGCTCCGAAGCGATCGTTGAGCGATTCCAGGTCGGCGTCCGACGGTTCCGCGCGGAGTCGGAGAACGAGCCGCCCACCGACCCACCGGAGCGAGTCGTAGTTACGCCAGAAGCCGGTGATCGCTTCGGCGGCCTCGGTCACCGAGTCGGTGAACAGCACCCGATCGAGGTCGTCGGGTGAGATGACCGCCGCCGGGATGAGGTGGCGATCGGCGAACTCGCGCAGGCCCTCCCAGAACGTTCCCCCGGGAGCATCCAGCAGGACGATGGGGGTGGGTTCGGCCTTCCCGGTCTGCTGCAGGGTCAGCAGCTCGAACATCTCGTCGAGCGTGCCGAATCCACCCGGCAGGCACACGAAGCCGCTCGACTCCTTGACGAGCATGAGCTTGCGGGTGAAGAAGTACTTCATCGCGACGTTTCGCGAGCCTCCGGCGATGACCGAGTTGGGCTTCTCCTCGAACGGGAGACGGATCGAGACGCCCAACGAGTGCTCCCCGCCGGCTCCCTCGGCCGCCGCCTGCATGATCCCCGGGCCGGCGCCGGTGACGACCATCCAGCCGCGTCCTGCCAGCTCTCGCGCGAGCTCGACGGTCGCCGTGTACAGGGGGTCGTCGGGGCGAGTGCGCGCCGACCCGAAGACTGTGACCTTCGGCACCCCACGGTAGGGAGCGAAGAGGCGGAACGCCTGGCGCATCTCGGCGAGTGCGGCCGAGGTGATCTTCAGATCGAGCCGGCTCGTGTCATCGAGCCCCAGGCCGACGCCGGTGATCAGGATCCGCGAGACGAGCTCGGCATCGTCGTCGGCGCCCGCGATGCCCGCGTCGCGGAGCAAGCGGCGGACGTCGTCGGTCACCTGCGGCGGAATGAGGCTGTCCGTCATGCCCTCAGCCTGTCACGCATCGGTGCGGGACGGTGACTCGCGGATGAACGGATGCCTTCCCGAAGGCAGACGCCCGCCGCTCGGCCCGTATCAGAGACACCTATCGATTCCCCACGCCGTGTCAATCCCCTCGGCGAGCGGGGCGCCCCGTGTCATCGTCGGCGCATGAGCGAAAACGGCAACGACGAGAACACCAACGAGGTCGGCGGCGCAGAAGCGATGGCGCGGGTCAAGGAGCTGGTGGAGGACATCGACTTCACGATGTTGACGACACATGACGACGACGACAATCTCGTCAGCAGGCCGATGAGCACGCGCGTGATGGACGAGGAGGGGAACATCTGGTTCTTCACCTCGGACGAGACCAAGAAGGTCGACGAGGTGCGCGCCGACCGCGCGGTCGGGCTCTCCTACGTCGACGCCAAGGGAATGCGCTTCGTCTCGATCGCCGGAACCGCCCAGGTGCTCCACGACCGGGCGCGGATGGAGGAGCTCTACAGCCCCTCGTTGGACATCTGGTTCGAAGACGGCCTCGACACCCCCGACATCGCACTCCTGCGGGTGACGCCCCGAGAGATCGAGTTCTGGGAACCTGCCCACGGCAAGCTCGTCATGGCAGCGGGGATGCTCAAGGCCTTGGTCACGCGCGATCAGCCCGATGACACCATGCGGCACGGACGAGTCTCGCGCTGAACGTGCTCTCCCGGCCGCTCGGCACGGGGCCGCCGAGTCGTTCGGGCTAGCGTGGTGGCGTGACCATGCCTCTCCCCCCTCGCCGCGCAGACCCCGGACTCATCGGCCTCCTCGGCTTCGTGATGGCGACTGTCATCGCACAGCTGGCCCACCTCGGCATCCTCGAAGAGAGCCCCGTGTTCTGGGTGGGCGCGGTCTTCGGCGGTGTGGTGCAGGTGATCGCCGGGATGCTCGCGTGGGCCGACGGCGACGATTTCCATTTCCTCGTCTACAACGCCTTCGGCTGGTACTGGATCGTCCAGCCCGGCTTCCTCCTCGGCGAGGAGCTGGGCGTGTTCGACGTGTCCGAGGGCGCCCGCGGAACCTTCGCCCTGGCGTTCGCGATCCTGGCGTTCGTGTTCGCGTTCGCCGGAGCCGCGCACAACACGGTGCTCCCGCTCACCCTGGCGAGCGTCTCGCTGGGGCTCGCGCTCCAGGCCGTCGCGGCATTCACGGCGGTCACCGGCCTCGCGGCGGCGGGGTCGATCGTTCTCCTGATCGCCTCGGCGCTTGCCGCCTACATGGGCGTCGAGAAGTTCTATTGGCGCACGCTCCGGCGCCGGGTCGTTCCCCTCGGCCCACCCTGGGTCGCCGCCCGGGTCGACCCGGAGTCGTGACCGGCCCCCGCACAACGGGGACGGCTAGCTGGCCAGCCGTGCGACGATCTCCTCGGCCGGGACGACCTCGCGCTCGCCGGTCCGGCGGTCCCACAGCTCCACCTGGCCCTCGGCGGCGCCCCGGCCCACGATGACGATCTTGGGCACCCCGATCAGTTCCGCATCGGCGAATTTGACTCCGGGCGAGACCTTCGGGCGGTCGTCGTAGAGGACGTCACGGCCGGAGTCCTCGAGTTGCGCAGCCACCCGCTCGGCGAGCTCGAAGGCCAGAGCGTCTCGTCCCGTCGCGACGACCTGCACGTCGAACGGAGCGACCGACGCAGGCCAGATCAGGCCCTTGTCGTCGTTGTTCAGCTCGGCGAGGATCGCGAGGATCCGCGTGACGCCGATGCCGTAGGAGCCCATCGTGACC
>JBMDWQ010000060.1:0-16126 GCA_048594675.1 Microbacterium sp. | reverse complement strand
CGCTCGAGCAGGTGCACCCACGACAGCACCGATCCGAAGGCGAGCACTTCGAACGCGGCGAGGTTGATGATGCCGGTGACCATGAGCGCGATGCCGACCGACAGGAGCACGATGGCGACGATGGCCGAGCGGGCCAGGAATCGGGGCAGCTCGGGAAGCGTGCGTCGGCTGAAGATGACGAGGCCGAGGAAGCTGAGGAGCACGCCGTTGGCGGCGCGGTCGTGGAGGAACTCGTTGAGCGTCAGCGGGATGATCCCGATCGTCGACAGGCTCGCCCCCAGCGCAATCAGCAGCGGCGGCAGCATGCGCGCCGAGCGCGGGTCACGGATGCGCCCGGCGGCCAGCCCCGCCTCGAGGTGTACCGCCAGCGGAACGGAGGCCGCGGCGATCACCGCGCCGCTGAGGACGACGCCCCCGTTGAAGGTGGCGCCGGAGAAGTTCGCGAACATGCCGAGGCGGCTGAAGTGCAGGTGCCACCAGATCGGGTCGGTGGTGGTGAGGGCGGCGATGAGGATGCCGGTGCAGAGGATCACCGCCCCCCACACGACGGTGGGCCGGACGTTTCCGGCCATGGTGGAGAGTCGCTTCGCCTTCGGGGGCGACGCGAGAAGATCGGAGCTCGAAGACATTCGGGCCTCTTCGTTATGATCCGGGAGCGGTATCCCCAGCTGTTTACTTGACCGCCAGGTGCTGGACGGGCTCGGTCTCCCCCCAGAGTCCGAGTGCTGCTGGAACGAATCTACGCAATTTTGCGATTCGAGTTTGTCCCCCGAATGGGGGACATGTATTGTGTCATCAGCACCAACCACCGGGGGGAGGTTGGTGAGCCAGGCGGATCCGGGGGGACTGGGGCCACAACGTCCCGTCTGGCAATCAATGACGAGAAAGGTTCCCCTCAGGAGCGGACATCAGCGATGGCTCCTGAGGGGAACCTGGATCGCAACGCCGAAGCCGTTTGGGGGAACGGCCGCAGGTGGAGCTGGGGGGCATCCGTGCGGGCGCACATGCGTTCCAATGCCAGACTACCTTGTTTACCTAGGAATTTCATCGTTCCAGCACCGAGTGACGCGGGTTCTCACCCGAGGGACCCGCGTCACCGATTCCAGGCGAAACAATGGTCGGCGTGACGGATGACGCTCCACCCACTGCGGCGGGTCTCTTCGACGTGGTGCGCACGCGACTGGCGGGCGCACCACGCGAGGCCCTCGGTGACTGGGCTGCGGCCCGACGGCTCCTGGGATTCGGGCGCGCTCCGCGCATCGTCCAGGTCGCCGAAGCCTGGCACCTGGGGATCTTCCTCGTCGCGGAGCAGGCCGTGTACTCCGTGGGCGAGGTCTTGCGCGCTCGCAGCGAGGCCGTTCGCGGATTCACGGCAGAATCCCAGCGGGACCGCGCCGCACGGGCGGCGGCGGCTGCCCGCGGCGGGTTCACGGACGGAGAGGTCGTCCACCTCGGCTGGCGCGAGCTCGACCTCGCCGCGGTGGACGCCGGGGGAGTCTCCGGCCCCCTGACCGGCGACCCCGTTCACGGTCCGCGCGTGCGCTGGAGCGCCACGGGCGCGACCCGGCCGCTCGCCGATTACCTCGACGACCAGCTCTCCGTCCGCGGCCTCTGACCACAGACGCGCCCGACACAGCTCAGCTCATCGCGCGGCGGGGTGACGACGGGATCGGACGCGGCGCGTCAGCGCGGATCCAGACGGCGCGCGAGCAGGGCGCTGAGCACCGCGAACGCGGCGGTGAGCGCGAAGATCCCGAGGATCGCGCCCTGCAGGGCGGCAAGCGAGGCTCCGGCATAGGCGACGGCTGCTCCGCCGATGCCGGCGATCACCCCCGTCGCGAGGGTCTGCGCGAGTTGCAGCGAACTGCTCACCCGCCCCTGGAGGGAGCCCGGCGCCTGCTCCAGGGTGTCGGTCGTCGACGCGTTGAACGCGATGCCCATCCCCAGTCCTCCGATCGCCCAGCCGGCGACGGCGAGCCAGGCCGGGAGCATCTCGAAGCCCACCGTCACGGCGATCGAGCCCGTGCCCAGGAGCAGGATGCCAGATCCGATCGCCACGCTGCGGGCGCGCTGACCGCGATGATCGGCGTCCCATCGTGCCTGCACGAACGACCCGACGACCCACGTGAGCGCGCCCGCGGACAGGCCGAGCCCGGCAGAAATCGCGCTCTGGCCGCGGAGCTCCTGCAGCCCGAGCGGGAGGAAGGCCTCGGCTCCGAAGTACGCCCCGCTCAGGAGCGCGCGGATGGTGATCCCCGCCCCGATGCCCCGCGCGGCACGGAGTGTCCCGGTGGGGGTGACGCGTCGCAGCGCGGGAATCGCGAGCGTGAGGCCTGCTCCCGCGAGAACGGCCAGGAGGAGATAGTCGCGCAGCAGCAGCGCGTGCAGGAGCAGCGCGGTGCCGATCGTCAGTTGCAGCGAGCTGGCGAGCGGGCCGCGCCACCACCGCATACGGGCGGCGGACGGCGGCGCGGTGTCCGGGTGCGGATCGGCGGGGGCTGCCGGTACGAGACCGCGCAGCGCCGGGACGGTGGTGGTGAGGGCGAGGCCCACGAGCGGCACCATGATGACGAACACCCAGCGCCAGCCCCAGCTGTCGGCGAGCAGGCCCGCGGCGAACGGGCCGACGAGCGAGGGGATCGTCCACGCCGACGAGAGGAGCGCGAACATCCGTGCCCGGAGGCGCTCGGGGTAGGTGAGTCCGATCGCGGTATAGGCCATCGCCATCACCACTCCCACTCCTGCCCCCTGCAGTGCGCGACCGGCGAGGAACAGTCCCCACGAGCCGGCCGCCCCGGCGACGAGGCAGCCGAGGAGGAACACCAGCATCCCCACCGTCAGCGGCCGGGCGGGGCCGCGGCGATCGGCGGCGTGACCGGCGAGCACCGTGCCGACGATGTGGGCGAGCATGAGAGCGGAGATGCCCCACCCGTACGCGCCGAGGCCGCCCAGGTCACGGGCGATGACCGGGAGCACCGTCGCGACACCCAGCGACTCGAACGCCACCATCCCCACCGACAGCAGCATGCCGATGGTCAGCGCCCGGTACTTCGGGCTCAGTACCCCGCCGTTCGGCTCCGGGAGCGGGGCTGCATCCTCGTGCTCGCGGTCCGACATTCGCATCCTCCTAATTACGTTCCGTTGCATAACGTAATTAATATCCTACGATAACCGCATGCCCTCGCCTCCCGATGCCACGGAATCCGCCCCGCGCCGGGGGCGGCCCCGCGATCAGCGGATCGATGCCGCGGTCCGCGAGGCGACGCTGGCGATCCTCAATGAACGCGGCTACAGCGGCCTTACCCTGGACGAGGTCGCCGCGCGCGCCGGGACGAGCATCCCCGCCCTGCGTCGTCGGTGGCGCTCGCGGCAGCACCTGATCGTCGACACCCTCCTGGGTCAGCTCGGCGCCGCCCCGACGCCCGACACCGGCTGCACCCACTGCGATCTCATCGAGGGGATCGAGAGCCTGACGAGCGTCTTCGGGACCGCCATCGGCCGTCGGGTGCTGCCCACGCTCGTGGCCGATCTCGGCAGCGACCCCGAGCTCGAAGCGGAGTTCTTCGACCGGCTGTTCCATCCCCGACGTGCCTCCACGGCCGCGGCGCTGCGACGGGGGATCGAACGAGGGGACATCCGCGCCGACGCGGACATCGATCTCCTCCTCGACATGCTGGCGGCGACCGCCTACTACCGGTTGCTGTTCGGTCATCTCCCCGTCACCCCGCAGCTGGCCGCCGAGGTCGTCGACATCGTGCTCGCGGGGGTGGGCACGTCGCAGTGGCGGCGGGCGGCGACGACGGCTCACTGACAGGCCGCGCGGGCTGCAGACCGCGGGGCCGGGTCGACTCATCGCGGCCGGGGACATCCCGAGGAACGCCACGAGTCCGGCGACCGTGAGCCCGCCGGTCGCCCGAGGCACCGGCCCTATGCACGTGGACTCGGGTCGTGTCAACGGTCGAGGCCCGCGCCTCGCGGTGTCTTCCCTGAGAAGTAGTGTGGGCTCCGGGAGGTTCACATGCAGGTATGGCCGGGGGCTCCGTATCCGCTGGGTGCCACATTCGATGGCAACGGCACCAACTTCGCGCTGTTCAGCGAGGGGGCCGAGCGCGTCGAGCTCTGCCTGTTCGGCGACCGCGGCAAAGAGACGCGCGTCGAGCTCCGCGACGTCGACGCTTTCGTCTGGCACGCCTACCTCCCCACGATCCAGCCCGGTCAGCGCTACGGCTACCGGGTCTACGGACCCGACGACCCCGCCAACGGCCTCCGGTTCAACCCCCAGAAGCTCCTCCTCGACCCCTACGCGAAGGCGGTCGAGGGGCAGATCGAGTGGGGCCAGCCCGTGTTCGGGTACACCTTCGGCGACCCCGACTCCCACAACGACGAGGACTCGGCGGCCCACATGATGAAGGGCGTCGTCGTCAACCCGTACTTCGACTGGGCCGGCGACCGCCTCCCCAAGACGCCGTATGCGGAGAGCGTGATCTACGAGGCGCACGTGAAGGGGCTGACGCAGCGCCACCCCGACATTCCCGAGGAGATCCGGGGCACGTACAGCGCGATCGCTCACCCCGTGATCATCGAGCACTTGAAGAAGATCGGCGTCACGGCGATCGAGCTCATGCCGGTGCACCAGTTCGTCAACGACTCGACGCTTCAGGAGAAGGGGCTGTCGAACTACTGGGGCTACAACACGATCGCGTTCTTCGCCCCGCAGAACACCTACTCGGCGATGGGCCAACGCGGCCAGCAGGTGCAGGAGTTCAAGGGCATGGTCCGTGCGCTCCACGCCGCGGGCATCGAGGTGATCCTCGACGTGGTCTACAACCACACCGCCGAGGGCAACCACCTCGGGCCGACGCTGTCGATGAAGGGGATCGACAACCTCGCCTACTACCGGCTCGAACCCGACGACAAGCGGTACTACACCGACTACACCGGCACCGGGAACAGCCTGAACGTCGGCAACCCGCACACGCTGCAGCTGATCATGGACTCGTTGCGCTACTGGGTGCTGGAGATGCACGTCGACGGGTTCCGCTTCGATCTGGCGGCCACCCTCGCGAGGGAGTTCTACGAGGTCGACCGCCTCGCCGCCTTCTTCGAGCTGGTCCAGCAGGATCCGGTGGTCTCGCAGGTCAAGCTCATCGCCGAGCCGTGGGACATCGGCCCGGGCGGCTATCAGGTGGGCAACTTCCCGCCGCAGTGGACCGAGTGGAACGGCAAGTACCGCGACACGGTGCGCGACTTCTGGCGAGGGGAGCCGTCGACCCTCGGCGAGTTCGCCTCGCGCCTCACGGGCTCGGCCGACCTCTACGAGCATTCCGGTCGTCGCCCCGTCGCCTCGATCAACTTCGTCACCGCGCACGACGGGTTCACCCTCCGCGACCTCGTGTCGTACAACGAGAAGCACAACGACGCGAACGGCGAAGACGGCAACGACGGGGAGTCGCACAACCGGTCCTACAACCACGGTGTGGAAGGACCGACCGACGACCCCGAGATCCTGACGGTGCGGGCCCGGCAGCAACGCAACTTCCTCGCGACGCTCCTGCTCAGCCAGGGCGTGCCCATGATCGCCCACGGTGACGAGCTCGGCCGCACGCAGGGGGGCAACAACAACGGGTACGCCCAGGACAACGAGGTGACCTGGGTCGACTGGGGATCGGTCGACCAGCCGCTCGTCGAGTTCACCGCGGCCGTCACGCGGCTGCGACGTGAGCACCCGACCTTCCGACGCAGCCGCTTCTTCAACGGCCGGCCGGTCAAGCGCGAGGAGGGATCGCCGATCCCCGACATCGCCTGGATCCGCCCCGACGGCACCGAGATGCAACCCGAGGACTGGGACTCGGGGTTCGGGCGCGCGATCGGGGTCTTCCTCAACGGCGACGGCATCCGCGAGCGAGATCGCCGCGGACAGGAGATCCACGACCGACACTTCTTCCTGCTGTTCAATGCCGGCGACGAGGGAGTGGACTTCACGATCCCGCGGGTGGAGGCGAGCCCGCAATGGGACGTCGTCATCGACACGTCGGGTGAGCGCGCCGATTCGCCGCCCCTGAACGCGGGAGACGTCATCGCTCTTCCCGCCCGTTCGCTCGTCGTCCTCTGCGATCACGAGACGGTCGAACCGGAGGCCGACCATTCGGTGGCCGCGTCGCTTGCCGCACGCACCGCCCCGATCGACACGATCCCCGCGCCGGCGCCACAGGCCGAGCTCTCCCGCTGAGGCCGAGCGTGTCCGTGACCGATCGATCGGATGCCCCGGCGACGACGGGAGCCCTCGTGGCCGGGCGCAGGCCGCGGTCGACGTACCGGCTGCAGATCACGGGGTCCTTCGACCTCGACGAGGCCGCCGGGCTCGTGCCGTACCTGTCGCGCCTGGGGGTGGACACCGTCTACCTGTCCCCGATCCTGCAGGCCGCGCGCGGCTCGGAGCACGGATACGACGTCGTCGACCCGACGCGCGTCGACGATGCCCGCGGCGGCCCCGACGCCCTTGCTCGCCTGGCGGCGGCGGCGCACCAGGCGGGGCTGGGAGTACTCGTGGACATCGTGCCCAATCATCAGGGCGTCGGCGATCCGATGCAGAACCCGTGGTGGGCGGCGGTCCTTCGTGAGGGGCGCTCCTGCCCCCACGCGTCGGCCTTCGACATCGACTGGGAGGCCGGAGACGGCCGCGTCTGGCTGCCCGTCCTCGGCGGCACGCTCGACGACGTCGTGGCGCGCGGCGAGCTCGGGGTCTCTCCCGAGGGGCTCGGCGAGGACGCACCCTTCGGTCACGCCCGGTACTTCGATCTCGTCCTTCCGCTGGCCGCAGACACGGCTCCGGTCGCGCAGACGCGCGACCCCGCGGAGGTGCACCGCGTGCTCGGCCGGCAGCACTGGCGGCTCGCATCGTGGCGAGACGAGGCAACCGTCCTGAACTACCGGCGGTTCTTCACGATCACTTCCCTCGCGGGAGTGCGCGTGGAGGACGCCGACGTCTTCGCGGCGAGCCACGCGGAAGTGCTGCGCTGGTTCCGGGAGGGCCTCGTCGACGGCCTCCGCATCGACCACCCCGACGGGCTCGCCGACCCCGGCCGCTACCTCGACGACCTCTCCGCCGCGGTGTCCGCCGTCACCGGCGCTGTGCCCTTCGTCGCCGTGGAGAAGATCCTCGAGCACGGTGAGCCCCTGCCGTCATGGTGGGCGACCGACGGGACCACCGGCTACGACGCGATGTCGGAGATCGATCGGGTGCTCATCGACCCCGAGGGTGAGGCGGCGTTGTCGGCTCTCGACGACCGGCTGCGCTCGGCCACCGGCCTTCCGCCGGCATCGCCCTGGCCGGAGATGATCGCGGAGACGAAACGCGTCGTCGCCGAGACCTCGCAAGCGGCCGAGGTGGCCCGACTCGTGCGGTGCGCGCCGAGGCGGCTCCGTGACGGCTGGAGCGACGAGGAGCTGCGCGCTGGGATCGTGGCGCTGCTGGCCGCCTTCCCGGTGTACCGGTCGTATCTTCCGGCGGGGGCCGAGCACGTCCGTCACGCCGTCGCCGACGCGCTCTCGCGCCACCCGGGGCACGCCGCGGTGATCGAGGAGATCGCCGACGCGCTCCGGGATCCCGGTCTCGAGTTCTCGCGACGGTTCATGCAGACCACGGGGCCGGTCATGGCCAAGGGCGTGGAGGACGCGGCGTTCTACCGCTACACGCGGCTGGGCACACTCACCGAGGTGGGAGGCGACCCGTCGCAGTTCGCTCTGCGTGTGGACGAGTTCCACGACGCCGCGCAGCGTCGCCAGTCGGGGTGGCCGACGGCGATGACGGCGCTCACGACGCACGACACCAAGCGCAGCGAAGACGTCCGCGCCCGGCTCTCGGTGCTCGCGGAGATCCCCGCGCAGTGGGCGGATGCCCTCGGCCGGCTGCGCGAGATCGCATCGACGGGCCACGGTCCGTTCGACAACCTCGTCTGGCAGGCGATCGTCGGGGCCTGGCCGGCGTCGGAGGAACGGCTCCGGGACTACGCGGTCAAGGCCGCGCGCGAGTCGGCCGAGCGCACGTCGTGGGCCGACCCCGACGAGGCGTTCGAGGCTCAGATCGACGACCTCGTCGCCGCCGCACACAGTCGCGCGGTCCCCGTGGTCGACGAGCTGGTCTCCGCGATCCGGGCGGCGGGGAGATCGAACGCACTCGCCGCGAAGGTCCTGCAACTGGCCGGGCCGGGCGTGCCCGATGTGTACCAGGGCACGGAGCTGTGGGATCTCTCTCTCGTCGACCCCGACAACCGCCGCCCCGTCGACTATGCGCTGCGTGCCTCGGTGCTCGACGGCCTCGATGCCGGGGAGCTTCCCGCGATCGATGACTCCGGCGCCGCCAAGGCCCTCGTGGTCTCCCGCGCGTTGCGCCTGCGCCGTGACCGTGCCGACCTGTTCCACCGGTACGCCCCGCTTCCCGCGGCCGGCTCCGCGGCGTCCCACGTGATCGCGTTCGACCGCGGTGGCGCGATCGCCGCTGTCACCCGCCTGCCGCTCGGTCTGGCCGCGCGCGGAGGCTGGGGCGACACGGTCGTGATGCTGCCGAGCGGACGGTGGACCGATGCGTTCACGCGCACGCAGCACGACGGCGGGCCGGTGGAGGCCCGCGAGCTGTTCGCGCGATACCCCGTGGTCCTTCTGACGCGCGAATGATGCCCGATCGGCTCGCGCCGCGGGTCGATTCTGACGCTGTGTGACGCCTTCGTCCGCCGATTTATGACGCCGTCCTACGTCACATGACGTTCCGGGACGTTCCGTGACGGTCGCGGTGGTGAGCGCGGCACGAGCCGTGATGGGCTGTGGATCGCCCTACCGCACCCACCTCCCTTTCACCCGTCCTCCCGGCTCGCGTTCGCGGGTCAGGGAGCAGCCAGGAGATGTCATGTCCCGAATCACCCGAGTGGTCCTCACCGTCGCCGCGACCGCGGCCGTCGCCGCCCTCGTCGCCGGATGCGCCTCAGGCACGCCGGAAGCCTCGCCTTCGGGAGCCGCCGGAGAGCCCCAGACCGGCGGAACCCTGACCTACCTCGAGCCGCAGGCCTGGTCGACGCTGTATCCGCCGTCGGCCGGTTTCTACCCCAACGGCGGCATCGTCAACAACATCACCGACCGGCTGCTGTACCAGAACCCCGAGACCCTCGAGCTGGAGCCCTGGATCGCCACCGAGTACGAGGTGAACGACGACGCCACCGAATACACCTTCACGATCCGCGACGACGTCACCTATTCCGACGGCTCTCCCCTCACGCCGGAGAACGTCGTGAAGAACATCGACCTGTACGGCAAGGGCGACACGGATCGTGCGCTCCCGGTGTCGGAGGCCATCAACAACTACGACCACGGCGAGGTGACCGGTGACGACACCGTGGTGTTCCACTTCACCGCGCCCTCGCCCGGCTTCGCCCAAGCCGTCTCGACGATCAACTCGGGCCTCCTCTCCGACGCCACGCTGGACCGCACGAGCGAGCAGTTCGGTCCCGGCAATGCCGACGAGATCATCGGCAGCGGGCCTTTCGTCGTCGCTTCGGAGGAGATCGGCACCTCCACCGGACTGACCGCCCGCAAGGACTACGACTGGGCGCCCCCCTCGCTCGATCACCAGGGCGCGGCCTACCTCGCCGGCATCGACTACGTCGTCGCGGCGGAGGACAGCGTCCGGGTGGGTACCGTCGTCTCGGGCCAGGCGGACATCGCGCGTTCGATCGAAGCCCCCGACGAGGCGCAGTTCGCCGCGAACGGTCTCTCCCTGCACGCTGCCGCGACCAACGGAGTGAACAACGGGCTGAGCTTCCGGTTCCGGGAGCCGCGCCTGTCCGACGTCCGGGTGCGCCAGGCGCTCATCGCCGCGATCGATCGGACGCAGATCGTCAAGACGCTGTTCACCGACAACTATCCGCTGGCCACCGGCGCCCTCGCCAAGACCGCCCTCGGATACGTCGACACGTCGGAGTACTACGCGTACGACCCCGACAAGGCGGCGCGCCTGCTCGACGAGGCTGGCTGGACGGTGGGTGCCGACGGCGTGCGAGAGAAGGACGGCGAGAAGCTCACGCTCGCCTTCAACGAGGCCCTTCCGCAGCCTCGCTCGAAGGAGGTCGTGACCCTCATCCAGGAGCAGCTGGCGAAGCTCGGCATCACCGTGACGCTCTTCCCCGGCGACCAGGCGGCGCAGACGGCCGCCTCGCTCGACCAGAGCACGATCCAGGTGTACCACTCGATGGTCGGACGCGCGGACTTCGATGTCCTCAAGTCCCAGTACTTCTCCAAGAACCGCAACACGCTGCTGAACCTCAACCCCGAGGACGGCACGGTCGGTGACGAGGAACTGGACGCGCTGCTGAGCGACATCGCGTCGGAGCCGACGACGCCGGAGCGACAGGCGGCTTCCGAGGCGGCGCAGAAGCATCTCGCCGAGAACGCCTACATCCTCCCGATCTTCGAGGAGCCGCAGGTGTTCGGTCTGACGTCGAAGGTCCATGGGTTCGCCACGGAGTCGGTGGGACGCCCCTCGTTCTACTCGACCTGGCTCTCCGACTGAGGCTCCTCCGCTCGAGGTCACCATCCCGTCCGTTCGCCCACCTGGAGGCACCATGTCGTACGTGCTGCGCCGTCTCGGGCAGGCCGTCCTCGTGCTCGCCCTCGCCTACACGGCTGCCTACCTCCTGCTGGCGGCCCTCCCGGGCGACGCGGTCATCGCGCGTTACGCGAGTCCGGAGTTGGGGCTCACGCCCGAGCAGATCCAGGAGATCCGCGAGCGACTCGGCGCGGATCAGCCCCTGCTCCTGCAGTACCTCACGTCGGCGGCCGCGTTCCTCCGCGGCGACTTCGGCTACTCCGTGGCCACCGGAGCCTCCGTCTCCGATCTCTTGGGGGCGGCCCTCCCGGCCACGCTCGTGCTGGCGGTGACGGGACTGACCGTCGCCGTGGTGCTCGCCGTGACGGTGGCCTTCACCGCGACCTACGGCCGGGGGAGGTGGCTGCGCCGACTCTTCCGCGGGGTGCCGCCCGTGCTCGTCTCGCTGCCGGTGTTCTGGATCGGGATCGTCCTCATCCAGGTGTTCTCCTTCCAGCTGGGACTGGTGCCGGTGATCGGCGCCGACCCCCTGCAGGCGCTCATCCTCCCCGTCATCACCCTCTCGGTGCCGATCGCCGCCCCGCTCGCGCAGGTGCTGATCCGCAGCATCGACGAGGTGCGCGCCCAGCCGTTCGTGACGGTGGTCCGGGCGCGGGGCGCGAGCACCTCGTGGCTCCTGTGGCGGAACGTGGCGCGCAACGCGCTCCTTCCGACGCTGACGATGGCGGGTCTGCTCTTCGGAGAGCTCGTCGGGGGAGCGGTGGTCACCGAGACGGTCTTCGGTCGGGCGGGCATCGGTCAGTTGACCGCGCAGGCCGTCGCGAACCGCGACACCCCCGTGCTCTTGGCCGTCGTCGTGATCTCCACCGTGGCCTTCGTCGCGATCAACCTCGTCGTCGACCTCCTCTATCCGGTGCTCGATGCCCGCCTGCGCCGTGCGCGGTCCCGGCCGCTGCGTGCCGCCGACGCGACCGGCACCGTGGGCGAGGTCGGTGTGACGCCGTCCGCCTCTCTCGAGGGAGCACGCCGATGACCGCCGCATCCCCCCTGACCGCGCTGCCCCGCACGCCCGGTGGCCCGGCGCGCCTTCGCGCGCTCGCTCCCCGCGTCGGCATCGTCGTGCCCGTGATCGTGCTCGTCGTCGCGATCCTCTGGGCGATCGCGCCCGGCCTGTTCACGGGCCAGAACCCGACGGCGACCGTGGCGCCTGCGCTCCAGGCGCCGAGCCTCGAGCACTGGTTCGGCACCGACGCCACCGGTCGCGACGTCTTCGCACGTGTCGTCCACGGCGCCTCGGCCTCGATCGTCGGCGCCTTCGTCGCGGTGCTGGTGGGCCTCGTCGTCGGAACTGCGGCAGGGATCACCGCCGGCGCCGTCGGGGGAGTCGTCGACGAGATCCTCATGCGAGCGGTCGACGTGCTGCTGGCCATCCCCGCGCTCCTGCTCTCCCTGAGCGTCGTGATCCTCCTCGGCTTCGGCACCACAAGCGCGGCCGTTGCGGTCGGTGTGACCTCGATCGCCGTGTTCGCACGCTTGGCGCGGTCACGGGTCGTGAGCGTGCGGGTGAGCGAGTACGTCGAGGCAGCCTACGGCTCGGGGGGAACCTTCTTCGGCGTGCTGTGGCGCCACATCCTCCCCAACTCGCTCACCCCCGTGATCGCGCTCGCCGCGTTGCAGTTCGGCTCCGCGATCCTGCAGATCTCCACGCTCGGCTTTCTGGGATACGGTGCGCCGCCTCCCACGCCGGAGTGGGGGCTGCTCATCGCCGAGGGGCGCACCTACGTGGCCACGGCATGGTGGCTGACGGTGCTCCCCGGCCTCGTCGTGGTCGCCGTGGTCCTCGCGACCAATCGTCTCAGTCAGGCCATCCGCGGAGGGGAGGAGCAGTGAGCGGTCAGCCGTTGCTCAGCGTGTCGGACCTCGCCGTCCAGTACCGCACCCGTCACGGCCTCGTCGAGGCTGTGCGCGACGTCTCCCTGGAGGTGCACGCGGGGCAGGTCACGGCCCTGGTCGGCGAGTCGGGATCCGGGAAATCGACCGTCGCCCAGTCGGTCATCGGCCTCCTCCCCGGCAACGGCCGGATCGCTCACGGGAGCATCCGCTTCGACGAGCGGCGCGAGGGCGCCACCGAGCTGGTCGGCCTGTCGGAACGGAGCTGGCGACGGCTGCGCGGGCGCTGCATCGCGCTCGTTCCGCAGGACCCCGGTAACTCCCTCAATCCCGTCCGCACGATCGGGTGGAGTGTCGGCGAGGCGCTGCGCATCCACGGCTGGCGCGGCGATGCGCGGATCCGCGCCCGCGTGCTCGAGCTCCTGGACCACGTCGGGATCGACGATCCCGCCACGCGCGCGCGTCAGTATCCCCACGAGCTCTCCGGCGGGATGCGCCAGCGCGTGCTCATCGCGGCGGCGATCGCCCTGGAGCCCGAGCTGATCGTCGCCGACGAGCCCACCAGCGCGCTCGACGTCACGGTGCAGAAGACGGTCCTCGACCTCCTGGACGACCTGCGGGCGGAATCGGGCACCGGGATCCTGTTCATCACCCACGATCTCGCCGTCGCGGCCGACCGCTCCGATCGGATCGTCGTGATGCAGGGCGGGCAGGTGCAGGAGGCCGGCCCGTCGGCCGAGGTGCTCGCCGCCCCCGCCGCCGCGTACACCCGCACGCTCCTCGCCGACGCCCCTTCGCTGGCCCGCGTGGTCGACCGACCGCGCCGGGAGATTTCCTCCCCGGCGGACGACGCGACGACGGGCACACCATCATTGGTCGAGGTGTCGCATCTGCGGCAGGAGTTCGGTCGCCCCGGCGGTGCGTCGCTCGTGGCCGTCGACGACGTGTCGTTCTCGGTGCCGCGCGGCACCACCCACGCTCTCGTTGGCGAATCCGGGTCGGGGAAGACGACCACCGGTCGTGCCATCGCCGGCTTCGGCCGCCCGACGGGCGGATCGATCCGCGTCGGAGAAGTCGAGGTGACCGCCCTGCGCTCGCGCCGCGAGTTCCACCGCACGACGCAGCTCGTCTATCAGAATCCCTACGCCTCGCTGGATCCGCGTCAGAGCGTGGGGCGGATCCTGGCCGAGCCCGTGCGGAACTTCGGCCTCGCGAGCCGGGCGGAGCTCCGCGACCGCGTGCTCCGCCATCTCGACCTCGTCGCCCTCGCGCCCGAGATCGCCGCGCGACACCCGCACGAGCTGTCCGGCGGGCAGCGGCAGCGGGTCGCGATCGCGCGCGCCCTCATCGTCGATCCGGAGCTCGTCGTGCTCGACGAAGCCGTCTCGGCCCTGGACGTCACGGTGCAGGCGCAGATCCTGCGGCTGCTCGCGCGCCTCCAGGACGAACTGGGACTGACGTACGTGTTCATCTCTCACGACCTCGCCGTCGTCCGACAGATCGCCGACACGGTATCGGTCATGCGGCGAGGGCGGCAGGTCGAGCACGGCGCCGTCGATGACGTCTTCGCCAGGCCGCGCCACGACTACACGCGGCAGCTGCTCGCCGCGATCCCCGGGGCGGATGCGCGGCGCACCGTTCCCGATCCCCAGAGAGAGGTCTCCGTATGACCGGCCCCCGTCTCGGTTTCTTCACGCGTCTGCTGGAAGAGGCGCCCGCGCGCGATCGCTACCGGTTCGCGCTGGAGCAGATCGCCCACGCCGAACGCGCGGGGTTCGCCTCCGCGTGGGTCGCGCAGCACCACTTCGGCGAGGACGAAGGCGGGCTTCCCTCGCCGTTCGTGCTGCTGGCCGCCGCCGCCGAGCGGACGTCCCGGATCGCCCTGGCGACCGGGGTCGTGACGCTCCCCATCGACGACCCGGTGCGGGCGGCCGAGGATGCCGCCGTGCTCGATCAGCTCAGCGGCGGTCGGGTGCAGCTCGGTGTGGCCTCGGGAGGCACGCCGTCCTCCTTCGCGGCATTCGGGCAGGATGCGTCGCGGCGTCGCGAGGTGTTCGCGGAGCATCTGGAGATCTTCGTCGACGCGCTCGCGGGGCGCGGGGTGCGGGGCACGGCGTCGCGCATCTATCCCGCCGCGGACGATCTCGTCGACCGGATCTGGCAGGCCACGTTCTCGGTCGACGGCGGACGCCGTGCGGGGGAGCGCGGCGACGGTCTCCTGCTCTCGCGGACGCAGCCTCGCGAGGCCGATGCGCCCGACGCTCCGCTCCACGACCTCCAGCTCCCCGTCGTCGAGGCGTACCGCGCGGCGCTCCCCGAGGGCGCGCCGGTGCGTGTGCTCGCCTCGCGGACGGCGCTCGTCGTCGACCCCGAAGACCGCACGCGTGCCCTGGAGCTCGCCGAGCCCGGCCTGCGCCGACTCGCGGAGACGATGTTCGGGATCGACACGTCGGGCGTCGGGATCGACGAGCTCGTGCGGGTGACCGACACCCACGTCGGCACGGTCGACGAGGTCGTCGCCTCACTCGGCGCCGACCGGACGCTGGAGGCGGCCACCGACGTGTCGTTCCAGGTGCACTCGATTGCGGCGACCCACGAGCTCACCCTGCGCTCGCTCGAGCTGCTGGCCGAAGAAGTGGCGCCGAGGCTCTCTTTCGCCACCGGTGCCGCCGCGGCCGACGACGTCCACCAGGCGCATCGCGCCCTCGCCACGACCTCGAGAGGACTCTCATGAGCCACCCCGACGCCGACGTCATCGACCTCCTTGCCGGGATCCGTCCCGGCGATCCACTCGACACGGTGCGCTCCCGCCGCAGCCAGGCCCGTGAGAACGCGCAGCGCAGCTTCCAGGCCCTCCTCGAGCCGGAGCACCCGGGCGGGTTTCCGCTGGCGGAGCGTTACGCGGTCGCCGCCTTCGTCGCCGGCCTGCACGGCTTCGATGCGGCCGCGGACTTCTATCGCGATCTCCTCGGCGACGAGGCCCCGCAGTGGCGAGAGCCGATCGTCGCCGCCGCTGAGGACGGCGCCGCACAGGGACCGTACGGCGGCTACCGCGAGCCGGGGCTGCAGGCCGAGGGGCGCGACGGCCTCCGCTGGCAGCCGGGCGGGGCGGTGGCGGGGGCCCTCGGCGGCCACCTCGCTGCGGCACTGACGCACGCGCACCTCCTCGTCTTCCGGCCCCGCGAGGCCCGGCCCGACGCCCTCCGCGCGCTCGTCTCGGCGGGGTGGTCGGCCGATGCGATCGTGACGCTCTCGCAGTTGGTCGCCTTCCTCTCCTTCCAGCTCCGTTTCGCCTGGGGTCTGCGCGTGCTCGCCGCAACCGCCGCCTCATCATCGCCCGCCGCCCCCGCCGCCGAAGGAGCCCTCCGATGACCGACCTCGTGACCGACTATCCGGCCCTGGCTCGCCCCGACGCATTCACGCAGCGCGGTCTCGGATGGGTGCCGTGGCTGGCTCCGGTCGCCGAAGACGCGCTCCGCGCCCCCCCGCGCGCCGCGCTCCTCGAGCCGGCGCGCGCGGCGATGCCCTACTTCCGTCTCCTCGCGCGCGACCCCGCCGCGCTGAAGGCGCGGACGCTCACCGACCTGGACATCTTCGCCAACACCTCCAGCGGGATCGGACGCGCAGAGCGGGAGCTTGCCG
>JBMDWQ010000006.1:0-3829 GCA_048594675.1 Microbacterium sp. | reverse complement strand
GGTCTTCGACGCGACCGTCCAGGCCGTCTACAACGGGGACGCAAAGGCCGGTGACCAGATCAAGATCAAGCAGCTCGGTGGAACGATCGACGGCGCTGACTACACCGTGGATAGCACGGTCCCGCTGAAGAAGGGCGACACCGTTCTGCTCTTCCTGGCCACTTATCCAGACTCCGCCGCATCGATCCTCGGCGGCGACGCGGGGTACTTCACCCTCGACGGCGACAGCTACGCCTCGGTCGGAAACTCCAGACTGAGCACGACCGCCGAGGAACTGCGCAGTCTACAACCGTGAGTCCGTATCGAGGCGCGGGGCACCAGGGATCGTCTCGCTTCGGCTCCACCGTCGTGTGGGACGCCTTCGCGGGGCATCCCTGGATCGCACGCGGAGCGGAGAAGCTCGGCTTCACGCCGGCCTGACGCGCGGGCGGTCAGGCAGTCGCGGCGGCGACCTCTATGACGCGGTCGAGGGACTCCTCCTCGCCCACCGAGATGCGCACGCCGTCGCCGGCGAACGGGCGGACGATCAGTCCGGCCTCGTCGAAGGCAGCGGCGACATCCAGGGCACGGTCCCCCGCGGGGAGCCATACGAAGTTTCCCTGCGCCTGCGGAACCTGCCAGCCGGTCTCGCGCAGCCGGGCGACGAGACGGTCGCGACGGTCTGCGATGATGCGCACGCGCTCGCGGAGCTCCTCTTCGGCGTCGAGGCTCGCCAGGGCGGCTTCCTCGGCGGCGGCCGTGACCGAGAGCGGGATGCCCGTCGAGCGAGCGGCATCGAGGATGCGGGAGTGACCGACGGCGTATCCGATCCGCAGGCCCGCCAGGCCGTAGGCCTTCGAGAACGTCCGCAGCACCACGACGTTCTCCCGGCCGGAGGCCAGCACCCGTCTCCCGTCGACGGCATCGGGATCGGTGACGAACTCGGCGTAGGCCTCGTCGAGGATCACGAGCAGGTCACGCGGCACGGCCTCGACGAACCGGTCGAACTCCGCCTGGGTGACCACGGGTCCGGTCGGGTTGTTGGGGCTGCACACGATCACCACCCGGGTGCGGTCGGTGACGGCCCGCGCCATCGCCTCCAGGTCGTGACGACCGTCGGGAGTGTTGGGCACGGCGACGGCCGTCGCCCCGGCGACGACGGCGAGTCCCGGGTACGCCTCGAAGGACCGCCAGGAGTAGAGCACCTCGTCGCCCGGCCCGCTCGTGGCCTGCGTGAGCTGGTAGAGGATCGACACCGACCCGGCGGCCACGTGCACCGCGTCGTCGCCGACCCCGAATCGCTCCGCCAGCCGAGCGCGCAGGCGCGGCGAGGACGCGTCGGGGTAGCGGTTGACCCCGGTGGCGGACTGCATCGCGGTGACGACGCTCGGGAGCGGGTCGAAGGGATTCTCATTGCTCGACAGCTTGAAAGCGTCGGCACCGGCTTGCCGCCCCTGCCGGTAGGCGGGAAGTGCGGCGATCTCGGGACGGAGGCGGACGGGCAGGTCGGTCACGCGTCGAGTCTACGGATGCCGCCCGGGTCGATTCCCTCGGCCGGCGCGACATGGGAGACTGCCGCCTATGAGGTTCCTCGTCCGCGTCGTCATCAACGCCTTCGCGATCTGGGTCGTCACCCTGCTCGCGGGGCTCCGCGTCACCGTCATCCCGTTCGCCCCTGGCGAGACCCTGCAGCTGGTGCTCACTCTGCTCGCGGTGGCGGCCGTGTTCGCGATCGTCAACACCGTGATCGGCACCGTGATCAAGATCGTCGCGTTCCCGCTCTACATCCTCACCCTCGGTCTCATCTCGCTGCTCATCAACGGCCTCCTGCTGTGGATCACGGCGTGGGCCACGCACTGGTGGAACTGGGGTCTGCGAGTGGAGGACTTCTGGCTGGGCGTCGTCGCGGCGCTCGTGATCTCGATCATCAACTGGATCTTCGGCATCATCCTGCGCCCCCAGCTCAAGCGCCGCTGACCGCGCACCTCTCACCGCGGCGGCGTCGGGGGTTGCGGCGAGGGACCGGGTCGCGGCGACGGTAGCCGCGCGCGGTCGCGCTCGGCTCCGTAGACGATCGCGACGCCCGCCGTGGCGCCGCCGAACGTGAACAGCTCGCGCTGCAGATCGGCGAGCCGCGGGTCGCCCGAGGCATCGGCGAGCGCGGCCGTCTCGCGGTACACGTCCATCTGATGGACGCCGAGCGCGAGGTCGGTGAGCCGAGGCTCGGGATCGGCGATGCGCTCGATCACGAGGCTCTGCGCCGATCCCGCCGCGGAGGGCCAGCCGCCGTCGGCGAGCGCCACCACCGGATCATCGGGATGCCGAACGGTCACCTGCAGCACATCGGGGGGAAGGTGGACGGCGACCGGACTCGCGAACGTGACCAGCGATCCGACGTCGAACTCGCTCTGCCGAGCCAACTGCGATGCGATCATCGCGCCCTGGGAGTGCCCCACGTAGTGCACGCGATCGCCCGGGCGTGCGCCGGCCGCCGCCAAGGCGCGTTCGACCGCATCGGAGGAGGACGAAGCCCGCCCCTCGTAGAGCTCGAGGTTGGACTGCATGTCCCAGGGGTCGGCCCCATCGCCGAACGACTGCATGCCCGCGATGTAGACGACGTACTCGTGGGCCGGGGCGGCGCCGGCCGAGGTGTACACCTCGACGCGCACCCTGCTCTCGCCCTGCCCCGGCACACGCGCTGCGAGGTCGGCGAGCGCGCGGGGCGGCTCCACCTGACGACGCGCGAGCTCGGTGACCACCGCGGCCGGCGGAGTTCCGCGAAGAAGCGGGTCGCTTCGCCCGACGACGCCGTGATCGACCGCCGCGATCCCCTGGATGAGCCTCCCGATCAGGAGCGTCATCGGAGCCACCGGCGCCAGCGCGCCCCGTAATTGGTCCTCGACCTCACGGTGGCGCTCGTCGTACCACTGCGTGACCAGTCGGTGCGCACGCGCGACGACGGCCGGGTCGACGCCGAGGAGGGCGATCCGCGCCGCGGGCGAGTCCCAGCCCAGGGTTACCGAACGTTCGACGACCTCGTACAGCTCCGCCCGGTCGCGGAGAGCACGCGTGAGCGCTTCCGCCCGATCGCGCGCCCGTTCCACTCCTCCCGCCGGCGACGGCTCGAGGAGCCCCGCGCGCGCCGACTGCCCGCTCAGCACCCACAACCGTGCCGCGAGCGCGTCGAGCTCACCCGCCACCGCGCTCAAGCGGGCCGCGGCGTGACGCAGGGTGGCGGTATCGACCGAGACGAACCCGCCCGAGCGGATGTCGACTTCGTCGTTCACCCCGCCGCCCCCGCGCGGTCCGCTTCTGCCACCAGCCGCAACGCGGCGGCACGGCGCTCGAGCGCGCCGCTCCAGCTGTCGAGGCCGACGGTGGCGCGATCCAGTTCCTCGCGCCACTCGGACAGCGCCTCGCGGAACGCGTCGGCGGCTCGGCATCGCCAGTTCATCGAGTGGATCAACGACGGCACGCCGTCGATGACCGACAGGAGATCGACGGTCGCCTGCTGCACGCCCCGACGGACTTCGAGGAGGGCATCGGGATCGTCCATCCCTCGATCCTGCGACGCAGGACGGATGAGGAAGGGCCCCCAGACACAGCCGTGGACGCACGAGGCCGGATCGCGCCCTGTGCAGAACGCGACGACTCGCGCACAATAGGGGTCGTGGCTTCCCGCGTCGACCCCTTCCGCGTGGTCTTCGTGTGTACGGGCAACATCTGCCGATCGCCGATGGCGGAGGTCGTGTTCCGGTGGTTCGCCGACCAGGCGGGACTCGGCGACCGCGTGGTCTCCACGAGCGCCGGCACGGGCGACTGGCATGTCGGCGAACGGGCGGACGCCCGC
>JBMDWQ010000059.1:0-44580 GCA_048594675.1 Microbacterium sp. | reverse complement strand
AGCACGATGATGTCCGCCGCCAGCCGAGTGCCGTCGGCGAGCACCACCGTGTCGGCGTCTTCTCCGTGCTCGACGCTCGTCGCGGCGATGCCTGCACGGACCTCCATCCCGAGGCTGCGCATCTCTTCGGTGATGAGCCAGGCCAGCTCCGTCTCCAGCGGTGGCAGCGGATGCGGTGCGAGCTCGACCACCGAGACCTTCAGGCCGCGCCGTGCGAGAGCCTCGGCGGCTTCGACGCCGATGAAGCCCGCGCCCAGCACGACGGCCCGCTGGGCGCCCGCGAGGACGTCTTCGCGCAGGGCGACGGCATCTTCCACCGTGCGCAGCGTGCGCACGCGCGGGGAGTCGATGCCCGGCAGCGGCGGACGGAGCGCCGAGGCCCCGGGCGCGAGCACCAGTGCGTCGTAGGCGAGCTCTTCGTCTCCGTGCTCGGTGTGCACCGACACGGTCTTCGCGGCGGTGTCGACGGCCGTCACCTCACTGCCGGTGCGGACGTCGAGAGCGAGGGCGGCGCGGAGGGTCTGCGGCGTCTGCACCAGGAGCGATCGCTCCTCGGGGATCTCGCCGCCGACGAAGTAGGGGAGACCGCAGTTCGCGAACGAGACGTGGGCGCCGCGTTCGAGCACGACGATCTCGGCGCTCTCGTCGAGTCGGCGCGCGCGAGCGGCGCAGCTCATCCCTCCGGCGACGCCTCCGACGATCACGATCCTCATCGCGCGACCTCCTGGCCCGCGCCGTGCCGGACCTCTGCGTGAGCGTCTGCCTGGTCATGCCCGGGGCAGCGCTCGTCGTCGGGAACACCGCGCAGAGCCTCCTCGACGTGCTGACCGCACCCCGTCCACGTCGCCTTGCCGCACTCCGCGCACGTCACCCTGCTACACACGGCCGCTCCTTATCTCATAAACCCCTGGGGGTATAAAAACGATACCCCTAAGGGTATCTGAGCGCAAGCTCATCGCCGGTCAGTGGCCGGTGGCGAGCCCGAGCTCGTACCCGAGGATGACGGCCTGCACTCGGTCTCGGAGGGCGAGCTTTGCGAATATCGCGTTGACGTGGGACTTGACCGTCGAGGGAGCGAGGACCAGCGCGTCGCCGATCTCCGCGTTGCTGAGCCCCCTCACGATCGCGGCGAAGACCTCCCGCTCGCGGGGGCTGAGGACCTCGAGCACCGCCTCCGCGTCCTCCGCCCGCGTCGGCGACCGCTGCAGATAGTGCTCGATGAGCTTCGACGTCAGCCGGGGTGCCGCGACGGCGGACCCGGAGGCGACGGTCTTCACCGCGTCGATCAGGGCCGCCGGCTTCGTGCTCTTGAGCAGGAAGGCGCTGGCGCCGACCCGGAGAGCACCGAACGCGTACTCGTCGAGATCGAACGTGGTGAGGACGATGACGCGCGCCCCCGGGTGCCGCTCGACGATCACCGCGGTCGCGGTGAGACCATCCATGACCGGCATGCGGACATCCATCAGCACGACGTCGGGACGGGTGCGAGCGACGGCGGCGATGGCATCCGCGCCGTTTCCCGCCTCGGCGACCACCGCGATCTCGTCGTCGGAGTCGAGAATGAGGGCGTTACCGGTGCGTTCCAGCGGCTGGTCGTCCACGACCACGACGCGGATCGTGCCGGGGTGCCCGTCGTTGCTGCCGGAATCCGTCATGCGGCGTCCTGTCGCAGGGGGATCGACACCCGCGTGCGCCATCCGTGTCCGGGCGCGTCTTCGCGACGGGGGATGGGACCGGCGGCGAAATCGCCCCCGAACGCCGCAGCGCGTTCGCGCATGGCTCGGAGCCCGACGCCGGCGCCGACGCTCCGCGGCGTGAGCGCGCCGTTGCCGTTGTCGGTCACCGAGACGATCATCTGGCCGCCGTCGGTGGACAGCCGCACCTCCACGTAGGTGGCGTCATGGGCGTGACGGAGGGCATTGGTGAGGGACTCCTGGACCACCCGGTACACCGTCGTCCGCAGCGCCGGATCGCTCCGCACGTTCTCGCGCACGTCCTCATCGTCCGTGACGAGCGCCACCGGCAGCCCCGCCGTCCCGAAGACGTCGACGAGCTCCTCGAGGGAGGGCAGGTTGTATCCGGAAGACTCCAGGTCTCGATCCAGGTCGGCATCGTGCTGGCGGAGGACCCGCAGGATGCGCTGCATCTCCTCCAGGGCGTGGGCCCCGACCGTCCCGAGCTGGTCGAGCGCGCTGCGGGCGCGTTCCGGGTGCTTCTCCCAGGCGGCCGCGGCGCCGCCCGCCAGGGCGACCATGACCGTCACGGAATGGGCGACGACGTCGTGCATCTCGGCCGTGATCCGCGCGCGCTCGGCCGCCGCCGCGCGTTCCTCGCGGAGCTGGACGACCTCCTCGATCGCCGCACGACGCGCGCGGCCGGCTCGCACGGCGACGCCGAGCGCGCAGGCGGCGAGCGAGGTGGGGGAGAGGAACAGGGCCGGCCAGTCCTCGCGCATGCCCAGCGCGACGGCGAGCCCGGTGGTGAGGATGACGACCGCGTGACTCAGCACGAGGCCGACGACCACCGTTCGCAGCCGCGCGCGGGCGGCCAGAGTGAACAGCGCGAAGAAGCTCTCCAGGAGCGCCGCCGTCATCCCGTGGGCCGACACCGGATTCAGTGTCGCGAGCGCGACGACGATCAGCAGCACGGCGAACGGCGCCGTGCGTCGCCACCAGAGTGCGGTCGCCACGGCGCACGCGCACAGGTAGCCGAGCCACGCGTGCGCGGGCGAGGTGAGCAGGAGTGCGGCGAGGGTGGGAGCGGTGCACGCCGGGATCACGAGCGCGTCGGCGATGCGCGGACGCTCGTGGAACCAGCGCGCGAGCGCGGGACCTCTCAGGATCGGATCGTCGAGCACCGCTCGGGCATGCGTCATCGTTCCTCCCGCCTCCCCGTCGCGATCCATTCGCCCGGGCGGAGCCGGTGCCAGGCTCGGGGTTCCTCCTTTCGACGGTATCGAGACGGTCGGTCGGTGACCACCACCCGCGGGTGGAGATGCGGGTGGTACCGGAGGCTCGGACTTCGGCCTGTGGGCGGTGTCCCCGGGCCGCCGTCGGTCCATAGCCTTGCCGGTATCGCACGACCGCCGACCGTCCGGAGACCCGCATGACCACCGTTCCTCGCCATGACGCCGCGGGCGCCGGAGAACGCCCGGGACGGATTCTCCGGGCCCGGGGAACCAGCAAGTCCTTCGGTCAGACGCCCGCATTGGTCGACGTCGACGTCACGATCGCTCCGGGCGAGTCCGTGGCCATCATGGGGCCGAGCGGCTCGGGGAAGTCCACGCTCCTGCACGTGCTCGCGGGGATCCTCGCGGCCGACACCGGCACCGTGATCCTGAGCCGGCCCGACGGCAGCGGGCATGACGACCTCGCGACGCTCTCCGACGCGGAACGGTCGTCCTTCCGGTTGCGGCGCTTCGGTTTCGTGTTCCAGCAGGGGATGCTGCTGGCCGAACTGACCGCCGCGGAGAACGTCGCTCTGCCGCTCCTGCTCGCGGGAGCCTCGCGAGCCGACGCCAGTTATCGGGCCGAGGCCGAGCTGGCGCGCCTCGGGCTGGCCGGGCTCGGTGCGCGCCGCATCGGTCAGCTCTCGGGTGGCCAAGCCCAGCGTGTGGCGATCGCTCGGGCGCTCGTCGGCGGGCCCAGCCAGATTTTCGCCGACGAGCCGACCGGGGCGCTTGACACCCACACCGCCGACGAGGTGCTCAGCGCGCTCCTGGCGACGGGGCGCGACACGAACCGAGCCTTGGTGCTCGTCACGCATGACCACGGCGTGGCTTCTCGGTGCGACCGGATCATCCGGCTGCGCGACGGACGGATCGAGGCGGACGCGTGAACGGGCACGCCCTCTTCCTGCTGATCAGACCGCACCGAGGTGCGGCCGTCATCACTGCGTTGCAAGTGCTCGCGTCGGGGCTTGCGGCTCTTCTCACGTTCGCGGTCGGGATCCTCGCACACGCGTACGCGACGGTCCCGACGGAAGAAGTCGGCTACCGGGTGCTCGCGTTCGGGCTCGTCGCCCTCCTGGTCGTCCCGCTCATCACGCTCGGGACGGCCACTGCGAGACTCGCCGCGCGCAGTCGTGACGACCGGCTCGCCACACTTCGTCTGCTGGGGTTGACCGCCGCGAAGGTGCGCCGTCTCGCCGTCGCGGAGGTCACCCTCATCGCCGCGGCGGGCGTCGCGCTCGGCACCCTTCTCTCCACCCTCCTGCCACTCTCGCTCGCCGCCCTCTCGGTGTACGGCGAACCGTTGCGGCCGTCGGAGCTGTGGTTGCCGTGGTGGGTGTGGGTGACCGTCCCGCCGGCTCTCGTCGCCATCGCGGGGCTGAGCGCATTGCTCGGCCTCCGGCGCGTGGTGCTGTCTCCGCTGGGGGTGCGTCTGCGCCAAGACGCGCCGCGCCTGAGTATCTGGCGCGTCGTGATCGCCGTGGTGGTTCTCGGCGTCGCGGTGCTGGTGACGCAGCTGATGTCACCTGGGTGGGGTGTGGTCGCGTTGCTCGGCGCCCTCACCGCGGTCGTGATCGCCGTGATGGCCGTGCTCGGGGTCGTGGGTCCGTTCCTGGTCAGCCTGGTCGCGCGGATGACGGCGTCGAGCACGTCGGATCCGGCGCGCCTGGTCGCCGCGCGGGGAATCCAGGACGATCCCCGCGCCGCCTGGCGTGCCGTGTCCACGCTGGCGGTCGCCACGTTCATCCTCATCCCGGCCGGCTCCCTGCTCGGCTACCTCGACACGATCAGTCGCAGCGTCAGCCGAGAGATCATGACCCGCGATCAACTGCTGATGTTCGCCGACGCGCGCACGATGCTGCTCATCCTCGTCGCCCTGTCGTTCGTCGTGGTGGCCTGCCAAGTGGCGATCACCCAAACCGCTGCGATTCTGGAGAATCGCGAGCTGTACGTCGCTCTCGACCGCATCGGCATGCCCCGCCCGAGCATCGATCGGATGCGGCGCCTGCGGGTGACGATCTCCGCAAACATCGCGGTGATCGGCGCCGCCGTGGCTGCCGTCGCCGTGACCTTCATCCTCGTCGCGATCGCCGTCGCCGTGGCGCCGCTGTTCGTCGTGGCCATCGCTCTGGTGCTGACGCTCGGCCTCTTGCTGATCCGAGGCGGCGTCGTGGTCACCGGGCCCGTGCTCCGGCGGGTGCTCGCGGCGCCGGAGCGGGGAGAGTGAGGCTCCCGCTCGCGCGCCGCCCGGAGTAGGTTGTGCTCCGTGTGCCGGTCGCCGGCACTTCGGCGGCTCGCCCCCGCCCTCACGACTTCGGAGGAGCGTTGAGATGACGCGCGTGCGGATGGACCTCTTCACCTCGCTCGACGGCTTCACCCCGTCCGATCCGACGCCCGACGCGCCGATGGGGGAGGACTGGGGGCGTCTCACCTCGGCGTACGTCGCGACGCGTACCTTCCGCGAGAGGGTCTTCGGCGACGCGCGCGGGGAGGGGACGACAGGCGTCGACGACCGCTATGGGGCCGCGTTCTTCGAGGGGATCGGCGCCGAGATCATGGGCGCCGGGATGTTCGGGTTCCACTCGCATCCCGACGACCCGGATTGGCGGGGGTGGTGGGGAGAGAACCCTCCGTTCGGCACCGCCGTCTATGTGCTCACTCACGCGGCTCCCCGCGCGCCGCTGCCGATGGACGGCGGCACGACGTTCCACTTCCGAGACGCTCCGATCGAGGAGGTGCTCGCCGAGGCCGGGGAGGCCGCGGGCGGCCGCGACGTTCGCATCGGCGGCGGCTACCACACCGCGAGGGACTTCCTGCGTGCGGGGCTCGTCGATGACCTGCACCTCATGATCACGCCGATCTTCCTCGGCCGAGGACACCGTCTCTGGGACGATCTGGTCGGTCTCGAGCAGACGCACCGCGTGACGACGGAGGTCGCCGAGAGCGGCGTGATACACCTCACCGCGACGCGATAGCGCGGCGTCGGCGTCGACGTCTCCGCGCTGCGATACGCCGCGCGGAGAACGAGCGTGAGAAGACGACGTCTGGTCGACGCGCGATCGGAACATCTCTGCAGTGATTGGCGAGGACATCATTGCCAAAGATGCTCGATCTCCGACATGCTCAGGAATGCCATAGGGGAGGCAGTCGTGGGTAAGCGCAGCGGTTCACGAAACCGACATCGTGCGCCCTCTCGTGATCGCGAGAGGGTCCTCTCGTCAGCTCCAGAGCAGTCAGTCAGCTTGGCGAACGCGGACGGGCCTCGCCGGATCTACCTCCTGTATCTGCACGGCATCGGTGTGCGGGACCGAGACGACTATGTTCGGTCGACGCTGGATCGGCTCATGGCGGCTGTGATCGGCGAAGATCGCGCCACGCACCCGGATGTGTGTGGGCAGGAGTGTTCACAGGCGGCATTCGGTGCGCACGCGCATTTCAGTCCCGAGGGTGAGGGCGATCTTGTCGAACTGACGATCCAACCGTTCCATTGGGGACATGAGGTGTCGCCGAGGCCATCGGCACTGGTCGGGTGGTGGGTGCTTCGGGCCGCCGTCGCCGTCATGCTGCTCCAGCTGGTGTCGCCCTGGGGCGTGATTGTGCGACGTGCGCGCTGGGTGGCCGACGTGGTCCGCAGCCATCGTCGTCGAGCGATGGCGATGGCCGTCGTCACCGTCGTTCTGCTGCCGATCGCGATGTTCGCCGCGAGTGTGGCCCTCGTCGTGTGGTTCGTCTGGCTCCTTCTCCGAGCAGCGCTCTTCTTGGCGGTCGGGATAGCCGCCTTCCTGGTTCTGCCGCTGTATGGAGGACTCGTCTGGCTCCTCGCTCACGCCATTCCCCGGTTGGCAGAGGCCATGAAGAAGCCGGTCCTTCTTGTGAACGATGCGCTCGCCTGGTGTTCCGACGACGGGTTCCGTCGCTGGGTCATCGCAGAATGCACGGCTCGGATCAGCGCGGCGAAGGCCGACCATCACGTGCTTATCGGGCATTCCCAAGGCGGTTCGATCCTCACGGAGTGGACGCGGGAAGCAGACCTTCGAACCTACGGCGTCACGCTCCTCACGCTCGGGAGCGGGCAAGGCATTCTGGCGACTCTGCACGAGGCGCTCAAGAGGTGGCGCGTCGTTTACTCGGCCGTGGCGGTTGTGGTGGTCGTGGGGTTTGTCGTAGCAGCTATTTTCCTCATCTGGGTCTTCTTGAGTGAGCTCCCCGGTATCGGTCCGACGGTGCAATCGTGGGTGGTCCTCGTGCAGGCCGCGTGGCTGGGAAGCCTGGTGCGAGAGGACTACCTCGTCGATGCGGCGAGACGTTCCGCCGATGGGGCGCGGGGGGCGGTGAGTGCGGCACTAGAGACGCTGGTCGGTGATGCGGAGCCCTCGCTCGCCCTGACCCTTGCGACACTCGTCGTGTCGATGGCGGCGTTCATGCTCTTTGGTGCCGTGCTGCTGATCATCCGTCCGCTGGCGCAGCGGATCACGGCCCGCTGCGCCACGACAGCCGACGGAATCGACCTCAGCGCCACGCGGGATCCCATCTCTCGGCCACTGCATGTTCTTGCCGGCACGGATCGTCTTCGTCGTGTGCCCCAGACAGGATCCGTGACGCTCGACCACGTCCTCTACGCAGCAAACGGGATCGTCGTGCGCCCGACGATCAAATCAGCTGTGGTGCACGCAATCTCAGGGACGAGGTTCGATGCCAACGCGCGAGCGGCGTGGGACGGGGAGTATCGCCTCGGTTTGTTCGAGCACCGGACACAGCTAGAAGGCTTGACGATTCTCCGCTCCGTGACCGGGTTTCTGGCTCTCATTCCCGTGCTCGCGCTGTTCACGCCGGGAGATCACGATTACGCGATGGCGGTGGTCCTCGTCGCGATGGCTGCCGCGACGTGGTGGTCGGCTGCCATCCGGGCCGTCTTTCTTCTCCGGCGAAACGCGGCACTGTCAGCAACCGGAGCGCTCGCTGAAATAGGGCAGGGCAGAACTGCGCGGCGCAGTAGTCCGCGAGCGGCGATCCTTGTCATCGTGTCGCTCTTGATGCTCGGCGCCTTACTGCTGCCCGATGATTTGCGGACGATCGTCAGATCGGCGAGCATTCGTGACGTCGAGGGGTCACGCAGCTTCGCGATCTCCGCGTTCTTCCTCGCACTGTGTGCGGCGTACTTCTTCCGTCGGGGGTCACGCGTGCAACGCCCCGTCGCGTTCGCGGCTTTCGTGCTCGCGGCAGCCAGCTGGGGAGCGCTGGGGTCCCTCCAAGGGCGCGGATGGTGTGTCGCAATCGTCGTGGTCGGCGTGGGCATCGTCTTCCTCCCGCTTCGTCCCCGTCGCGTGCCCGAACCGGCGCTGCTCCGGGGGCCGTAATCTCGCCGATGATGCGCGATTCGCAGGGCTGGCGGCTTGCGAGGCCCAGGGGAGTGATCGACGTCGCCGACCGGCTTGACCTGGAGCGCACTCCAGCATCCACGATGGCGTCATGACCACTCACGATGACAGACCTCAGATCGTCCTCGGCACCATGGACTACGGCACGCGCGTGGACGAGCGCACCGCCTTCGGCATCCTCGACCGGTTCGTGGAGTCCGGCGGATACTGGCTCGACACCGCCAACTGCTACTCGTTCTGGAACGACCCGAGAGGCCTCGGCGGTGCGAGTGAGCGCGTGCTCGGGGCCTGGCTGCGGGAGAATCCTGCCGTCCGGCCCCGCGTCGGGATCGCCACCAAGGTGCGCCAAGACCCCTTGGTCGCCCACGTGTGGCCCGAGAGTGCGGAGGGGCTTTCCGCCGACGCGATCCAGCGGGGCGTGACCGGCAGCCTTGACCGGCTGGGCATCGACCACGTCGACCTCCTCTGGGCGCACGCGGAGGACAGGAGTGTCAGCCTCGAAGAGACGGTCGCCGCGTTCGGTGAGGTGGTCGCCAGCGGGCGCGCGACACGGATCGGCGCGGCCAATCACGCCTCCTGGCGCGTTCAGCAGGCCCGCGGCATCGCGCGCGACCTGGGCGTCGCGCCGTGGTCGGCGCTGCAGCTGAGGCACTCGCTCGTGCAGCCTCGACCCGGCACGACGGTGCCCGAGCAGGGCCACAAGTTCCTCGAACCGGGCGACCTCGACTTCGCACAGTCGGAGGGGCTGGCGCTGTGGTGCTACTCCGCGCTCATGATGGGGGGCTACACGCGCGACGACCGACCGTTCTCGCCGGCGTACGCCCATCCCGGCACGGATCGGGTTCTGCGGGTGCTCGCCGAGACGGCCGCGGAGCTCGACGCCACCCCCAACCAGGTGGTGCTGGCGTGGATGATGGCGCAGGGCATCTCACCGATCGTCGGGGCGAGCCGGATGGAGTACCTCGATGAGGCCCTGCGCGCCCGCTCATTGACGCTGTCGCCGGAGCATCTGCGTCGATTCAGCGACGTGCGCTGACCGCGCGGTGACGCGTCATGCTGTGATCGCGCTCGGGACGTTCTCCTGAGCGCGGAGGACCGAGAATGATCGCATCGGTTCGCAACGATCGGGTGCGCGCGCTGCGCGGTCCGCAGGATGGACGCAGAAGGGAGTCGCCGTGATCGCTGAGCTCAACCGACTGATCGATGCCGTCGAGACGCATCTGTCCGACGAGATCGATGTCGCCCGGGTGGCCAGCGCCAGCGGAACGACCGAGTACCACCTGCGCCGGATGTTCTCGTCGCTGACCGGCATGCCGCTGTCGGAGTATGTGCGGCGACGGCGGATGACCGTCGCCGCCGCGGAGGTGATCGACGGGGCGCCGCTCTTGGAGATCGCCGTGCGCTACGGCTACGGCTCGACCGAGGCATTCGGGCGGGCCTTCCTGGCCGTCCACGGAGTCGCCCCCGCGCAGGTCCGACGTGACGGCGGCCCCCTTCGATCACAACCACTGCTCAGGCTTCGCCTGACCGTCGAAGGGAACACGTCCATGGACACCCGATTGATCGACCGACCGACCTTCCGACTCATCGGCCATGCCGCTCGCGTACCGTTGATCCATCACGGCCGGAACCCGCACATCGAGGCGCACCTCGCCTCACTGGACCCCGGCGCACACGAGCGGCTGAAGGCGCTGTCGAACACCATCCCGGCAGGACTCCTGCAGGTCAGTGACGACGTCGACCCGGACTACCACGAGGGGAGCGAGCTCACCTATCTGCACGGCGTCGCCGTCGATGCCGCCACCACACCGCCGGAGGACCTCGATGTGATCGATGTGCCCGAAGGCACCTGGGTGGTCTTCCGATCCGCCGGACCCTACCCCGAGACGTTGCAAGCGACCTATGCCGCTGCCGCTTCGGAATGGTTCCCCTCGAACCCTTGGCTCCTGCGCCCGGGGCCGTCGATCGTGGCCGTGGTGGAGCGATCCGACGACTTCCAGACCGCCACCACCGAGCTGTGGATGCCGGTGGAGAGGTCCTCGGTCACGCACTGAACCAGCCCAGATCGAAGATCGCGTGCGCGGCGAGCAGGAAGCCCACGATCCCCACGATCCAGGCCGTCGTCGCCGTAGCGTGGCGCGTCAGCCACTGGTCGAGGCGGGTCAGGGGACGCTGGAGGGCACCATGGGCGATGACTCGGGCGATGGTCAGACAGGCAGCGGGAGCGATCATCACGAGGCAGTAACCCGCGAGCAGGACGATGGGCGCCGGTCCGCCCAGATCCTGAGCGGTGATGACGCCGATCGCCGCCAGATACGGCAGCATCGAGGCGGCCTCGATCGCGACGGCGGTGAGAGCAAGAGCGGCCAGGGCGATCGTCGATGCTGACCGACGATCGCCCTCGCCCATGATGCGGCTACGCCAGCGCACGAGCCGACCGCCGCCGGCTGCGGCGCGCTGCGCGGCCCGAGCCCGCGCTCGCCGGGTGTCCATGAGCTGGCTGACGGCGACGAGCACGATGCCGAGGAGGAGTTGGCCGATGAGGAAGGCCGGCGAGCGAAGGATCTCCGCGTGGGCGTCGAGGAAGACCCGGGCGCTCACCAGCAGGACGGCTCCCAGCGTGAGGTAGGCGAGGGCCACGGTGGTGAGGTAGACGAGCATCCGCCCAACGCGGACCTTCCCCGGGGCGGTGAGAAGCCAGACCGGGATGAGGAGCGTGCCGAAGCTCATCGCGTCGATGAGGGCCAGCACGACGAGCGTGCCTGTCGCGCCGGCGTCGATCACGACGGCCCGAGCTGGAGGCGCCGTTCGCAGGTGGCCGTGGCACGGCTTCCTTCGGAGCGGTGCGTGGCGACTTCCACGCCGTCGACCAGGATGCGGCAGCGGACAAACGTCGCGCGCGGTCCGGCGTGGACCTCGACCCTCGTCGCCCGCAACGGAAAGAACGCGTCGGTCGACACCGTGAACTCGTGCCGAAACGGCAGGGAGACCGCGTCTTCGAGCAAGCTCTGTGGGCTGCGGGGGGAGCGGATCTCGATAGCGAGGTCTTGCGCGATCGACCCGTCGCTGTCGATCTCCACCGTCACGACGATCGACTCCCGGGCAGATCCGCCGGCTTCAGACGTGAGGGGCGACGGCGTGGCGGGAGCGACGGTGAGGGGGTCGAGGGTGTCGTCGACGACCCCGCAGCCGACCATCGTCAGGGTGACGCCGATCGCCGCGGCGCCGGACAACAGTCGGGCGAGATGTGAGCTCCGGGCCATGACACCGTCTCCCTTTGTAGTACGACTGTGCTAGTCGGGATCTGACTGTAGCACGGTCGTGCTACAGTCAGATCCATGCCCCGCAGCATCGACCTCGCCGCGCGCAAGGCGCAGCTCGCGGAGGCGGTGTGGCAGGTGATCCTCGACCGGGGGATCTCGGCGGTCTCGGTGCGCACGGTCGCCGAACAGGCGGGCCTCGTCGTGGGATCCCTCCGACACGTGTTCCCCACGCGGGCTGAACTGCTGTCGTTCTCGGCGGAGTTGATGGTCCAGCGCGCGACGGAACGGGTGCTTGCGACGCCGTGGTCCGACGATCCTCAGCGGTACGCACGAGACGTCATCGCGCGACTTCTGCCCCTGGACCCCGACAGCAGGGCGGAACTGGAAGTGAACCTCGCCCTCGTGGCGGAGTGTCCGGCCCAGCCGAGCCTTCGCGACATCCGTGACCACGCGCACGCGCAGCTCCTCGAGGTGTGCGTGCGACTGGTCGAGCTGCTCACGGGAAGGCAGCGCGGGCGCGAGCTGGAGATCACGGCCCGTCGCCTTCACGCGATCGTCGACGGGCTGGCCCTCCATCTGCTGCACGGGGATGGCGATGAGGAGGGCGCGCTGACGATCGTGAGCGAGGAGATCGGTCGTATCACCGAGACGGCGTGAGGGTCCCCGCGTGCGGGCGGAGTCAGTCCTCGAACTGCAGCAGATCTCCCGGTTGACAGTCCAGTACGCGGCAGATCGCGTCGAGGGTGGAGAACCTGACGGCCTTCGCGCGACCGTTCTTGAGCACGGCGACGTTGGCGGGGGTGATGCCGATCGCATCGGCGAACTCTCCGACGCTCATCCCGCGCTCTGCGAGCATCCGGTCGATGGTGATGCGGATGGCCATCACACCACCTCGTCGAGCTCGGCGCGCAGCAGGATGGCCCCGCGCAGGAGTGACCGCAAGACGAGTGTGAGAGAGGCCAGTGCTGCCAGCGTCAGGCACGCGAGTGCCAGGACGAGGGCCAGGAACGGGCTTCCCGCCTGACCGTTCCCGATCACGACGACGGCGGTGACGATCAGTGCGATACCGAGGAGCAGGAGCGCGACGATCGCATCCACCCAGAGCAGCGACGGGCGCGTCAGCATGGCCCCCGTGTAGATGCGGTGAACGAGGAGGGCGATCACGACGAGGGCGGTGAGCCCCAGGGCCGTGAATGACATCGCGACGGCCAGAAGGGGGCCGCGGAGGGCGGCGTACTCGGGGAAGCTCTGCGCGAGGCTCGCCGACACGCCGGGGAGGGAGGCGCCGGCGACGAGACCGATGGTGAAGAGCACGCCGAGGAACACGTGAGTGGCGACCACCAGGCCGGTGGACGGGCGGGGCGTAGCAAGATCCATGTATCGATTGTCGATAGATATCTATCGAAAGTCAATAGATCATGGGTGTCCTCCGTGTCCTCCGCGTCGTCAGCGTCGCCGTGTCAGATCAGCAGGCGCAACGGTGCCTCCAGCAGGCCGGTGAGAGTCGCCAGGAACCGGCCGGCGTCCGCCCCGTCGATGATGCGGTGATCGGAGGTCAGGGTGTAGCGGATGCGTGTGCGCGCGCCGACGTCGTCGCCGACAAGGGTGAGCTCGTCGAAGAGTGTGCCGACGGCGAGGATCGCGCCCTGCGGCGGATTGATGATGGCGGTGAACTGCTCGACGCCGAACATCCCGAGATTGCTGACCGTGAAGGTGCCGCCGCTCAGATCGGCTGCCGACAGCTTCCGCTCGGTCGCCCGCGCGGCCAGTTCGCGCGTCTGTGCCGCGATCGCGCTCAGCCGCGTGCTCGCCGGATCGCGGACGACCGGAACGACGAGGCCCGACGGGGCGGCGACGGCGATTCCGATGTCGATCCGCTCGGAGAAGAGTGTCTGCCCTCCCGCGTCCGATGAATACGACGCGTTGATCACCGGGTGCTCGGTAAGGGCGAGCGCGGCAGCCTTGATCACGAGGTCGTTGACCGACACCTTTTCCCCGCTCTCGGCGATCGACGCATTGATGCGGCTGCGCAGCGCGAGGAGCTCGGTCACATCGGCCGAGGCGGTCACGTGGAAGACGGGCACGGTCGTGGCGCTCTCGGTGAGGCGCGTGGCGATGGTCCGACGGATCGGATCGAACGGTACGCGCCGCACTCCGTCCTTTGCATCTCGCGCCACGGCGGTGTCCAGTCCGCGCGCCACGGAGTCGGAGGTGGCAGGAAGCTCGCCGGACGCGTCGAGATCTGCGCGGACGATGCGCCCCCCAGGCCCGCTGCCGACGAGCCCGCCCAGGTCGATGCCGCGCTCGCGGGCGAGTCGCCGGACGAGCGGCGTGGCGAAGATCCGCTCGTCGCCCGATGAGGACGCGGCCGCAGGACCCGGTGCCGGGCCCGCTTCCGGCGTGGCCGGCGCAACCGTCGCCGGCGAATGCTCGACGGCTTCTGCGGTGTGAGGCGCGGGGGCGGCCGGATGGTCGATGCCGTCGTCGAGACGCGCGATCGGCGTGCCGATCGACACGCTCTCGCCCTCCGAGACGAGGATCTCGGCCAGGACCCCCGCCTCGTACGCCTCCTGTTCCATGATCGCCTTGTCCGTTTCGATCTCCAGCAGGAGGTCGCCAGGACGGACGGGGTCGCCGGGCTTCTTGTGCCAGGTGGCAACCGCCCCCTCCGTCATCGTGTCGGACAAGCGGGGCATGAGGATGTCGATCATGATCTCTCTCGCGGGGTCGTCTCAGCGGCGCCGTGCGACGGCGTCGAGGGTCTCACGGATGGCGGTGACGGCGTCGTCGACGGAGGGAAGGGCCGCCGTCTCGAGCGTCTTGGCATACGGCATGGGGACTTCGGCCATGGCGACGCGACGTACCGGAGCGTCGAGCCAGTCGAAGGCGCCGTCGCTGATGCTGGCGGCGATCTCGGCGCCGATTCCGTAGGTGAGCCAGTCGTCTTCGAGGGTGACGGCGCAGTTCGTCTTCCTGACGGAGGTGATGATCGTCTCCCGGTCGAGCGGGCGGAGGCTCCGCAGGTCGACCACTTCGACGTCGACCCCTTCGGCAGCCAGGCGTTCGGCGGCTTCGAGGGCCACGACGGCCATACGTGAGTAGGCCACGACGGTGATGTCGCGTCCTTGCCGCGTGACGGCGGCGCGGCCGATCTCCACCGGCTCGAGTTCCTCCGGCACCTCGCCGGTGGTGTTGTAGAGGGCGAGGTTCTCGAGCACGAGAACGGGGTCGTCGTCGCGGATCGCCGCGCGCAGCAGCGCCTTTGCGTCGGCGGGAGTGGCGGGTGCCACGACCTTCATGCCGGGGACGAACGCGTAATAGAGCTCGATGTTCTGCGAGTGGGTCGCGCCGAGCTGCTGGCCTCCGCCGCCGGGCGTGCGGATGACGAGCGGAACGCGAGCCTGCCCGCCGAACATGCCGTAGATCTTGGCGGCGTGGTTGACGATCTGGTCGAGGGCGAGGAGGGAGAAGTTGATCGTCATGATCTCCACGACAGGTCGCAGTCCGACCATCGCCGCGCCGATCGCGGCCCCCGTGAAGCCCTCCTCGGCGATCGGGGTGTCGCGTACGCGGGTCGGTCCGAACTCCGACAGCAAACCCGCCGTGATCTTGTAAGACCCTTCGAACAGGCCGATCTCCTCGCCGAGGAGGAACACGTCGTCGTCGCGCAGCATCTCCTCTCGGAGCGCGTCGTGGAGTGCCTGTCGGTAGCTGATCACGGTCATGCGCGGGCCTCTCTGCGGTCGGTCTCTGTGGGGGCGGGGCGAGGCTGAACCGGCGCAGCGGGGAAGAGTGCTTCCCCGGGCAGCCTTCGCGAGTCGTTCGGCACCGGCGTGGCATAGGTGTAGTCGAAGAGGGTGGACACGTCCGGGTGCGGGCTGACATCGGCGAAAGCCGTCGCCGCGGTGACCGCGGCGGTGACCTCTCGGTCGATCTCGGCCAACTCCTCGGCGCTCAGCACTGACTCGGCCTCCACGCGTGCGGCGAAAGCGGTCACCGGATCGGCCTGCTTCGCCGCGTCGGCTTCCTCGCGGGTGCGGTAGCGCGCGGGGTCGACGACGGAATGTCCCTTCATCCGTCCCGTCATCGTCTCGAGGAGATACGGTGCTCCCGCCCGTGCACTCTCACGGGCGATCCGCGCCGCCTCCCGCACGGCGATCGGATCGAGCCCGTCGACCCGCGCCGACGGCATCCGGTAGGACGCGGCTCGACGATGGAGCTCGGGCTCCGCAGACGACTGCTCCACGGTCGTCCCCATGCCGAGCCCGTTGTTGTTCACGACGTAGACGATCGGCAGATGCCAGAGGGCGGCGATGTTGAGGGACTCGTGGAAGGCTCCGATGTTGGTCGTGCCGTCACCCATGAGACACATCACGACCTCCTCGCCGCCCCGGTAGTCGATCGCGAGCGCGGTGCCGGTCGCCAACGGCACCTGACCTCCGACGATCCCGTAGCCGCCCATGAAGCGGGCATCGAGGTCGAACATGTGCATCGACCCGCCCCAGCCCTTGGACACGCCGTCGACGCGGCCGTACAGCTCCGACATGGCGCGTTCCGGAGAGATTCCGCGGGTGAGTGCATACCCGTGCTCGCGATAGTTGGCGTAGAGGTAGTCGGACGGCTCGAGCGCCGCCATGAGGCCCACCACGGTGGCCTCTTCGCCGAGGTTGAGGTGGCAATAGCCGCCGATCTTCGCCTCCGTGTACGCGCGGGCGGCGCGCTCCTCGAAGCGGCGGATGAGGAGCATGTCGCGATAGAGGTTCCGCGCGTCGGTGGGCGACAGCGAGGGCGTCGGGACGACGGCCGGAGGCCGGGCCGACGTGCGGGCGGTTCGGGGTGTGGGCATGGAATCTCCTCGGGGCGCGATCGCCTGTCGCAAAATGATACGAAAGCCGTTTCATTATATGATGGTGAGAGCAGGTCGTCGCGAGGAGGAAACCGATGCCGGACGAACAGGGCGCGACGCCGGCTCGTAAACGGGGGCGCCCCACGGAGGCGGAGAGGGCGCAGCGGCGCGACGACATCCTCGACGTCGCCGTCGAGCTGTTCGTGGCGCAGGGGTTCGAGGCGGTCACGCTGGATCACATCGCCGCATCCGCACGCGTCACCAAGCGGACGATCTATGGCTATCTCGGCGATCGCACGGAGGTCTTCCTCGCCGCGGTGGAGCGCCTCCGTGAGCGTGCTCTGGGCGACACGCTTCCGGAGGGGCAGCTGAGCGTCCTCAGCGAGAAGATCGTCCACGTCCTCCACTCCGACGCCGCGATCGGCCTGCACCGGCTCGTCGTGAGCGAGTCGCGACGCTTCCCGGATCTCGCCGAGCGCTTCTACGACGAAGGGCCTCGGCGGTACATCGCCGCCATCGAGTCCCATCTCTCGGGGGAGGACGGCGGCCGTGGCGAGGCGCTCTTCGGCCTCCTGCTCGGCGAGCCGCATCGTCAGCGCCTGCTGGGTTTACGCCCGGCCCCCGACCGTGCCGCCTCCGCGGCCCTCGCCCGCACGGCCATGGCCTCCCTGCACCTCACTGACGACACGAAGGACGACGTATGACCACGCGCACCGTGGGCTTCATCGGTCTCGGCATCATGGGCGTGCCCATGGCCACGCATCTGGTTCGGGCGGGGTTCGATGTCGTGGTGTGGGCGCGGTCGGCCCCGCCGGTGGACGAGCTCGTGTCCGTGGGTGCCCGGTCGGCCGCAGATGTGGCGGGGGTGTTCGCGGAAGCGGAGACGGTCGTCCTGATGCTGCGCGATGAGGCCGCCGTCGACGACGTGCTCCGCCGCGGCAGCGCGTCCTTCGCCGAGACGGTCGCTGGTCACACGGTGGTGCAGATGGGGACGTTCACGCCCGCGTTCTCGCGCACTCTCGCGCGGGAGGTCGGCGATGCGGGCGGACGCTACGTCGAGGCGCCGGTGTCCGGCTCCCGTGGCCCGGCGATCGAAGGCACGCTGGTCGGAATGCTCGCCGGCGACCCCGACGCCGTCGCGCACGCCGAGCCGGTGGTGGCGGCCATGTGCGCGCAGACGTTCCGATGCGGGGAGGTTCCCTCGGCCCTCGCGATGAAGCTGGCGGTCAACACCTTCCTCATCACGATGGTCACGGGGCTTGCCGAGACCTTCCACTTCGCGGACCGTGCCGGCGCCGACCTCGACCTGCTGCGTGACATCCTGGCGGCAGGGCCGATGGCGTCGGTCGTCTCGCGCGGCAAGGCCGAGAAGCTCACCGCGGACGACCTGTCTGCGCAGGCCGCGATCTCCGACGTCCTCAAGAACGCGCGTCTCGCGGAGGACGCCGCTCACGAGGCGGGCTCGGAGCACCCGCTGATCACCGCGAGCCGGGAGCTCTACGAAGAAGCCGAGGCCGCCGGACACGGCAGGCTCGACATGATCGGGGTGATCGCGGCTCTCGCCGCACGAGCCGACGGGCGGCCGCGGGAGTGGTTCCCGGAAGGGGCGCCGATGACGATCGCTTTCCGCCGTGCGATGCCGCAGGACCATGATCGGCTCGCCGCCGTCTGGAGGGCGGCCGTCGTGGCCACGCATCACTTCCTCACCGCCGCGGAGGTCGACGGCTACGAGGTGCAGGTCCGCGGATACCTGCCCCAGATGCCGGAGATCTGGGTCGCCGAGGAGGGGGGCGAGATCGTCGGTTTCCTCGCTCATGACCAGGGGAGCATCGAGATGCTCTTCGTCGACCCCGCGCGCCACTCGCGCGGCATCGGGAGGGCGCTCGTCGACCGGGTGGCTGCCCGATTCCCCGTCCTCCGGGTCGATGTGAACGAAGAGAACCCCGGAGCACGCGGGTTCTACGCCGCGCTCGGATTCGCGGTCATCGGGCGATCCGACCAGGACGCCGAGGGGCAGCCGCACCCGATTCTCCATCTGGGGCGCGGCGCAGGAGGGTGAGCCCTCTCGGTTGTCGGTGGCATCATCCCGCGGCGAAGCCGTCCCGCCAGGTCGGATAGTCCAGGTGGAGGCCCTGTGCCCGCGCGCGGAGATTGCTCACCGGCCGCCCGATGTCGCCGGCCACCTCGGTGGGAGGCGCGGCGGCCCCGACCGACGAGGCGAACTCCGGCACCCAGACAGAGCCCGCGGCCGGCTCGTCGTCGACGACGTTCCAGATGCCGGCGGGCCAGGCCAGTGCTGCGAGGGTCGCTTCGGCGGCGTCCCGGATGTGGATGAAAGAGGCGACGGTATCGGTCGCGGGGAGTCGTCCGGCTCGCGCCGCTTCCGCGCGGAGGCCGTTGCGCGCGAACCACGTGCCGGGGCCGTTGAGCTGCCCGAACCGCAGCACGACTCCGTCCGCCAGGGCGCGTACCTTGTGCTCCAGTGCCGAGACACCGCGGACGGTGGTGAGGCGGGGTTCGGGGGCTCCCAGATCGAGGGGTCATCTTCGGACGCGAGGGTGGTGCCCGGCTCGTACACCCACGAGATGCTCTCGGCGACGACGCGATCGACCCGTGCGGCGCGCGCGGCGTCGATGAGGTTCCGCGTTCCCTCGATGCGGAGGCGTGCGTTGCTGGCGGAGTCGCCCGAGGCGAGGTCGGTGAGCAGATGGACGACGGCGTCCGGGCGGGCCGCTTCGACCGCCGCCATGACGCTCTCCCTGTCGAAGGCGTCCGCGCGCATCGGATGAGCGCCCGCGGCCTCAAGGGCCCCGACGCCACGCTCGGACCGGGTCATTCCGACGACCTCGTGACCGCTGTCGACAGCGCGCCGCGTGAACGCGCGGCCGAGAACTCCGGAGGCCCCGGCGACGAAGATCCTCATGACGTCAGCTCTCGTTCGGTGTCGTGGCGCGATAGATGATCCGACCCGACGGTGTCTGCCAGGGGCATCATCGCGCGACCGCCGCCCGGGTCTCGGCGACGGCGTTCGCCGCGCGGATGACGGCCTCGAGGGTGGCGGCGAGGCTGGATCGGTCGCGTCCCGCGGTCCAGGCCGGGCCGTCGGCCGTGCGGTGTTCGAGAAGAGTGAGTGCCTCGGCATCCGCGCCGGAGCGCATCGAGCTCTGGTGGAGCGAGAGGATCTCCACCGGCACCCCCTGCGCCCGTAGCGCATCCGTGAGCGCCTCCACGGGACCCGCATCATCGTGTGTCGAGTGATGCGTGGAGTCGTCGATCTGGAGCGTGACTTCGGTGCGCCCCGCGCCTTCATCGCGATGTAGCGCCGTCAGTCGCACCGATCGATCATCTGCTTCGGGCAGATAGGCGGCCGAGAAGATGCCCCAGATGTCCGCTGCCGTGACCTCGTCGCCGGTGGCATCGGCGTGCTGCTGCACGCGGCGGGAGAGGTCGATCTGCAGTCGGCGGGGGAGGTCGACACCGTACTCGGCCTCGAGCAGGTAGGCGATGCCGCCCTTGCCGGACTGCGAGTTCACGCGGATCACGGCGTCGTAGGAGCGCCCGATGTCGGCCGGGTCGATCGGCAGGTAGGGCACGCGCCACGCGATCTCCCGTTCGCTGCGGCCTTCCGAGATCGCGCGGGCGCGGTGTTCCGCCATGCCTTTCTTGATCGCATCCTGGTGCGTGCCGCTGAACGCCGTGTGCACGAGGTCGCCGACGTACGGGTGTCGCGGGTGCAGCTCCATCCGGGTGCAGTACTCGACCGTGCGACGGATCTCGTCGATGTCGGAGAAGTCGATCATCGGGTCCACGCCCTGGGTGTAGAGGTTGAGTGCGAGCGTCGCGATGTCGACGTTGCCCGTGCGCTCTCCGGTGCCGAAGATGCAGCCTTCGACCCGCTGAGCTCCGGCGAGGACGGCGAGCTCGGCGCACGCGATTCCGGTGCCGCGGTCGTTGTGGGGATGCACCGAGAGGATCACCCCGTCGCGGCGGGCGAGGGTGCGGTCCATGTACTCGATCTGGTCGGCGTAGACGTTGGGGGTCGCGACCTCGACGGTGGCCGGAAGATTGAGGATCACGGGGCGCGCCGGGGTGGCCTCCCACAGCTCGGTGATCGCGTCGCAGATCTCAACGACGTAATCCGGCTCGGTCAGGGTGAACACCTCTGGGCTGAACTCGAACCGGACGTTCGGAAGGTGCCCCGCGAGCTCCCACACATCGCGGCCGCCCGCGAGGATCATCTCCCGCAACTCGCTGCGGTCCTTGCCCAGCACCGTGTCGCGCCAGATCGGCGCGGTGGCGGCGTACATGTGGATGACGACGGGGTTGCGGACGTCTCGGATCGACTCGACGGTGCGCTCGATGAGATCGCGACGGGCGGGGGTGAACACGACGATCGTGACGTCGTCGGGCGCGACGTCGGTCTCGGCGAGGAGCCGCACGAAGTCGTAGTCCGTCTGCGACGCCGACGGATACCCGACCTCGATCTCGGTGTAGCCCATTCGCACCATCAGCTCGAAGAGCCGGCGCTTCCGCTCGGGATCCATCGGTTCCGCCAGTGCCTGATTGCCGTCACGGAGGTCGACCGGCACCCACAGGGGAGCGGCGGTGATCCGGCGGGTCGGCCAACGGCGATCGTGATCGGCGAGGGGCACATCGACCCGGGAGTACACATCGGTGTAGCGGTGAGCGGGCATGCCGGAGGGGCGCTGGCGGTTCCAGCTGATGACGGTGGTGGTGGGCACGGCGGGTTCTTTCGAGGTCTGGAGAAGCAGACCGGCGCAGGTTCGGCTCCACGACGGGGAGCCGGTCTGGCTACGCCCCGCCGTGGCGGCGAAGGAGAAGGAAAGTACGCGGGATCACAGCTAGACTGTAGCACAAGTCCTCAGACAAGTAGAGGAGATCATGTGGCACAGTTGAAGCGGGTACCGCTCGCGGACCAGGCCGCCGACGCCCTGCTCGCGCGGATTCGATCGGGGGAGTGGGCGCTCGGGGCGAAGCTCCCCGGAGAGACGACGCTCGCCCCGCAGCTGGGTGTCGGACGCTCCACGGTGAGAGAGGCCATCCGCCAGCTCGCCGGCCGCGGCGTGCTCGATTCCCGCCACGGCTCGGGCGTGTACGTGACGGCGCTCGACGCGCAGGAGGACTGGGAGCAGGTGGTGCGCCGCGCTGACATCGTCACCGTGATCGAGGCGCGCACGGCGATCGAGGTCGAGGGGGCTGCTCTCGCTGCGGATCGCCGTACCCCGGCAGACCTGCGCGCGATCCGGCGGGCTCTCGACGCGCGGATGGTGCCCGGACAGAGCGTCGAGGAGCACGTGGATGCCGACATGGCACTGCATCGCGCCATCGTGGTCGCGGCCCACAATGAGGTGCTGACCGAGCTCTTCGACGGTTTCGTCCCGCGCAGTCGCCGCGCCATGGTCGACATGCTGCGTCTGCGTCCGGTCGCCGATGCGGCGGGTGACCACGACGCGCACGCGGCGGTCGTCGCCGCAGTGGCCGATCGCCTGCCCCACGTGGCCGCCCGGGAGAGCCGGGCCCACCTCGATGCGCTGAAAGCGAGTCTCGCGTGAGCCGTGAGCCGCTCGTCGTCCTCGATCGGGTGAGCTTCCGTCGGAACGGGAAAGAGATCGTGAGCGACGTGTCACTGCGCATTCTGCCGGGGGAGCATTGGGTGCTCCTCGGGCCCAATGGCGCCGGCAAGAGCACCATCCTCGGATTCTGCGGAGCCCGCACCTTCCCGACGGCGGGCACGGTCGATCTGCTCGGGCACCGGGTGGGGCGCGTCGAACTGCTCGCGTTGCGTCGGCGCATCGGGCATGTCGATCCCCGCCACGCCGTCGAGTCGCCGCTCACCGTCGCAGAGGTGGTGCTCACCGGCATCACCGGCACGACGGAGATGATGATGCGGTGGAGGCCGGAGCCTGGCGAGCGCCGTCGCGCGGACGAGCTGATCGACGTTCTGGGACTGGGGGGAAAGGCAGACGATCTGTGGCCGAACCTCTCACAGGGGGAACGTGGCCGGGCGCTGATCGCCCGCGCACTCATGAATGAACCCGCACTGCTGTTGCTCGACGAGCCCTCTACGGGTCTCGACGTCGCCGCACGGGAGCAGTTGCTGGAGACCCTCGATCGCCTGGCATCGACTCATCCCGATCTGGCATCGGTGCTGGTCACTCACCACCTCGAGGAGATCCCCGAAGCCGCCAGTCACGCGCTGCTTCTGGGCCGGGGGAGAGTGGTTGCTGCGGGAGAGATCCGAGCAGAGTTGACGACGGATGCCGTCAGTCGCGCGTTCGACCACGCGATCGAGGTGGAGCACCGCGACGGACGGTGGCACGCACGGAGCCTCCGTTCCGAGCCGCAGCCCTGACGACCTGTCGCTGGCTATCGGGTCAGGGCCGCGTCGAGCACCGTCTCGAGCGCGGCGCGCTGCCTCTCCTCGCTCCAGAGCTCCGGGTCGCCTGCCGCGAGAGCCGTGATCCCCTCGACACCGGCCGCGAGGGCCGCGGCGCGTGCCTCGAGGTCGGGAGTGGGTGCGCCAGTGGCCTCGCGGAGCAACCGGGTCAGTCGTTCGATGAAGGCGCGACTGTTCGCGACGTGTCTGTCCCGCAGCACGGGGTCGCCGAGCGCGGCGCCGAGGAAGGCGACCCACGCCCGGGCCTCCGCCAAGCGTTCCTCGTCGAGGGCCAGTGCTCCGGCCGTGACGGCTCGGAGCGCGGTGGCCGCGTCGGCAGAGCCGGCCTCGAGCGCCTCCGCTCGTGCCCGCGTGCGCTCGTGCAGCACGTCGCGCGCGTGGAGGAGGAGTGCCCGCTTGTCGGGAAAGGTGTGCAACACCAGGCCCGTCGTGCAGCCGGCGCGGGCAGCGACGGCCCGCAGCGTCAGCCCCGCCGGGCCCGACTCGGCGAGTGTCAGGAACACCGCCTCCGACAGTCGGGCGCGGTGAGCGCTGTCATCGCGGGGTCGTGGCATGCAGGTAGCGTAACAGGTGTTACGGTAACGAAAGCTACGGAAGGACGTCCATGCTCTGGACCATCACGACGACCCCGTTCGACGACCCGGAGGCCGACCGTCTGCGCCGAGCGCAACGGGAGGAGCTCGACGCGCGCTACGGCACCAGCGACCATGAGCCGGGCGTGGCTCCGTCGGCCGCGGACGTGCCCGTCTTCCTCGTTGCGAAGGATGGAGAAGGGGTCGCGATCGCGTGCGGCGGACTGCGCCCTCTTCCCGACGACATGCTCGGCGTGGGCGTCATGGAGATCAAGCGCATGTACACCGCACCGTCGGCGCGGGGCACCGGAGTCGCCGCCGCGGTGCTCCGTGCGCTGGAGCGTGAAGCGCGCGATCTGGGTGCCCACCGTCTCGTCTTGGAGACCGGTACTGCGCAGCCCGACGCGATCCGCTTCTACCAGCGCGAGGGGTATCGACCCATCCCCCTCTTCGGGTCGTATATCGGTTCGGACAAGTCGGTGTGCTTCGAGCGGCAGTTGACGGATAGCTCCCCAGAATCCTTCGACTGACGTCGCCGTCGATTCCATGACGGTCATGGATCTCTCGGCAGAATTACGCACTCGTGCGCCTTTGCGCGGCTGATATGGACAATAGTCTGTCAAAGTACGCGGAGATTGCGTCTTGTGGAGGAGATGCTCGACAGGCATATCGCTCTCACCTAGTGTGGGGGCGCATCGCGGAGGTAGCAATCCGTTGCGTGCGCAAGGACTGAGAGGAATGACAATGGTGTCAATGAAGAGGAGAATCGCGGGGTTCGCGGCCGCGGCGGCACTTGCGGCCGCCGCATTTGTCGCTGTAGGCCCGGTGGGGCCGGCGGCGGCGGCGAGTTGCGACGTCATCGGATCGCGCTCGGACACGACCGCGAGCTATGCCCGCACCGGCGGAACGTGTTCATCCATTCGTGCCTACATCTCGCGTCTCAACCCGTCGACGGGCGTCGTCTCCACCTACACGGGGCCGTGGCGTGCCAGCGGCTACTCGACGGTGACGGCATCGAACGGATACCCCTATAGCGGCGGGTTCGATGTGTCGTGGTGAAGCGCCGACAGGCACGTCGCTCGATGCTCGCGCTGATGCTCATCGGCGCGAGCATCGGCGTCGCCGGCTGTGCGGCCGAGAGTGGGGGCGGCGAGGCCCGCGTGGACCGTGTGCTGAAGGACTTCGCCGGAATGACGCTCTCCGACTTCGAGACCGCCGTCCTCGAAGATGGTGCCGTGTCCCAGTCGGAGTACGACGAGGCGTTCGCATCTTGGCGCAATTGCGCGGAAGGACGTGGGTTGACCGTCACCTCGGAGCGGGACGAATTCGGTATGTACCGGCTGGCGACCACGCGTCCGCGGGATCAGGCGACGGACGACCGACTGAAACAAGACCGAATGATCTCCGATGAGTGCACCCGCGGCACCTTTACAGTGATCGACGCGGTGTATCGGGATCAGACACTGAATCCCCAGTCTCGAGACTGGAACGACGGTGTCGTCGAGTGTCTCGCGGACCATGGTCTGGTGGAGCGGGACTACACGCGCGAAAACCTGCTATCGGGTTCGCCGCCGCTTTCCGAGCAGGCCCTGGCGTCGGCATGTCTGGAGAATCCCTTCGGGGTCACTGGTGCACAATGACGAGAGACCCGAGGAGCGCAGTGGTGAACAGAGGGACGGTCGCGGTGATCGGCGGCGCCGCATTGTGCCTCGGCGCCGCCATCGGAATCGCTGTGGCGTCGCTTCCGTTGCCGGCATCTCTCGAGCACGCCCGAGCGAACGAGAGCTTCCCCGTGTCGGGGCGTGCCTTCGCCGATGAGCGCGCGGTCGAGATCCGGATCGACGTCGGGGCGCCGCGCACCGTGACCGTCGACCGCAGCGGCCTGCTGACGGCGTCGGCGTGCGAACCCGGCGAGCCCTTGAGGTCCGGGACCGCTCCTTTCCAGATCGACGGCGACGACGTGCTTCTCCTCGCGACGACTGTTCCTCTCTGGCGCGAGCTTGCGCCCGGGGACACCGGCGCCGACGTCCGAGCGCTGGAGAAGGAGCTCGCCAGGCTCGGGGGCGACCTCACTCCCGATGATGAGTTCACGGCGAAGACACTCGGTGTGCTCCGCGACCTCGTCGAGAAGGCCGGCGGCGATCCTGACCGGGTGGACAGTGCCGACCCGACACGCATCGGCTGGCTGCCTGCGCCGGAGATCACCGCCACCGCCTGTCCGACGCCCCTCGGAGCGCGAGTGAGCGGCGAAGCGGCTCTCGCCGAGCTTCCGGCGCTGGTCCTCGGGGCGAAGGTCTCCCCGCTTCCCGACGGTCTCGCACCGGGCCGGCGGATCGTCCTCGTCGACGATCAGACGTTCACCGTCGACGATGCAGGCGCGCTGCCCGCGGAGGACCTCGATCGGCTGGCGGCGACGCCGTCGTTCGCCGCGGCGCGTCAGGTCTCGCCGGATCAGACGGTGAGCGGTCAGCTGATGCTGGCGGACCCGGTGACCGCGTACGCCGTCCCGCCTCGGGCCATCATCGATGACGGCGACGTGCGGTGCGTGGTGGAGGACGGCGCCGCGGTGCCGGTCGAGATCCTCGCCTCCCAGCTCGGGCAGTCGTTCGTGCGTCCGACGGACTCCGACACGGCACTGTCCGCCGTGGCTCTCGTTCCTCCCGACGGGGCGCGATGCGGCTGACGGCATCGGGCTTGGGGCACCGATTCGATCACCAGCCGTTCCTGTTCCGGGGCCTCGACCTCGAGTTGGCGTCCGGCCGCACGTACGCGGTGACCGGTCCCTCGGGATCGGGGAAGACCACGCTCCTCAGCATCCTCGCCGGCGGGGTCGCGCCCACGGAGGGCGACCTCCGGCGTGAGCTCGACGGGCCTACGGTGTGGGTGTTCCAGAACCCGCATGGCGTGCATCAGCGCCGTGCGCTCGACCACGTGACCCTTCCGCTCCTGGCCGCAGGCGCGACCCGCTTCGCGGCCGAGGTGGAGGCGAGGGGGCTGCTCGAGCGCTTCGGGCTGGCGCATCGCGCCGACACCCGTTTCTCGGCGCTGTCGGGAGGCGAAGCGCAGCGACTTCTGCTCGCGCGAGCCCTGGCCGCGCGGCCGGCGCTGCTGCTGGTCGACGAACCGACGGCGCAGCTCGATGCCGTCACCTCCGCCGCCGTGAACGAGGCCCTCCATGCCTTGGCCGGGAGCGACAGCATCGTGGTGATCGCCACTCACGATCCCGGCACGCGCGACGCCTGCACCGACCACATCGACCTGGGCCTCTCCTGATGAATGCTCGCAAGGGATCCATGACGTCGGCCTCGGTCTGGGGGGAGGCATACCGGAACTTGATCGCCGGAGTCGGGGGGAGCAGAGTCCTGCTGATCGTCGTCATCGTCCTCACGGCATGCGGTGTCCTCGCTCCCCAGCTGGCGCTCCTGCAGGCCGATTCTCGGGCAGTCGCCTACCAGCGATCCGGAGCGGCGACCCTCATCGTCAAGGCCGAAGGCCGCATCGACGGAGTGCGCTGCGAGGCCTTCGGGCAGCTCGAGAACGTGACCGCTGCCGGTGCCGTCCGGGAGCGCGAGGGCCTGACGCTCGCCCTCCTTCCGAGCACGACGGTCCGCTACTTCGAGAGCACCCCGCAGTTCGCCGGTGTGCTCGGGGCACGCGGCGCGGGAGCGGGGCTGTTCCTCTCCGACGAGGTCGCCGACGCCGTCGGCTGGCGTGACGGCGAGGCGCTATCGCTCGCGGAGCGCGGCCCGGTGCCGGTGGCAGGGCGCTTCGCCTACCCCGACGACGGTCGTGTCTCCGGGCTCGGGTATGCGATCGTCGGCGACGCTCCTGCATCGTCGGGCCTGTTCGACGAATGCTGGGTGACGGTGTGGCCCCAGACGCCGATCGTCGAGTCACTGTCGGGTCTCGTCGTGGTCCCCGGCGGCGCCGGTGCCGCCGCAGGGCCGACGCTGGTCCAGGCCAACGCGACCCTGGGTGCGCGCTTCAGCGCCGATGCCGAGCGTGTCATATGGAGTGGGGCCGGCCTCGCTGCCGCCCTCCTCATCGGCGTCGCCGTCGCCTTCCACGTGCGGGGGAGACGGCTCGAGGTGGCCTCGGCGCGCCACGTCGGCGTGCGCCCCGCAGACCAGTACGCCATCACCGTGATCGAGGTCGCGGTCATCGCCGGCATCGCTCTGATCCTCGTCCTCCCGTTCGCTGCGTACGCGATCTTCAGCGAGCCGTCGATCGCGGTCCCGCTGCTGTGGCACGCCGTCCAGAGCGCGATCCTCGCGCTCGCGGGAGCGATCTGCGGGGTGATGGTCGGACTGACCGGCGTACGCGAACGCCACCTCTTCCGCTACTTCCGCGAACGCTGACACCTCCCGCTCGTCAGCTCGGCCCACTCAGGTCGCGGCGTGCGTCTCGAGCTGAGCGACGGCATACTCGGCGATCGTGTCGGCGCCGGTGTGGTCGTGGGCGGTGATGGTGACCACGGCGTCGCCGAGGAAGATCAGCAACTGGCCGTGGGCGCCGTGCAGTCGCCACGCCCGTCCGGGGCCGCCCCAGCCGCTGAGTCCGTAGCGGTCGTAGGCGGGCACCGAACCCGTGGCCACCATGTCGGTGTGCATCGCGTCGACCCACTCGCCGGAGACCAGCCGCTGCCCCTGCCACATTCCGCGGTCGCGGAGGAGGCGTCCGATGCGCGCCATCTCCTCGGTGCGCAGGTGGAGGCCGCCTCCAGCGACGACGAAACCGTTCGGGCACCGGTCCCAGGACACGTCGGCGAGGCCGAGCGGTGCGAACAGGCGTGGTTCCAGGAAGGAGGCGACGTCTCCCACCGAGGCGGCGAGCACCCGCATCGCCGTGTAGGTGCTCGCGTTCGAGTACTGGAACACGCGGCCTCGAGAGGGGCGGCGGAGGAACTCCCGCGCGAGATCGGGCCAGTCGGTCATCATCGTCTCCGACCACGGCAGATCGATGCCGCTCGTCATCGTGAGGAGGTGGCGGAGCGTGACCTGCTCCACGCCCGGACCCATCGGCACATCCGGGAGGGCGGCCGAGACCGGCTCGTCGAACGAGATGACTCCCTCGTCCGCGGCCATTCCGGCCGCGAGGACACACACGCCTTTCGCGACGGAGTGGATGTCCTCTCGGAGATCCGGCCCCCATCGGCGTTCGGACACCTCGTCGCCGACGAGCACGTGCAGTCCGTGCGCGCCGAAACCGGTCTCCTCGATACGCGTCGCGATGGCCGCGCACACCACGTCTGCCGTCACGTGCGCCTCCCTCGCGACCGAGCGCGGGCCTGCGCCACGGGCCATCCCATTATCGACGTCAGCTGGGGCAAGAAGGTGAATGCTCCGCCCGGGCACAGCTGGTGTGCGCCTATGCTCTCGCCATGACGAACTCCGTGGTGGTCGCTGTGGGCATCTACGACGTGGATCCGGGAAGTGCGGAGCTCGGGGGAGTCGACGACCAGAAGCGCATCGACGAGGCCGGGTGCGCCAACCTGCTCTTCTCCGTTCCCGGTGTCGTGCCGGGGCCTCAGGACCTCGGCCCCTCGATCGACCTCGGTGAGCTGTGGTGGGTGGAGCCGGTGTTGTCGGCGACGGGTGAGCTCTCCTCGCTGGCCCTCCTGGGGGCGTCCTTCCACATCGGGGGCGGAGCGTTGGCGGGAACCCTGGCGCGCGTCGGCAGCGCGGAAGAAGGCCGCGTGCACTGGCGGGTCACGATCGACTCCGGGTCGATCACGGCACCGCCGATCCGCTTCGCGGACGAGGGCGACCCGCCGACCCGGGCGTCCGGGAACGACGATGCAGTCGTCGTCGCTCTCCAGCGGCGGGAGGACGGCGCGGTCGTAGCGATCGACCTGTGGCTGTCCACAGATCCCGCTGTGTGATCGCGCCCCGGCCATCTCGCTCACGAGGATGAGCGGGCGGGCGCGGCCGCCCCGAGGGAATCCGCGCCCCGGGGGTATCCGCGCCCCGGGGGTAGCCGCGCCCCGGGTGGAGCCGCCCCTGCTCGACCGGCGAGAATGGCCCCATGCCCCGCCCTCCCGCCGACGCTGTCCTGCTCGACTCCGATCCCGACCTGATGCGGGCCGTGGTGGGTGGGGACGGCCTGGATGCGCGAGCGGCGATGCAGGCGATCGTCACGTGGGCCTCCTCGGGGTCGCGTCGCGAAGACCTTCTACGGCGCAGCAGGTTCCCGCTCGAGGGCGACATGCTGGCGTTCCTCGTCGTCAATCAGCTCGCGTACCGCGGTGCCACGCGTCCCACGGAGCTCGCCGATGCCGTCGACACGGGGCGGTCGAACCTCTCCAAGGTGGTGCGCCGGCTGGAAGTGGCGGGCCTCGTCGGCCGGATGACCAATCCCGTCGACGGGCGGGAGACGATGATCGCCCTGACACCCGACGGTCGCTCGGTCGCCGAGCGCATCGTCGCAGCCAGTGAGGACGACTTCGCGGGAGCTCTCGCGGAGTGGAGCGACGCCGAGCGGGAGCGCTTCGAAGACCTGATCATCCGACTCGTGCGCGATCTCGACCGTCGGGTCGGCGGCGAGATCCAGCGCGTGGCCGGCGTGCCCTGGCAGGAGTCTGCGACGCGCTGGCATCCGCGCTCCCTCTCCTGACGAGCCGGGCTGGTCGGCGCAGGGACGAATGGCGCGTGCGTGGAATGATTGTCGCTGAGACAATCATGCGGTACGGTGAACGCGATCATTCCTGCTGGCTTCGAAGGAGAAGCAATGTCCTCGCGCTCCCTGCACACCCGTCCCTGGTGGGTCGCCGTCGTCTCCGGCATGGCGTCGTACATCGACTCCGCGGCCATCACCGGCTTCAGCACGTCGCTCGTGATCTTGCAGCAGGCGCTCCGCCTCGAACAGTGGCAGGTCGGTGTCGCCGCCGGGGCGCTGACGCTGTCGATCGCCGTCGGCGCCCTCGTCGGCGGGCGCCTGGGTGACCGGTTCGGGCGCCGACCGGTGTTCACGGCCACCATGGTGCTCATCATCGTCGCCGTCGGCGCGCTCCTGCTCGCCCCGTCCTTCACGGCGGTCGTCGCGGGAGCAATCCTGCTCGGCCTCGGGACGGGTGCCGACCTCCCGGTGTCGCTCTCGACCATCGCCGAGGCGGCCAGCGACCGCAACCGCGGTCGGCTCCTCGGGTTCTCCAACCTCCTCTGGATCGTGGGCATCGTGGTCAACACGGTGCTCGCGAGCATCGTGGGCGACTGGGGTCGCGCCGGCGCACAGGTGCTGTTCGCGCACATCGGCCTCGTCGCCGTCCTCGTTCTGCTGGGTCGCCTGACGATTCCGGAATCGCCGAGCTGGCAGGCGGCGCGGGCCGAGCGTCGCGCGGGCGTCCCGACGATCCGCGCCGATCGGGCGCGCGTTCTCGACCTCCTGCGGCCGCCGTACATCGTGCCGTTCCTCGCGCTCCTCGCCTTCTACGCCCTCACCAACCTGGTCGCGAACACGAGCGGTCAGTTCGGCACCTACATCGTGGTCACCTACGGCGGCGCGACCGTGGGGCAGGCCGCCCTCATCGCCCTGCCGATGGTCCCGGTCGCCGTGCTCGGCTACCTCTGGTTCATGAAGATCGCCGACGGCCCGCGACGCTTCCTGTACTTCCAGATCGGCGCGGTGCTCATGATCTCCTCGAAGCTCTTCATCGTCATCGCGGGTCTCGACCTCGTCACCTATGCCATCAGTGCGCTGCTCGCCGCCGTCGGTGGAGCCTTCGCCTTCGAGGGCATCATGAAGGTGTGGACGCAGGAGTCGTTCCCCACGCTGCTGCGCTCCACCGCCCAGGGCGCGATCATCGCCGTGGGCCGGTTCGCCGCCGCCGGGCTCGCCGTGGTGACGCCGCTCATCCTCGATTCCGGCGTCACGCTCATGTACGTGCTCCTGACGGCGTTCAACGTGCTCGGCCTGGGTGCCGCGTGGGTCGTGTTCCGTCGCCGTCGCGCGACACGCGTGTTCGACGAGGAGGCCGACGTCGAGGCTGGCCTCGGTGCCCCCGCGGCGGGAGCGACGTCATGACGGTGCGCTCTGGCCTCGTCACCCGCATCGACGTCGACGGGCCGATCGTCGGGCCCTCCACGGTGGCGGTCCCGGTCCCGCTTCCCCGGATCGGCTGGCGCGTCACGGCCGCCGATCACGAGTGGCAGCAGGCCGCGGCAGAAGTGCGGTGGGACGGCGGCGACGGGAAGTCGCGGACCGTCCGGCTCGCGGGCGAGGATCGCGTGCGCGTCGCGTGGCCGTTTGCGGCCCTGGCGCCCCGAGACCGCGGACAGGTGCGGGTGCGGGTCGTCGGCAGCGACGGCGAGATCAGCCCGTGGAGCGAGCCGCTCACGGTCGTCGCTTCTTTCCTCGGCGAGGGGGAGTGGACGGCGAAGTGGATCGGTCATCCGGAGCCCGAGCGCCACGCGCAGCCGGTCATCCTGCGGCACGAGTTCGAGGCGCATGACGTGGTGCGTGCGACGCTCTATGCCACCGCTGTCGGCGGGTACCAAGCGGCGCTCAACGGCACGGATGTCGATGACGACGTGCTCAAGCCCGGATGGACGCCGTACGGCACGCGCACCGTTCACGACGCCACCGATGTCACGGCGCTCCTCCGCGAGGGAGTCAACTGCCTGAGCATCCGGCTGGCGGGTCTGTGGGCCACGGAGCACTTCGGCTTCCGGCAGAACGCACAGCCTCGCTACGGAGCACAGCCGCGGGCCGCCGGTCAACTGCGCCTCGACTTCGCCGACGGGTCACACCGATGGATCGCCACGGGTGAGGGATGGAGGGCGGCGACCGGGGCGCTACAGGCGAGCGGGTTGTATGCCGGGGAGTCCTTCGACGCGCGAGAGATTCCCCGCGACGCCTCGGGGCTCCGGGCAGCGGAGCCCGGGTTCGACGATCGGGAATGGCGCCCCGCGGCGCTGATCCAGGGTGATCCGACGCCCGGTCCGCGGATCTCGCCGCCGGTCCGCCGCGCGGAGGAGATCGTCCCGGTGAGCGCTTCCGCGGGCGAGGACGGGGCGGTCATCCTCGACTTCGGCCAGAATCTCGTCGGGCGGCTGCGCATCCGCGTCTCGGGTGCTGCGGGAACGACCGTCACGCTCCGGCATGCCGAGGTGCTCGAAGACGGCCGGCTCGGCACGCGCCCGCTCCGTCGCGCGAGCGCGACCGACCGTTACACCCTCGCCGGCACGGGTGACGAGGTGTGGGAGCCGGAGTTCACGTTCCACGGTTTCCGGTATGCCGAGGTGTCCGGGTGGCCGGGAGAGCTCCGCACGGGAGACGTCGTGGCGGTGGTGGTGCACAGCGAGCTGGAGCGCACCGGGTGGTTCGAGACCTCCCATCCGCTGCTGCAACGACTGCACGACAACGTCGTGTGGAGCCTGCGCGGCAATTTCCTGTCGATCCCCACGGATTGCCCCCAGCGCGACGAGCGACTCGGCTGGACGGGCGACATCCAGGTGTTCGCGCCGACGGCCGCGTTCCTCTACGACGTGCGCGCCTTCCTCGACTCGTGGCTGCGTGACCTGGCGCTGGAACAAGACGACGAGGGCATGGTGCCCTTCGTCGTGCCGAACGTGATCGGGATCGCGCGGCCCGCCGCCGCGTGGGGTGACGCCGCTGTCGTCGTCCCCGACGTCCTCGAGCGTCAGTTCGGAGACGTCGACACGCTCGCTCGGCAGTATCCGAGCGCGCGGGCGTGGACCGAACTGTGCCTCCGACTGGCCGGGCCCCGCCGAATCTGGGAGGGCGATTTCCAGTTCGGAGACTGGCTCGATCCCACGGCCCCGCCGGATCGGCCGGGACAGGCGATGACTGCCACGGGACTGGTGGCCACGGCCTGCCTCGCGCGGTCGGTGCGGCTGCTGGCTCGCGCGGCCGATCTCCTCGGCCATGAGGAAGAGGCCCAGCGGTACGCCACGATCGCGGACGAGGTCCGGGACGCCTTCGTCCGTGAGTACGTCACGCCCGCCGGCCGCATGCTCTCTGACACGCCCACGGCGTACGCGCTCGGCCTCGTCTTCGCCCTCTTGCCAGAGGCGCTGCGGGCGCCGGCCGGAGCCCGCTTGGCCGACCTCGTCCGCGAGAACGGATACCGCATCGCCACGGGGTTCGTCGGCACCCCGCTGATCCTCGACGCCCTCACGGCGACGGGCCACGACGCCGCCGCGGGGCGGCTGCTCTTGCAGACCGGCTGCCCCTCGTGGCTGTACCCCGTCACACAGGGGGCGACGACGATCTGGGAACGGTGGGACTCACTCCTCCCCGACGGTTCGATCAACCCGGGCGACATGACGAGCTTCAACCACTACGCCCTCGGTGCGGTGGCCGACTGGATGCACCGCGACCTCGCCGGACTCACGAGCCTCGCCCCGGCGCATCGCCGGATCCGGATCGCGCCACACCCCCTTCCGGGCATCGACGATGCCTCCGCGACGTATGAGAGCCCCTTCGGCAGAATCGTGGTCGGCTGGGAGCGGGCAGGAGACATCGTGACGGTCTCTGCGGAAATCCCCACGGGAGTCGAAGCCGAGGTGCGACTGCCGGGTGCTCCGGTCGAACCCAGCGCCGCCGACAGGAGCGCAGATGCGTTCACCGCCGGCCCGGGGCGGCACCGGTGGGAGTGCGCCGTGGTCGCCGCGGCGCCGCCGGGGCCGGTGGGTCTCGGATCCTCGCTCGCGGACGTCGCCGATGACCCGGAGGCCCTCGCGCTCGTCGAAGAGCTGCTGGAAGCCCATCGCCCGGGCGCCGCGGCCGCGATGCGTGCGGGAACCAGATGGACTCGTGGGCAGACCCTTGCCGAGATCGTCTTCCAGTACGCGAGCCCGACGGTGCAGGCCGAGATCGGACGCCGCCTCGATGGACTCTCGGAACGCCGGCGGCGGGGCGGTGGGGTGCCATGACGGGAGGGGGTGCTCCCCGCCGTCCGGCGCTCCTGTGGCGTGAGGCCCTCGGCGCCGAGTTACGACGGTGCCGAGCCGTGCGCGGAGAGAGTCTCGCCAGCGTCGCGGCGCGCGCTGGCCTCAGCGGTCAGTATCTGTCCGAGATCGAGCGCGGTCGGAAGGAGGCCTCGAGCGAAGTTCTCGCCGCGCTCGGACGGGCGTACGGGATGTCGCTCTCGGCGGTCCTTCGAACCGTCGCCACGCGGCTGGATGCGGCGGAGCTCACTCCAGGGCATCGACCACGGCAGCCCGGCGCTGCGGCACCGTCTCGGACGTCACGTCCCAGATCCGCGTGAGGCGAGCCTCGTCGAACGCCGGCCAGCCCGGGTCTCCCGTGGCGATGAAAGAGACCCAGGCGGCGTGCATGTCGCGCGCGAGAGACTCTGGAGCGTCGTCTCCGATCAGTCGCAGGGCGTCTTCGTCGTCGAGTCGACCGAAGGCGAACGCGATCTCGATGGCGTGGGCCGCGCGCAGGTCGCGCACCGGGCTGGGCCACGCGAACTCGTAGAGGTACGTCGGTGCCGTGCGGGCACGGGCGAGTCGCGTCGCCGGCGCCCGCAGCACCCGATCCGTGACCAGCTGTCCGAGCACCTCCCCGGCGGACGCGTGCGGCATCGCGTCCCGCACGGCGCGCGCGGCGCTCTCGCGGATCCGCATGACACGCCGGGCCAGCCACGTCTTCATCCGGCCGAGCGCGGCGAGATCGTCGGGCCCGAGCCAGAGCCGGTACTCGTCGGTGTTGGTGCCGATGAGAATCGGAACGTCCGTGTCCGCCAGTGCGAGGTGCGGCGAGCGGGGGAGTGATTCCGGGTCGACCGCGAGGACGAATCCGGGGGCGCCCTTGAGAGGAGAGGAACCGGCCGCGATCTCGGCGCGTGCGCGCACGAAGTCGGAGGGAGACACCGCGGCGAACGCCTCGCGCGTCGCGGCGATACCGAGCCGCTTCGCGATCGCGTCGGATGCGCGGCGCGCCTGGGTGGGGTCGGAGGCCTCGAGCGGGCCGGACTGGATGATGGCGCCAGCGACGAAAGCCCGGGAGGCGGGGCGCGCGAGGAGGGCAGCGACGAGTGCGCCTCCCGCTGACTCGCCCATGATCGTGATGCGTGCGGGATCTCCGCCGAAGGCCGCAATCTCGCGGTGCACCCATTCGAGTGCGAGCGCGACGTCGCGCAGGCCCAGATTCAGCGGCGCACCGTCGAGCACGCTGAAGCCTTCGGCGCCGAGCCGGTAGTTGGCCGATACGAACACCACACCGTCGCGCGCGAAGGGCGTTCCGTCGTAGGCCGGCTGCGCGGCCGTGCCGTGCTCCAGAGAGCCGCCGTGCAACCAGAGCACGACCGGAGCGTTGCCCACGCGGGTGGCCGGAGCCCAGACGTTGACGGTGAGGACCTCTTCGCCGTCGAGGATCACCGCGTGGAGGAGCTCGCCGAGGGCGCCACGGTAGGGCGACTGCGGGGCGGTCGGGCCGAAGCTCCGCGCGTCACGGACCTCGTCCCAGGGGGCCGCCGGCACCGGCGCCGCAAACCGGCGATCCCCGACCGGCGGCTCGGCATAGGGGATGCCCAGGAACCGAGCAACTCCGTCATCCGCGATCCCGCGCACCGAACCGGTGGAGAGCGGAACGACGGGGGCGGACGAGGACTCCTCCGATTCGAGCATGCTCTCAGCGTATGACGAGGCGACCCGGACGGGTCTCGGCCGCCGCTGACGGCAGCGGAGTCAGCGGCCGGCGGAGCGCACCTCTCGCTCGACGGCTGCGAGGCGCTGAGCCGGGGTCCCCGTCACCTCGACCACGGTGAGGCGTTCACCGACGACATCTTCGTCATCGATCAGATCGAGGAGCACGTCGTTCACTGCGTCGCGCAGCTCGAGGTATTCGTCGGGCGCGACATGAATCGGGTCTCGACTGGTGAGGGGGAGGACGACGAGGAGATCGACGCGGCGAAGAGCGCCGGCGGTGCGCGCCATGGCGGCGCCCAGCAGCGCGGCATCGAGTGGTCGACCCGTGAGCTCGGCGACCGCGACGAGATAGGCGAGGAAGTCGACGGGGCCACGCTCGGCGATCACGTCGTCCGCGCGCTCCTCGATCGTGAGTCGATCCGCCGCCAGGCGCAACTGCGTCGCATGCAGAGCGGGGTCTCTCGCGCTGGCGGTCTCGTCGGCGATGTCGAACAGGTCGGTCAGCACCGTGTACTCCGGATGTCGAACGGCGAAGTCGGAGATGAGGGTGCTCTTGCCGCTGCCGTGTGTTCCCGAGACGACGATCCGCACACGGCGACACTATCGACGCCCGTGACGGCTCGGGCGATCATTGCTCTCGGGGCGCGACCCAGACGGCATTGACAAGCCGTTCGCCCGTCCATACGATGAGCGAGACAACGTTGTCGCAGGTACATCAACCCGGTGTTTCAGCTCTCAATGAGGAGGACTAGTGAAAAGCACCACGCGCAGATCCGTTCGCCCGTTCATCCCCGTGCTCGCGATCGCTTTGGTTCTGACCGGCTGTTCGGAGCCTGCCGAACCCGGCGTCGACCCGGACGCTCCGGTCACGATCACCGTCTCGAATCAGCCCCCCGCGAGCCAGGCCGCCGAGCTGGAGGCCTACCTCAAGGTCATCGAGGACTTCCGAGCCGAGCACCCGAACATCACGGTGAAAGGCGTCGAGACGGGCTGGGATCCGCAGACCTTCCAAGCCCAACTGGCTGGAGGGCAGCTGCCGAACGTGATGGTGGTGCCCTTCACCGAGCCGCAGGGGCTCATTGCGCGAGGCCAGCTGGCCGACATCACGGCCGAACTGGAGCAGGTCGGTCTCAAGGACATGCTCAATCCCTCGGCGTCGGCGGTGGGCCGCGATGCCGAGGGGCGCTACTTCGGGGTTCCCGTCGATGCCTACGCCCTGGGTCTTGCTTACAATCGCGACCTGTTCGAGAAGGCCGGACTCGACCCCGACAAGCCCCCGGCGACCTGGAACGAGGTTCGCGAGGCGGCCAAGACGATCAGCGAGGCCACCGGCGTTCCCGGTTATGTGCAGATGACCTCCGGTGGTCAGGGAGGGTGGATGCTCACCGCCATGACCTACTCGGCCGGCGGCACCGTCGAGAACGACGACGGCTCCGCGGTGACGTTCACCGATCCGCCTGGCGCGATGCAGCAGCAACTCGAACTGCTGCACGCGATGCGGTGGGAAGACGAGTCGATGGGCAGCAACTTCACGTACGACCAGATGGGCGCGCTGAAGGAGTTCGCCGCGGGTCGGGTGGGCATGGTGATCAGCGCACCGATCGGCTACGCCTTCACGACCCAGCTCTTCGGCATGGACGGAAAGGACTTCGGGCTGGCCCCGATGCCCCAAGGGGCTGAGGCGGGAGGCTCCCTGAGCGGGGGCGCCCTACACGTCGTAACGCCCGGGTCAACGCCCGAGCAGCGCCTGGCTGCTGTCGAGTTCATCGCCTTCCGGCTCAAGATGTACCTGGATGAGGACACCGCTGTCGAGGCCGCGAAGCTCGCGGTCGAGGCGGGCATGCCCGTCGGGCTTCCGGGTCTTTCGCCGCTCAAGGGCGACTACCGCGACCGCTACCTGGAGTGGGTGGCCGACTACGTCAATGTTCCGCTGGAGAACTTCGCCCTCTACGACGAGACCGTGAACACGATCCCGCTGCGTCCGGAACCTCCCGCGAAGGCGCAGGAGGTCTATGCGAGCCTCGACTCGGTCGTACAGGCGGTCTTGACCACGAGAGACACGGATATTCCCGCCACTCTCGCGACGACAAAGTCCAACATCGAGGGACTCCTCTCTCGGTGACACCTTCAGAGGCGGGCGTGCGCGGAACCGCACACGCCCGCCGGAGAGGCACTCGCGCACGATGGCTACCGTCGCAGAGAGGCCCACGGCCCAGCCCGTGGTGCTGACTCATCCCGCGCGCCCTCCGAGGCGCAGACGACGCCGGATTGACATCGCCGCGATCGTCTTCGCCTTGCCGGCGGCCGTCACCTTCGGTTACTTCGCGTGGGGTCCGATCATCCGCGGCGTGGTGATGAGCTGGCAGCGCACCAACCTCATCGAACCGGCGACGTGGGTCGGCTGGAGCAACTTCACCTTCGTCCTTCAGAATCCGGTGCTCGGTCAGGCCGTGATCAACACGATCTTGTTCGTCGTCCTGAGTGTGCTCCTCGGATTCCCCGTCCCCCTTCTTCTCGCCGTCCTGATCTCTGAGTTGCGGCATCGCCAGCTCTACCTCGTCCTGGCGTTCCTGCCGGTGGTCATCCCCCCGGTCGTGGGAATCCTGCTCTGGAAGGTCTTCTACGACCCGTCCGCCCAAGGCCTGTTCAACCAGGCCCTGGCCCTTTTCGGGATGGGGCCGGTGTCGTGGCTCAACGATCCGGGTGTCGCCTTGCCGGCACTCGTGGTCGAGTCGGTGTGGGCGGCCGCCGGGTCGGCCATGGTGATCTACGTCGCCGCCCTCGCCAGCGTTCGGACGGAGCTCTACGAGGCGGCCGAGCTCGACGGTGCCGGGCTGTTCCGCCGGATCGCATCGGTGACGCTCCCGCAACTGAGGGGAGTGATGCTGGTGCTCCTCCTTCTTCAGTTGATCGGTGTCGCCCAAGTGTTCGCCGAGCCCTTCCTCTTCACGGGAGGTGGGCCGAACAACGCCACGGTCACGGTCATGCTGTTGATCTACCGTTACGCCTTCATCAGCGGCGACTTCGGGGCGGCGAGCGCCCTCAGCGTGATGCTCGCGGTCGTTCTGGCCTTGCTCTCGGTCGTCTATCTGCGAGCCACGCGACGCTGGAGCGAGCGCTGATGGCCCGCGCGTCCGAGCTGGTCGAGCGGGGGATCCTCTCCGCCGTCGAACGGCGTCAGCCCTCTGCGCGGCTGGGCCTTGCCGTCACACACGTCGTGCTTCTGATCGTGCTCGTCGTCACGGGACTGCTGCCGCTGCTGTGGCTGGCGAAGGCAGCGGTATCCACGACCCAAGACACCGTGACCGATCCGCTGGCGCTCTTCCCTTCCGGCGAGATCGCCTGGAGCAACCTGCAGGACGCGTGGACGACGGGCCGCATCGGGCAGTTTCTCCTCAACACCGCCGAGATCGCCGCGGGAACGGTGCTTGCCACCCTCTTCGTGAGTGTCACTGCGGCCTACGTCATCAGCGTTCTGCGTCCGCCGTGGGCGCGCTACTTCTTCGGGGCGATCCTGGCGACTCTCTTCATCCCGGGCGTCATCTCGCTCGTCCCCCTCTATCTGACGGTGGTATCGCTTCCTCCGTTCGACGTGAGCCTTCTGAACACCTACTGGGCGATCTGGCTTCCGGCGTCGGCCAATGCGGTCGTCGTCGTGATCGTGCAGAGATTCTTCGACGGCATACCGCGAGAGCTCTTTGAGGCGGCGCGGATCGATGGTGCCGGTCCCGTGCGGATCTTCCTCCTGATCGCGTTGCCCCTGTCGCGACCGATCATCGGAGTGGTGGCTCTGCTGACGGCGGTGAACTCGTGGAAGGACTTCCTCTGGCCGTTGATCGTCATCAGCGATGCCAGCCGTCAGCCCATCTCCGTTGCGCTCGCGCAATCTGCACAGAGCACCACTTTGAGTTTCCAGCTCGCGGGGATGTTCATCGCGGTCCTGGTTCCCATCGTCCTGTTCATCGCGTTTCAGCGGTCCTTCCTCCGGGGGGTGAGCGCGACCGGCGGAATCAAGGGCTGACGGAGCCCTTGCCATGTCGTCGCCGCCCGCGTGGCGGCACGTCGAGCGAGACAACGTTGTCTCACTCGTCCATCGAGAAAAGGAGCAGTTGGATGAAAATCTCACACCTGAGACGTGTCGCCGTCATGACGGTCGGCGCGCTCATCGCCACCGCGGCGATCGCTTTCGGCGCCGCACCCGCGTGGGCTGCCGGGACGACGTACTACGTCGACGCCGTTGCGGGATCCGATGCGCACGCGGGCACCACCCCGGCGACCGCCTGGCGTTCGCTCGCCAAGGTCAATGCCACGACGTTCTCCGCCGGCGATCAGATCCTCTTCCACACCGATCAGAGCTGGGCCGGTCAACTCAAGCCCAAGGGGTCCGGATCGGCGGGTAACCCCATCGTGATCTCCAGCTATGGAGGTGGCGATCGGCCGTTCTTCGACGGTGGTTCCCTGACCGAGGGCGGGACGGTGTATCTGAAGAACCAGAGCTACTGGACGATCTCCGATCTGGAGATCGTCAACGACTCCGGTAAGGGGCCGTTCGTCGCCGCGGAGGCGCGCTGGGGGATCCTCGTGCTCAACGACGGGGGCGGCCTGCTGAAGGGCATCACCATCGAGGACAACTACGTGCACGACGTGAACGGCTGCTTCGACTGCACGGGCATCGGAAACTCCCACACCAACGGTGGCATCGTCGTCGGCGCCAACCTCTCCACCGTCGTGTCGTTCAAGCGCGACAGCTACGACGGCGTCGAGATCCGCAACAACCGGGTCGATCAGGTGGGACGTACCGGCATTCACTTCGAGGACGTCTCCAGCGGCTTCTACCTCTGGGTCGACCCCGCGGCGATCAGCAAAAACGTCACGATCGCCGGAAACCACGTCAGCATGACCGACAGCGACGGAATCACCGTTCGCGGTGCACGGGATGTGCTGATCGAGCACAACGTGGTCGAGGACGCGGGGCAGGAGACGAGTCTCGCCCAGAACCAGCCGATGGCCGTCGGAATCTGGCCCGCCAAGACGATCAACACCCTCATCCAGTACAACGAGGTCTATCGCACCCGGTACAACCACACCGATGGTCAGGGCTATGACGTCGATCTCAGCTCGAGCGACACGACGCTGCAGTACAACTACAGCGAGGAGAACGAAGGCGGTTTCCTGCTGTTGATGTACAGCGATGTGGCGGATATCGGCACCGGGGTCACGGTGCGATACAACGTCAGTGTCAACGACGGAACCGCCCACCAGAAGGGCATCTTCGCGTTCTCCTACGGGGTGAAGCCGCAGACGCACATCTACAACAACACGGTGTTCGTGCCGGAAGGAAGCCAAGCGGACATCATGCACTGCGAGACCTGCAATGTCTCGAGCGCATGGTCCTTCCGCAACAACATCGTCGCGAACTTCGGTTCCGGAGGCTACGGCTATCCGACCGCGAACGCGACGTTCGACTCGAACACGTTCTACGGCAACCACCCGACGAGCGAGCCGGCCGATCCCCACAAGCTCACCAGCGACCCACAGTTCCTGGCGCCGCCGACGGGCCCCGGGTATGGAGCCGCGAACGCGGGTGGACTGCAGATCCCGTCGACGTCGCCGTCGTCCGGCACGGGCGTGCTCATCTCGGGGAACGGGGGTCTCGACTACTTCGGCAACACCGTTTCGTCGGTGGCGCCTCCCAGCCGAGGATTCCACGAGCCGCTCACTCACTGACCGCCTCCATGACGCCGAGGGCCAGCGATCTGCGCTGGCCCTCGGCCGCGAACGAAAGAGCCATCATGACCCGAGGAACCATCGATGACGCGATTCTGCGTGACCGAGTCGCCCGGTATCTCCACCAGCGCATTCGGCCGGCGGCGCGCCGGGCCTTCACCCCCGCCGACGTGTCTGCGTGGACCTGTGCGGAGCCGGTTGCCTTCGCGACCGCGGCCCGTGAGCAGTTCCGTCACGCGCCGGCTGGCATGCCCTGGGGTGCGCCATGGACGACGACATGGCTTCGAGTTGAGGGAGCGGCGCCGGAGACACCAGACGGCTGCCGCGTCGAGCTCGTCGTCGACCTCGGTTTCTCGGACGTGATGCCGGGCTTCCAAGCCGAAGGGATGGCCTACCGACGCGACGGCACCATCGTGAAGGCCATCAATCCGACCACCCGCTGGGTTCCGCTCGAGCCCGGTGCGCCGTTCGGCTTCTTCGTCGAGGCGGCCGCCAATCCCGTGATCCTCAATGTCGATGCGGGACCGGCGGGGGCCTTCGCCCCCACCTCCCTCGGCGACCCTCTGACGGCCGGATCCGAGCCGCAGTATCGCCTAGGAGCCATCGGCGTCGAGGTGATCGACGTCTCCACCGAGCGGTTGGCGCGGGAGATCGAGGTCCTCACAGAACTCGCCTGGTCGCTGCCCGAGTCCTCTGCGCGTCGCTCACGCATCCTCGCCGCGGTCGATGCCGCGCTGGACGCTCTCGATCCCGGAGACGTGCGAGGGACGGCGGCGGCCGCTCGCGCGCTCCTGGCCCCCGAAGTCACGGCACCGGCTTCGGCCCGCGCGCACGAGATCGTCGCCGTCGGGCACGCGCACATCGACAGTGCCTGGCTCTGGCCCTTCCGGGAGACGCGACGCAAAGTAGCCCGTACCGTCGCCAACGTGCTGGAACGGATGGATGAGGATCCGCTGCTGGTCTACGCGATGTCGTCCGCGCAGCAATACGCGTGGCTCCAACAGGACCACCCGCAGCTCTTCGAGCGTCTTCGAACGCGTGTGCGAGAGGGACGATTCCTCCCCGTGGGCGGCATGTGGGTCGAGTCAGATGTGCAGATGCCCTCTGGGGAGTCGCTCGTCCGCCAGCTTCTGGAGGGATCCGCCTACTTCGAACGTGAGTTCGGCGTGCCGACCACCATCGGGTGGCTCCCCGATTCCTTCGGCTACTCCGGCGCTCTCCCGCAACTGCTGCGGTCCGCCGGTGCGAGCCGGTTCGTCACGCAGAAGATGTCGTGGAGTCTCGTCAACCGCTTCCCGCACCATACGTTCGCCTGGGAGGGGATCGATGGAAGCCGAGTCACCACGCACTTTCCCTCGGTCGACACCTACAACTCCGCTCTCACCGGCGTCGAGCTCGCCCATGCAGCGGAGAACCTGGCCGAGCCAGAGCTCTTCGACTCCTCGATCGCTCCGTTCGGCTACGGGGACGGTGGCGGCGGGCCCACGAGAGAGATGCTCGATCGTGCCCGGCTCACCGCCGACCTGGAGGGTTCGCCGCGCGTCGTCGTCGCCGGGCCACAGCGCTTCTTCGACCGCCTGGACGCAGTTGTCGCGGCGGGACGGGAGCTCCCGATCTGGGTCGGTGAGCTCTACCTTGAGGCTCAGCGTGGCATCTACACGTCCCAGGCGCGTACCAAGGCCGCTCATCGCCGGGTGGAACGCCTTCTGCGGGTCGCCGAGCTGTGGTCGACCCAGGCGACCGTGCGAGAGGGGCGTCCCTACCCTGCGGAGGAGTTGACGCACGCGTGGCACGAACTCCTCCTGATGCAGTTCCACGACGTTCTTCCCGGGAGCTCGATCGCCTGGGTGCATCGCGAAGCGGAGGAGCGGCTGGGGGAGGTGGCCGCGCGCCTCGAACTCGTCATCGCGGAGGCGGTCGCCCATCTCACCGATGGAGGCTCCGAGCAGGTCTGTGTCAACTCCTCACCGTTTCCCCGGCACGGTATCCCCGGGCACTCGATCGGGGCGGTCGCCGACGACCTCGACGAACCCGGGCCGGTCGCCATCGAGCAGCGTTCGGACACGGTCACCCTCGCTAACCTGACCTTCGAGGTCACCGTCGAGCTCACGAGCGGCACGGTCACCTCCATCATCGACAGAGCACGAGGCCGGGAGGTGGTCAGCGCCGGTGGAAGGCTCCATCTGCCCACGCTGCATCGGGATGCGCCGGTCCGGTGGGACGCCTGGGACATCGACGCGTCGATCGACGCCGAGGTCGAAACGCTCGACGCCGTCGCTTCGGTGCAGGTCCGCAGGGCCAAGGACGGCGGCGCCGTCGTCGAGGTCGAGCGCGTCTTCGGACGGTCGCGCATGATGCAGACGATCGAGCTCGCCCCGGGCGCGGAGCCTCTTCGACTGCGGACGCGTGTCGACTGGCGGGAGAGCGAGCGTCTCCTCAAAGTGCAGTTCCCCGTGGCGATCGCGACGGATAGATGGCAGGCCGAGACGCAGTTCGGATATGTCGAGCGGCCCACGCACCGCAACACGAGCTGGGACGAGGCGAGGTTCGAGGCCTGCGCGCATCGCTGGGTGCGCGTGGCCGAGCCCGGGTATGGCGTCGCGATCGTCAACGAACGCACCTACGGGTTCGACGCTCGAAGGATGGGCGACGGTGCGGGGCGATCCTGGACCCGTCTCCGGGCGTCCTTGCTCACATCGAGCCGCTATCCGGATCCGGAGGCCGATCGCGGGGAGCACGAGTTCGTCTTCGTCATCGTGCCCGCGCCGGATCCGGTCGATGCCGTCGAGGCGGCCAACGGGATCACCGAGGAAAT
>JBMDWQ010000058.1:0-15992 GCA_048594675.1 Microbacterium sp. | reverse complement strand
CTCCCCGAGCTCCAATTGCGCGGCACACCAGTCCGCCACCTCGACGGCCGCGCGGACGAGCGCAGCGCGCACCGGCGCGGCGAAGGCGACGACGACGCCGACGACCTCGCCGGCGACCACGATCGGCGCCCCCACCGCTTCTCGTCCGGACTCCCCGTCGGCTCGGTCGTCGGGGGCGGAGACTTGGCGGCGGCCGGTGCCCCTCACCCGCTCGGCCACGCGCTCGGCGGCGGCGGTGAGCGCGGACACGTCGCCCGAGCCATCGATCGCGACGACGCCCTCCGTTCCCACCAGAGCGACCGCCGCGCTGCCCAGGAGCGCACGCAGATGGTGCACGGCGCGGGCGGCCTCCGGCCCATCCAGCCCGCCTCGGAGGTGGGGCGCGGCGAGGCTCGCGCGGTGGAGCGCCCGGTGAGTCGCCTGCTCGGCGTCGCTGCCGAGGTCTCGCGTCCCCCGCGCCAACCGCCGGGCGAGCAGGAGCAGCACCGTGAGCGCGACTCCGCCCACGACGCCGAGCAGCGCCGCGAGGACGACCGCATCCGTCATCCCCTCACCCTACGGACTCCCCTGCCCCGTTCCCGGTTCCTCGTTCCCGGTTCCCGAGAGCACATGCTGTCACCGAGCGCATAGGTCCGGGGCGCACACGAGGTATGCCCTCGATGAGAGCATGTGCTCTCGCCCCTGGAACCGGGAACCCGGGCCGGGAACCGGAGGATCAGCAGCAGCGGGCGCCGGGGTTGCGATCCTGCTCATCCATCCGCTGGCGCCAGAATTCGCGCTCGGAGGGAACGGGCGCGTCCGGATGGTGCCGCCGCTGATGGGCGACGTACGTCGCGTACGCACTGTCGCCCATCAGGCTCGACATGTACCAGTGGATCGCACGACCCGCTCGAGCCAGGGCCGCGCCCACCCGCCTGCAGAACTCCGCCAGAGCGGCCACCCGCCCGGGCGCGCCTCCGCTCGTGACGGGAGCCCCGGCACGTCCGCCGACCGGATTGGCGGAGTTCTGCAGGATGCTCATCGGTCAGTGCCCCCGGTGGGCGAGCTCCGCCCGCTCGTTGGCGAGGATCGGCTCCCACTCCTTCTCGAGCGTCCGCTCCGCGCGCGTGGGAAGGAACCCGGCCGGAGCGAACCGGCGCGACACGACGGGCGTGTCTTCGCTGGTCTCGCCGCCGCCGGCGCGGATCGCGCGGATCGTCACCACGACGGCGGCGATGATGACGACGATCGCGAGCGTCACGAAGACGATCGAGAGCGTTCCCTGCACCGCCGTGTTCCGAATCACGGCGCGGACCACCTCGGGCGCGCCGAGGCTGTCGTCACCGGCGTCCTGCGCCGCGCGGTACTTGAAGTGGTTCGCCCAGTATCCGATCGCCGGGACGGGCGAGAAGATCTTGTAGAGCGAAGCGGTGATCGTCACGACCGCGGTGAACGCCAGGGGCACCGCGATGATCCATAGCCACTTCACGTAGCTCCGGCCGCGCTTGGCGACGATCGCGAGCACGACGGCGAGCGCGATGGCCGCCAGCAACTGGTTGGCGATGCCGAACAGCGGGAAGAACGTGTTGATGCCTCCCAGCGGGTCGGTCACGCCGAGGATGAGGATCGTCCCCCACCCGGCCACCATGATCGCGGTGCAGATCCACACGCCCGGACGCCACGTGACATCGCGGAACTTGGGGAACCAGGCGCCGATCGAGTCCTGGAGCATGAAGCGCGCGACGCGGGTTCCGGCGTCGACGGCGGTGAGGATGAACAGCGCCTCGAACATGATCGCGAAGTGGTACCAGAAGGCCATGAGCGCCTGGCCGCCGAGCGCCTGCTGCATGATGTGCGCCAGGCCGAGCGCGAGGGTCGGAGCACCACCGGTGCGCGAGACGATCGATTCCTCACCCACGGCGACGGCGGTGCCGGTGAGCATGTCGGCCGTGAGGGGCGACCCGGTCAGACCGAGCGAGTTCACGAAGGCCACGGCCCCTTCCACCGTTCCGCCGGTGAGGGCGGCGGGGGAGTTCATCGCGAAGTAGATGCCCTGATCGATCGAGATCGCCGCGACGAGGGCCATGATCGCCACGAACGACTCCATGAGCATGCCGCCGTAGCCGATGAAGCGGGTCTGCCGCTCTTTCTCGACGAGCTTCGGTGTCGTGCCCGAGGCGATGAGGGCGTGGAATCCCGACAACGCGCCACATGCGATGGTGACGAAGAGGAACGGGAAGAGCGGGCCCGCGAAGACCGGCCCCAGCCCGTTCTCCCCGAAGATCGTGACGGCGGGCACCGAGATCTCGGGCATGACGATGACGATCGCGCCGGCGAGCATGACGATCACACCGATCTTCATGAAGGTCGACAGGTAGTCGCGCGGAGCCAGCAGCAACCACACCGGAAGCACCGCGGCGACGAAGCCGTAGACGATGATTCCCCAAGCGATCACCTCGCGGTCGAGGTGGAACATCGCCGAGCCCCACTCGGTGCCGGCCACCCAGCCACCCGCGACGATCGCGAACATCAGCAGCACGAAGCCGATGATCGACACCTCGGTGACCTTGCCGGGACGGAGGTAGCGCAGATAGACCCCCATGAAGATGGCGATCGGGATCGTGAGCGCCACCGAGAAGACACCCCACGGGCTCTCCCCGAGGGCGTTGACCACCACGAGGGCGAGGATCGCGACGATGATCAACATGATCAGGAGCGAGGCGATGATGGCGGCCGTGCCACCGATCTTGCCGAGTTCCTGACGGGCCATCTGGCCGATGGTGCGACCGCCGCGGCGCATCGAGAAGAAGAGGACCGTGTAGTCCTGCACCGCGCCGGCGAGCACAACACCGACGATGATCCAGATGGTTCCGGGCAGGTACCCCATCTGAGCGGCGAGCACCGGTCCGACGAGGGGCCCGGCTCCGGCGATGGCGGCGAAGTGGTGGCCGTAGAGCACCCGGCGGTCGGTGGGGACGTAGTCCTTGCCGTCGGAGCGGACCTCGGCGGGGGTGGCCCGTCTGTCGTTCGGGCGCGTGATGCAGCGCTCGATCACCTTGGAGTAGAAGCGGTAGCCGATGAGGTAGGTGCACACCGCCGCGAAGACGAACCAGATGGCGTTGACCGTCTCCCCGCGGACGAGGGCGAGCATGACCCATGCCACCCCGCCCAGGAGGGCGATCGCGATCCAGACGGCGATCTTCAGCGGGGTCCAGCGGGCTTCTTTCTCGTGCGCCTCGTCGGAGACGGCCGGCGGCGGAAGAGTCGGATCCGGGACGAGGTCGGGCTCGTGGTCGTTCAAGCCGGAGGGCGAAGAAGGCGCAGTCATGGGGTCTCCTCGGGGGCGCGTCGTTGCGACACCTCAGGCTAGGAACCCTCTCGGGGGAGGACCACGCGCGGGGCGTCGGGCTGCGACGAGCGGCACCGGCCCCGCGACGAGCGGTGCCGCCGACAGCCGTTCCTCCGGCGACCGCGCCCCAAGAGCAGGCCCCGCCGTCGGTTCCCCCGCAGACCACGCCGGCTCGAGCCGGTTCAGCCTGCTTTCGGCGCGCGATGGCGGAACACCGGTCGGGCGGCTTACGTTGGAAGCAGGGACGAGAGGAGCAGCCGTGAGCGATGACGCCGAGGTCACGGTCGACCGCAACGACGAGAAGAACCGCTACGAGATCCATGTCGGCGACACGCTCGCCGGCTTCACCGAGTTCCGCCCCGACGCGCACGGTCGCCTGGTGCTGCCCCACACCGAGATCGATCCGGCCTTCGGTGGACGAGGACTCGGCTCCGCGCTGGTCGGCCGCGCCCTGGAAGACATCGCTGCGCGCGGCGAGTCGGTCGTTCCGGTGTGCCCGTTCGTCGTGAAGTACCTGAAGTCGCACGACGTGCCGGGGCTCGACGTGCAGTGGCGCCCCACCGCCGACGACGCGGGCAGCGCGAGCGTGGACACCTGACATGACCCGGCTCGACTCCCCCTCCGAACCCGAGACCGAGGCAGCCGTCGCGTGTGACGGCCCCCGGGCCTTGCTGCTGGAGGCGCGGGAGGTGCCGCTCGGCGGCGTCCGCGGCATGTCGGTGCATCGGAGCCTGCCGCAGCGCGCGCTGCCGATGGTCGGCGCCTGGTGCTTCCTCGACCGCTTCGGCCCGCAGACCACCACGATGCGGGTGGAACCGCACCCCCATATCGGGCTCCAGACGGTCACCTGGCCGTTCGTCGGCGAGGTGCGTCATCGCGACACGATGGGCAGCGACGTCGTGGTCCGCCGCGGAGTGCTCAATCTCATGACCAGCGGAGCGGGTATCGCCCACTCCGAGTACTCGGTCGGCGACGGACCGGTGCCCCTCGACGCTCTGCAGCTGTGGGTGGCGCTCCCCGAGTCGCGGCGCCACGGCGATCGCGACTTCGAACGCATCGAGGATCTCCCGGTGGTGGACCTGGGCGACGGCTCATCGGCATGCGTCGTGGTCGGGGAGTTCGCCGGCACCTCGTCACCTGCCCGGATGTACACGCCGATCGTCGGCGCCGAGGTCTTCCTCCCCGCCGGCACGCGGACCGCCCTGCCCCTGACGCCGGAGTGGGAGTACGCGGTGGTCGGGGTGTCCGGAGCGCCCGTCGTGCACACGCCCGATCCGCTGGCGGTGTCGGATCTGGGGCTTCTCTACCTCGGCCGCGACCGGGACTCCGTGGAGATCGTCGCTCATGAGGACGCCACGGTGTTCCTCCTCGGCGGTGAGCCGTTCGAGTCGGACATCGTCATGTGGTGGAACTTCGTCGGGCGCAGTCACGAAGAGATCGTCGAGGCACGCGAAGCGTGGGAAGCGGGGACGGAGAGGTTCGGACACGTCGTCGGTCACGGCGACGAACGCATCCCTGCTCCGCCGCTTCCCGGCGTCCGCCTCACCCAGCGGCGCCGGCACCTCTGAGCGCGCTCTCGCTCGGCCGTTTTGCCCGGTGAGCACCGCGCCGTGGCCCCGGCGCCCGCGAGTACGCTGGAGAGGTGGCCCGAACACCCGCCCTCTCCACGCGCGTCCTGCTGATCTGCGCGGCGATCGGTGTCGCGACGGGCGTGCTGCAGGTGGCCGCGGGAGCGGTCAGTGCACCGGTGTCGGCCTTCGTGCCGGTGCTCTACGGGCTCGTGCTCGGCGTGCACGTCGTTCCCGGTGTGGTCGCCCAGGCGCTTTTGCGTCTGCCGTGGGTGGCACTGATCACGCACCTGCTGGCCGCCCTGGTCGCCAGTGCCTTCGCGCCGCCGTGGATCGGGCGGTACCTCGGCACGGCACTGCTCATCGGCGGTCTGCAGGAAGGCATCGCCGCGCTCACGCGCTACCGGCAGTGGCAGGCCTGGCGGTTCTTCGTCTCCGCCGTGATCGTCGGCGCCGTGATCGCGGTGGCGATCTGGTTCGCCGCGGATGTTGCCAAGTTCGCGCTGTGGGGGCAGATCCTCTACGTCACGCTCTTCATCGTCGGTCCCGTGCTGTGGACGGCCGTCGGCCTCGCCGTGGGCTCGGCGTTGCGTCGCGCCGGAGTTGCGCGGACGAGCACCGCGGCGGCTCGCCGCTGACGCGTCGCCGATGTGCCCGTCGAGGTCGACGATGACAGCGGAGGTTAGGGCAGGCTAAGTTAGGAGATGCTGACTGACGTCTCCAGCCCTCTCCGTTTGGACTCCACCCGTGACCACTGCCGTCCCCGCGGCCGGCGCCGACCCGGCTTCCGAGGCCGATCCGGCGGTGTCGACGGCGCGTGACGAGTCCCGCGAGGCCCCGGCCGAGATCCTCCGCGTGACAGGGGTGGGGATCTGCCACGACGGCGAGACGCGCGCCCGGCCCGCCGCGGCCACTTTCACTCTCCGACGCGGCGAGGTGGCCCTGCTCCTCGGGCCGAGCGGATCGGGCAAGTCGACGCTCGCCCTCGCCCTCAACGGGCTCGTGCCCCAGACGGTCCCCGCGACGATCGAGGGCGCCATCGAGGTGGACGGGTGGGATGCGCGGTCGACTCCGGTGACCACCCTCAGCCGTCACGTCGGCATGGTCTTCCAAGACCCCGATGCGCAGCTGGTCACCGGAACGGTGCTGGACGAAGTCGCGTTCGGGCCCGAGAACCTGCGGCTGCCGGTCGACGAGGTGCTCTCTCGCACCCGTGACGCGCTGGAGCGCGTCGGACTGTGGGAGCGCCGCGCCGACAACCCCGACCGCCTCTCGGGCGGGGGACGGCAACGCCTCGCGATCGCGTGCGCCCTCGCCATGGGCTCACCGCTCCTCGTGCTCGACGAGCCGACCGCCAATCTGGATCCCGCGGGCATCGAAGAGGTCTACGCCACCCTCGCCGACGTCGTGGCCGCGGGAGACCGGGCCATCGTCCTGATCGAGCACAACCTCGACGCCGCCGTCGCGCTCACCGACCGCGTCGTCGCGCTCGACGCCGACGGGCGGACGGTCGCGGACGGAACCGTCGACGAGGTGCTGCGCGAGGGTGCCGCGCAGCTGCACGCGCTCGGGGTCTGGCTTCCCGTCTCCACCCTCGCCGCTCTGCGCCTGCGGGAGGCGGGCTGGGAGTTCGAGCGCCTGCCGCTCACGCCCGACGAACTGCACACGGCGGTGGAGGCGGCCGCGCCGCCACCGCCCGGATCGACGGCGGCCCGCCTGCCGGCTGCCGCGCCCGTGCCGCCCGGGGCGCCGCTGCTCACGGTGCGGGGGCTCTCGGTGCGCCGCGGTCGCAGCGAGGTGCTCCACGACATCGACCTCGACGTGCGCGCAGGCGAGTTCGTCGCGATCGTCGGAAGGAACGGCGCGGGCAAGACGACGCTCCTCCAGGCTGTCGCGGGCGTCATCCCCGTCGCCAAGCGCCGCGTGTCGATCGACGGCATCGACCCGGCACGCACCGACCTGCGCGCGCTTTCGCGGCGGATCGGCTTCGTCTTCCAGAACCCCGAGCATCAGTTCATCGCTCACACGGTGTTCGACGAGCTCGCCCACGGCCTGCGACGTCAGAGACTCCCCGAGCCGGAGGTGCAGCGCCGCGTCGAGGAGATCCTGGAGCGGTTCGGGCTCGCCGACAAGGCGGAGCAGCATCCCTTCCTCCTCTCGGGCGGGCAGAAGCGCCGCCTCTCGGTGGGCACCGCACTGGTCGCCGGCGCCCCCGTGCTGGCGCTGGACGAGCCCACGTTCGGCCAGGACCGAGCGCGCGCCGATGAGCTGCTCGCGCTGCTGCAGGAGCTGAACACCGGCGGCACGACGATCCTCGTCGTCACTCACGACATGCAGTTGGTGACCGAGTACGCCGCGCGGACGATCGTCGTCGACGCGGGCCGCATCGCCGCCGACGGCCCCACCGCCGATGTCTTCGCCGACGAGGAGCTGATCCGGCAGTCGGGGCTCCGTCTCCCGCCGCTGCGCCGCGCGTTCCAGGGGTCGCGCCACTCCGGGCTCGCACACGTGACCCGCCTCGCCGATCTGCCGCGCGGCGCGCCCCGCGATGCTTCGGGGAAGACACGATGACCGCGACCACCATCGACCCCTATGCCCGCGTCCAGGCGCCCGGGCGCTTCCTCCACGGCCTCAATCCGCTCGGCAAGCTCCTGGCCCCCCTTCCCGCCATGGTCGTGCTGGTCTTCGTCCGCGACCTCGTTACCCCGCTCGCCTTCCTCGTGCTGGCCTACCTCCTGATCCTCGTCGGCGCGCGACTGACCGTGCGGCTCGCCTTGGTGCTGGCGGTTGCGCTGCCGATCGGCATCGCGGTGCTGGGGCTCGGGATGGCGGTGTGGGCCGACCCGGCACGCGTCGACCGTTCCGTCGCGGTGCTGAGCGTGGGTCCCTGGACCCTGTACGGCGGCGCGCTGATGATCGGGCTCGCCACGGCCCTGCGACTGGCCGCCATCGTCGCCCTCGCCCTTGCCGCCGGTGTCACCACGAGCGGCCCCGACCTCGTGCGGGCGTCCGTCCAGCAGCTGCGCGTCCCGTACCGGATCGGGTACACGGCGCTGGCCGCGTTCCGCTTCGTCCCGCGGTTCGGCCACGAGCTCGACGTCATCCGGCAGGCCCACCGCGTGCGCGGATCGCACGGGGGTCGGGGACCCTTTGCCGCTCTGGCGCGGTGGTGGGGGTATCTCGTTCCACTCCTGGCCGGGGCGATCCGTCACGCGGAGCGGGTGGCCCTCGCGATGGACGCCCGCGCCTTCGGGGCGTATCCCGACCGCACCGAGCGGCACCTCGTGCCGTTCCGCCGCCGTGACGTCGTCTACGTCGCGGCCATGTGGGCGGTGTCGGCGGCGATCCTCGTCGCCCTCTTCCCGTGGGCGCTCGCCTGAGGGCTCACCACCCCTCCCCCCTCGACGAAAGGACCCCGATGGCCCGCTACAGCAGCCTGGTCAAACCGGCCTCACCCGAGCTCCTCCACCTGAAAGTGGTGCGCACCGAACGCCTGAGCGAGCACTGGATGCGGATCACGCTCGGAGAGGGCGACATCGCGCGGTTCCGGCCGATGGGCTTCGATCAGTGGTTCCGACTGTTCCTCCCCCTCGGCGGCGACGAGGGGCTGGAGCGGATCCCCGCGAAGGCGAACAAGATCTTCGGCTACCTCAAGTACCTGCGGATCCCGGAAGGCGTCCGGCCGGTGATGCGCAACTACACGGTGCGCGCCTACCGTGCCGAGGGCCCCAGTGGCGGCGCGGAGATCGACGTCGACTTCGTCCTGCACGGCTCCGGTCCGACGGCCGGACCCGCCTCGCGCTGGGCGCAGGCGGCGACCCCCGGAGAATCGGTCGTCATCATCGACGAGGGCCTCGGCTTCAACCCCGACCGCGGAGTCGACCGCGTCGTGCTGGTCGCCGACGAGACGGGCGCTCCCGCCGTCGCGGGTGTCTGCGCGTCACTGCCGTCCACGGCGACCGGCGTCGCGATCATCGAGGCGCCCTCGTCCGCCGACATCCTGTCGTTCCCGGCGCCCGACGGCATCGAGGTGCGCTGGATCGTCCGGGAGCCCGGAGCCAAGCCCGGTTCGGCGGCCCTCGCCGCACTGCGGGCGCTGTCGTTGCCCGAAGCCCCGTTCCACGCCTTCATCGTGGGAGAGCAGTCCCTGCCCACCGCCGCACGGCGACACCTCGTCGGCGAGCGCGGCGTCGACAAGAACGCCGTGAGCTTCGTCGGTTACTGGCGGGTGGGCGCTTCGTCGCCCACCCCCAAATCCCACGCCCCCGTCACCGAGGAGAGCCGCGGATGAGTCGCGTCTCGACGGCCTACCTGCTCACCTGCGCCGCGATCGGCGTCGCCGGGGGAGCGCTGCTGGCCGGGGCCTGGGTGGTGTCGGTCGTGCTTTTCGCGACCGCGCCGTTCGCCTCGATCGCGATCGCGGGCGTCTGGGTGCTGCCCGCCGTCATCGCGCTGCGGCTCCTGCAGCGACCGTTCGCGGGCCTGCTCGTGGGTCTGATCTCGGGGCTCGTGCTGTCGCCCTTCTACACGTTCGGCGCGATCGCGACGACGCTGTTCTGGTCGTTCTTCCCCGAGCTTCCCTTCCTCGTGACGCTCTACCGCCGGTGGCCGACCTGGATGCACTACGCCGGCGCGGTCGCCATCGGCATCGCGTATCCGCTGTTCGCGGCGCAGTCGTTCGACCTGTGGACCATGGCGCCGGCACTCCTCGTCGCCTTCTTCGTCCTGTGCACGGCCAGCTGCGTGGCCGGCACGTGGGTCGGCATCCTCGTCGCCGACCGCCTCCGCCGCGCCGGGGTCGCCCGCCTCGCGCGCCGGCGCACGACCCCCTGACGCCACGAGGGTGGCGGCGTCGCCTAGACCTCGAGGCCCGCGACGGGGTCTGCAGGGGTCGCCGGCTTGCGCAGGAACAGCGACAGGACGATCGTCGCCGCGCTGATCGCCGCGCCGACACCGAACGCCGTGCTCACCCCACTGGCGAGGGCCGTCACCGGCCCAACTCCGGACGCAGCGGGCGCGGACGCGGCCACCGAGAACAGCGTGATGAACAGCGCCGTTCCGGCGGCCCCAGACACCTGCTGCAGAGTGTTCACGATGGCGCTCGCGTGGGAGTACAGCGGGGGCGGAACAGCCCCCAGGGCAGTGGTCATCAGCGGCGTCATCATCATGGCGGTGCCGACACTGAGCATCATGTGCATCCCGATCACCCAGCCGACGGGGGTGGCTGCACCGAGCGTCGTGAACGCGGCCATGGCCGCCGTGACGATGGCGGCACCCGGAAGGATCAGCACACGGGGGCCGACCTTGTCGTACGCCATTCCGACGAACGGGGCCAACAGGCCAGAGAGGATGCCGCCCGGGAGCAGCATCAGACCGGCGATGTAAGCCGGCTCACCGAGCACCTGCTGGATGTAGAGCGGTAGCAGGATCAGCGAACCGAAGAGCGCGATCGACACGATCACGATCGTGACGCTCGACAGGGCGAACAGCCTCTGACCGAACACGCGGACATCCAGCAGCACCCGGTCGGTGTCGCGCAGGACCACCTGGCGGACGACGAGCGCGACCAGCGCTACCCCACCCGCGGTGAGCGGGATCCACACCGGTAGGCCGCCCTCGCCCCCCGCTTGCTCACCGATGCTTGCCAAGCCATAGATGACGCCCGAGAATCCCGCGGCCGAAAGGAGCACGGAGAGGACGTCGAACCGCGCGGCCCGGGTAGGCGTCACGTTGCGCAGCCAGGCCGCACCCGCGATGAGCGCCGCCACGCCGACGGGCAGTACCAGGATGAAGACCCCCCGCCATCCCAGTGACGACACGATCACCCCTGACACCGCCGGGCCGAGAGCGGGCGCTGCGGCGGTGACGATGGTGACGAGCCCCATGGTGCGACCGCGACGTTCGGGAGCCACCAGTTGCATGACCGTCGTGAACAGCAACGGCAGCATGATCGAGGTGCCGAGTGCCTGCACGACACGCGCCGCCAGCAGCAGCTCGAAGCTGGGAGCGAAGGCGGCCGCGGCGGTGCCGACGGCGAACAGTCCCATGGCCGTGAAGAAGTTGCACCGCAGGGTGTGTCGCTGAAGGAGCACACCGGTCACAGGGATGGTCACGGCCATTGTCAGCATGAACGCGGTCGTCAGCCACTGGGCCGACGCGGCGCTGACACCGAGGCTCGTCATGATGTGCGGGATCGAGACACCCATCGCGGTCTCGTTGAGAACGACGATGAACGCCGAGATCAGGAGGAGCGCGATGGCGGGTGCGGTGCGGGACGGTGGGGCGGACGGAGCGATGCGCACGGGCGCGGTGGTCATGGGATCTCCTGAACAAAGTGGGTCTGAGTACCGTGGTGGTATTTAGTACCGTATCGGTACGACGTGCTAACCTAGCACCATGACACCGACCTCCTCAACCCGCGCGTCCGCGCCGGATCTACGCGAACGGCGGCGACGCGAGTTGGCCCGGGTGATCGCCGCCGCGGCCGTCGACCTGTTCGAGAGGAACGGCTTCACCGAGACGACGATCGATGAGATCGCCGCGGCGGCCGGCATCTCGCGCACGACGTTCTTCCGTCACTGCGCGACGAAGGAGGCGGCCGTCCTCGTCGACGACGCCGGACTGGAGGTCGAGCTCGTCGACATCGCGACGAGGGCGCCAGCCGGCCGCGCGCTCCATGACCTAGCGGACGCCTGGGAGGCGATGACGGGGGTCTTCGATGACGACCCGGCCGGGCGCGATCGCTTTCTTCGAGTACGGCGACTCATGAAGAGCAACCCCGCACTGCTGGCGGCCGGCCTTGCCCGGGATGCGCAACTGACCGACCATCTTGCGGCAGCACTGGCCGCACGCGACGACGTCGACGAGATCGACGCACGTGCCATCGCCACGGTGTTCGCATCCGGGATGCGACTGGCCTTCGACGAATGGACTCGTCGCGCCGATGCAGCTCCCGACGCCGCTCCACCCGCTCTGAGCGGGGTCTATCGCGATGCGCGCGCAGCCCTCGCACGCGCGCAGGCCGCGCGCGGCTGAGCGCCGCCGCTGAGACGCCGAGTGTCCACGACACGCCGCGTGGGACACGCCCGCGGCGGCGCGTCGTGGACACTCGGGCCGAGAGAGGGACCCGTCAGCGCTTGCCGGCGAGCTGGCGGCCCACGATCTCGCGCATGATCTCGTTCGTGCCGCCGTAGATGCGGTGCACGCGCGCGTCGAGGAAGGCCCGAGCGATCGGGTACTCGGTGATGTAACCGTAGCCGCCGTGGAGCTGGACGCAGGTGTCGAGCACCTCCCACTCCCGCTCGGTGGCCCAGAACTTCACCTTCGCGGCTTCCTCCGCGCTCAGCTTGCCCTCGGCGTACGCCTTGAGCGCTCGGTCGATGTACGCCCACAGGGCATCGACGGTTGTGGCGACGTCGGCGAGCTGGAAGCGGCTGTTCTGGAAGTCGATGATGCGCTCCCCGAAGGCCTCGCGGTCCTTCGTGTACGCGAGGGTCCACTCCAGGGCGGCGGCCGCGGCGGCGGCTCCCGCGACCCCGATCGAGAGACGTTCGAGCGGCAGGTTCATCATCAGCTGGATGAAACCCTGACCCTCGGTGCCGCTGATGAGGTTCTCCTCGGGAACGAAGACGTCGGAGAACGAGAGCTCGGCCGTGTCGTGCCCCTGGAAGCCCATCTTGTGGAGCTTCTTGCCGTGGTCGAAGCCTTCCATCCCGTTCTCGATGATCACGAGGGAGAACGCGTCGGGACGGTTGCCCTCGCCGGTCTTGACGAAGGTGACGACCATGTCGGCGGTCTTGCCCGAGGAGATGAACGTCTTCGCTCCGTTGACGACGTATCCCCCGTCGACCTTCTTGGCGGTCGTCTTGATACCGCGGAGGTCGGAGCCCGCACCGGGCTCGGTCATCGCGAGCGCGCCGAGGATCTCCCCCGTCGCCATCCCGGGGAGCCACTTCTCCTTCTGCGCCTGCGTTCCCATGTGCACGAGGTACGGCACGGCGAGGTCGTCCTGGATGCCGAAGGCGCCCGCCAGCGATCCGGCGCCGGCACGGATGACCTCTTGATTGACGATGGCGCGGAAGCGGTAGTCCTGCAGCTTCCCCGCGCCGCCGAACTCCTCGGGAACGCTCAGGCCGATGATCCCGGCGTCGCCTGCGGCACGCATCGTGGCGCGGTCCACCTCGCCCTCGGCATCCCACCGCTCGCGGGCCTCGTTGGTCACGTAGCGCTTGCAGAACTCCTTGACGACGTCGCGGAACGCCTCGTGGTCCTCGTCGTAGATGTCGCGCTCCATGGCGCCCTCCCTCTCGTCTTCGAGTGTCGTCACCGACGCAGGCTGCTGACATCGCATCCCGCATCACATGATACTGGGTTTCAGCCCGCGTAGGTGGGGGCGGCCGGCAGCCCGAAGAACTCCTCGAGGGTGGAGAACCCGCCGTCGCGGTAGGCGCGTGCCAGCTCGGTGCCGATGTAGCGCAGGTGCCACGGTTCCCAGGCGTAGCCCGTCGTCTCGGTGCGGTCCTGCTCGTAGCGCACGATGAACCCGAAGCGCCATGCGTTCTCGGCGAGCCACCTCGCCTGCGGCGTCCCCCGGAAATCGTCGTGGCTGCCGCATCCGGTCGCGCCGCAGGCGACGACGTCCACGGCAAGGCCCGTCTGATGCTCGCTGTGACCGGGACGGGCCGAGCGCAGATCCGCGGCCTGTTGCCCGCGAGAGGCGACGTAGCGGTCGTAGAGGCCCACTTGGAAGTCGTAAGGGCGGAACGCGCTGTCGATGCCCAGTCGGCCCATCCCGTCGGCGGCGGCCGCGCGGGCGAGATCGTCCAGGGCGGAAGCGGCGTCGGCCCGCAACCAGCCGCCGCCGGAGACGACGCGCGGCACGGTCGGGCGCGCCTGCGGGACGGGCCAGTAGTCCTTCGGGTCGAGGGCGTTGCGCTTGTTGACGACGACCCACGTGCGTCCGGCGCGGTGGAGATCGATGCAGGGTGCCTCGCCCGCGCTCACGGCGAGACGGAACGCCTCACCTCCCCCGAACGCCGCGATCACCTCCTCGTCGGAACCACGCTCGATCGCGGCGGTGACCTCGGCTGCGTCGCAGGGCTGAGGAGACGCCACAGGCGTCGGCGACACGGGTGGCGTCGAGGGCGAGGGCTCAGCCGACGGCGCTTCGGGTGTGGGCGACTCGGCCCGGCCAGGCCCCGGTGTCGATGCCCGACCGACGGAGGGATCTGCATCGGCTTCCGAAGGACGAGTGAGCGCGTATCCGCCCGCGGCGATCGCGACGACCAGCGCCCCCGCGACGAGGATCGTGCGCCGACGACGCACGCGACGGGACACCCGCCGTGCCGCCCTCGTGGCGGGCGGGTGCGGGGGCATGGGTCCATTGTGACGCGTGTCCGGAGCGCGCCCGCGCGGCGCGCACGAGCGTTCGACAAGCTTCGAAGAACTGAGCACTCTGTCTTGACGTTCTTTCGTCTTTATGTTCCCCTGTAACGATGAGATGGCAGGGGCAGCAGACTTCGTCGGTGGACCCCGACGCGCTCCCCGGCCTCGAGACGCTCGGCGGGCTCGTCCGGCAGGTGCGCACTCCCGAGTTCGCGGGGATGACCTTCTATGAGGTCCATGCGAAGACCGCGCTCAACCACGTGCCGGGCGCGTCGGCGATGCCCTTCGCCTGGACCGTCAACCCGTACCGCGGCTGCAGCCATGCCTGTGTGTATTGCTTCGCGCGACGCACGCACGAGTACCTCGACTTCGACTCGGGTCGCGACTTCGACTCCCAGATCGTCGTGAAGACGAATGTGGCCGAGGTGCTCCGCCGCGAGCTCGCACGAAGCACCTGGGAGCGGGAGCACGTGGCGCTGGGCACCAACACCGACCCGTACCAGCGCGCCGAGGGGCGTTACCGGCTGATGCCCGGCATCATCGACGCGCTCGCCACGAGTGGCACGCCGTTCTCGGTCCTCACGAAGGGCACGCTGATGCGGCGCGACCTGCCCCTCCTCGCGGCGGCTGCCGAGGAGGTGTCGGTGGAGCTGTCGATGTCGATCGCGATCGGCGACGAGAGCCTCCGATCCGCTCTCGAGCCCGGAGCGCCGAGCTGGCGCGCGCGACTGGAAACGGTACGGGCGGCGAGGGAGGCGGGCTTCCGCCCCACCGTCTTCCTCATGCCGATCCTGCCCCACCTCACCGACGACCCGGCGATCCTCGACGCGTCGGTCGCCGAGCTGAGTGAGGCCGGAGCGACGCGGGTCGTGTTCGGCGCCCTGCATCTGCGCCCGGGGGCGCGCGAGTGGTTCTGGCGCTGGCTCGAGTCGGAGCGGCCCGATCTCCTCCCCGCGTACCGCGGGCTCTATCCGGGGGTCGCCGTCAACGCCCCGCAGGGATACCGGCGGATGCTCGCGGGGCGCGTCCGCCCGCTCCTACGCCGATACGGGCTCAGCGGCGGTCTGGAAGAAGACGTCGAGTCGCGGGAGTCGCGGCCCAGCCGTTTCCGCCGCACCGGAACTCCGTCACGAAGCTCCATCCCGGAACCGGCCACCCTCTTCTAGACGGGTGGGTTTAGACGGGCAGGCCGACCGCGACCGTCCAGGCCGCTCGCGGTCAGGCGTTGGCGCTGCGTACGGCATCGGCCGCCGATCCGGCGAACTCGCGCGCCGTCTTCACCGACAGCGTGCCGTCGACGGTGATCCAGACGTTCCCGACGAAGACGTAGACGGTGCTCGTGGTGCCGAGGTCCGACTCGGAGTGCTGGGAGAAGGAGACCTGGCCGTCGAGGGAGCGCTCCGTGTACCGAGACGAGGAGCGCAGCCCCGCGACGAGCTTCTCGCGGGCCGAGCCGGAGATCTCCGCCGTGATCACCGTGAAGCCGCCATCCGAGAACGGAATAGCCCACGCGCACATCGTCGCCTGCCGCGCGCCGCGGGCGGTGCCAGCCGCCAGCGGACCGGGCATGTGGTCGGCGGGGCTCCCGCTCACATCCATCGGTTCGGCGGCGTCGCCGAACAGCGCGTGCACGGTCGAAAGGGGCAGGAGCGTGGCGCACTTCGGGATGATCACCGGCGCCGCATCTCCCGGTGACGTGGTCGGGGTGGGCG
>JBMDWQ010000057.1:0-11345 GCA_048594675.1 Microbacterium sp. | reverse complement strand
GGCCAACACCGTCTCCACCTTCGCGCTGAGCGACTACGAATGGCTGCTGCCTCTGGAGAGCGACAACCTTCTCAGCCTCGTCGACCTCATGCGCGACCTGCGTGCGACCGAGGCGCGTCGGCACGTGCGGGAGGAGGTCCCCTTCTATACGGGACGACGCGTGCAGATCGCCGAGCTCGCGGAGGTGCTGTCCTGATGGCCGAGATCATCCGCGAGCCGTTCCGTCCCAAGCCTCCGCGCGCCGAGGCGGCCCCGGAGTGCCCGCCCGGGTGCCGCGTGCCCGCCGCCACGGCTGCCACCTGCGCGGGCGAACCGCATGCCACGGAGGCCGTCGCGTACGACGGTGTGCTCCTGCTCGGATTCGGAGGTCCCGAGGGGCAGGACGACGTGATCCCCTTCCTCCGCAACGTCACCGCCGGTCGCGGCATCCCCGACGAGCGTCTGGAAGAGGTCGCCCACCACTACCGGCATTTCGGCGGGATCTCGCCCATCAACGATCAGAATCGCGCGCTGAAGGCGGCGCTGGACGCCGAGCTCGCCCGCCGAGGACGGGACATCCCGGTGTACTGGGGAAACCGCAACTGGATGCCCTATGTCGCCGATGCGCTCGGAGAGGCTCACGCAGCGGGCCACCGGCGCCTGCTCGCAATCGCCACCAGCGCGTACTCGTCCTACTCGTCGTGCCGGCAGTACCGCGAGGACCTGGCCGACGCCGTCGCGGCGACCAACCTGGCGGGCGAGGTGGAGATCGACAAGGTGCGCCAGTTCTTCGACCACCCCGGTTTCGTCACGCCCTTCGTCGAGGGGATCCGGGCTGGGATCGATGCGCTCGCCGAGCGTGGGATCACCGACCTCGCCGGGGAGGTCGAGGTGCTGTTCTCGACCCACTCCATCCCCGACGCCGACGCCGACCGGTCGGGACCTCCCGAGCGCGACTTCGGGGCAGGCGGCGCCTACGTCGCCCAGCACACGGCGGTGGCGGCGCAGATCATGTCGCAGCTCGGAATCGACAGTTCGTGGCAGCTCGTGTTCCAGAGCCGGTCGGGCCCGCCGCAGGTGCCCTGGCTCGAGCCCGACATCAACGACGCCCTGCGGGAGCTTCCCGCCCGCGGCCGCCGAGGGGTCCTGATCGTTCCGCTCGGCTTCGTGAGCGACCATATGGAGGTGCTCTGGGATCTCGACACCGAAGCGCTCGAGACCGCCGAGGAGCTCGGGCTGGTCGCGGTGCGGACGGCGACGCCGGGCACCCACCCCGCCTACGTGGCGGGCCTGGTCGACCTCATCGAGGAGCGCCTGGAGGGAACACCCGCCGAGGAGCGACCCCATCTGACCGACCTGGGTCCGTGGTACGACGTGTGCCGTCCGGGATGCTGCGAGAACAAGCGCCTCGGATTCCAGCCGGCCCTCGCCGGGATCGCGCCATGAGCATGCCACTGCGCCTGGGAACGCGCGCGAGCGTGCTCGCGACGACGCAGTCCGCGCACGTCGCCGACGCCCTCCGCGACGTGACCGGCCGTGATGTCGAGCTCGTCCCCATCACGACGGACGGCGATGTGCTCACCGGTCCGCTCGCGCAACTCGGTGGAACGGGCGTCTTCGTGGCGGCCCTGCGCGAAGCGCTGCTGCGTGGCGAGTGTGATCTGGTCGTTCACTCGATGAAAGACCTCCCCACCGGAGCCGTGGACGGCCTCGTCATCGGTGCTGTGCCGCCGCGGGCTCCGCAGAATGACGTCCTCTGCGCGCGGGACGGGCTCACCCTGGACACGCTGCCGCAGGGCGCGGTCGTCGGCAGCGGGTCGCCCCGCCGGGTGGCCCAGCTCCGGCGTCGCCGCCCCGATCTCGACGTCCGGGGTATCCGCGGCAATGTGGACACCCGACTGCGCAAGGTCCGCGACGGCGAGTTCGACGCGACCGTGCTCGCCGAGGCCGGGCTGACGCGGATGGGGCTGACCGGCGAGGCGACCGACCGGTTCGCCCTCGCGGAGTGGCCCACCTCGGCTGGTCAAGGAGCACTGGCGGTCGAGGTCCGAACCGACGACCGCGGTCTCGCTGAGGCCGTGTCGCGTATCGGCGACGCCACGTCGACCCGCAATGCGCTGTGGGAGCGGGAGGTCCTGCGCCTTCTGGAAGCCGGCTGCGCTGCACCCGTGGGCATCAGCGCACGCTCGGAGGGAGAGAGCGTCGAACTCCTCGCGGAGGTCTATGCCCTCGACGGTTCCCGCGCCGTGCGGGTGACCCGGCGTCTGCCCGCCGGCGCGCTCGCCGCCGAGGAGGCGCGGCGCTCGGCGGCGGTCGACGTGGTCGACGAGCTTCTGCGGGCGGGGGCCGGCGAGCTCGCCGATCTGTCTGGGAGGGGGGCGTGAGCATCGCCTCGCACGGAAGGTCGATGCGGGGTGCTCTGGACGGCGCCCGGGTGCTGATCCCGCGCGGAGGGAGCTGGGGCGAGCGCGTGCGCGCCGACCTCGACGCCCGTGGAGCCATCGGCATCGTGGCGCCTCTGATCGCCTCCGTGCCCCCGCGCGACACCGCGACGCGCGATCGGGACTTCCGGGCGCTCGCGGCCGGGGAGTACGAGTGGCTGTTCCTCACGAGCGCCGCGGCCGTCGAGCAGCTCAGTCGCGCGGAGGTCCGTCTTCCCGCGACGGTGCGTGTGGCGGTGGTCGGTACTGCGACAGCGCGTGCTGCTGCCGCCGCCGGATACGAGGTCGTCTTCGTCCCGGTCGGTCACGCCTCTGCCCGGGCGCTGGTGTCACAGTGGTGCGCGGGGCGCGATCCCCGTCGAACCGGCCGATCACTCGTGGTGCGTTCTGACCTCGCGACCTCGGTCGTCTCGGACGAGCTCGAGGTCCGCGGGTTCGCAGTCGACGTCTGCATCGGCTACCGGACCATCGGTGTCGACCTCGTGCCCGAGGTCGCGGCGGACCTCCGCGAGGGCAGGATGGACGTCGTCCTCCTCACCTCTCTCAGCGTCGGGCGGGAGCTCCGGCGCCAGGTCGGTGTCCTTGCGCCCCGGACGCTCTTGGCCTCCATCGGCCCCGGCACGACGCGCGACGCCGAGCGTCTGGGCTTCACGGTGGCGCACACCGCTCGCACCCAGAGCATCGACGCGCTCGTCGCTGAACTCGATGCACGGCCCGGCTCCCTCACGACCACCCCTCTCGACACGATCTCCGCAGGCAGGATGACCGCCGGCGGAGGAACGGAGGAACTCCGATGACCGCCTTCCCCGATCGCCGGCTGCGCCGGCTGCGCACGACCGCGGCCCACCGGCGACTGTTCGCCGAACACGACCTCACGCCTCGGCGTCTGATCCTCCCCGTTTTCGTGAAGGAGGGCATCGCCGAGGCCCAGCCCATCGCGAGCATGCCGGGCGTCGCGCAGCACCCCCTCGCCGGCCTTGCCGACGTCGTCGACGAAGCCGCTCGGGCAGGCGTCGGCGGCATCATGCTGTTCGGTGTCCCCACCGTCCGCGACGCGATCGGTTCGGGGGCCACCGCCGCCGACGGCATCCTCAACCGCGCGATCGCCGTGGCGCGTGGCGCCGCGGAGGGACGCCTCACGGTGCAAGCCGATCTGTGCCTGGACGAGTTCACCGACCACGGACACTGCGGCGTCCTCGACGATCGCGGCCGGGTGGACAACGACGCCACCCTCGCTGTGTACGGGCAGATGGCGGTGGCTCAGGCCCGCGCCGGAGCCGACGTCCTGGGGCTGTCGGGCATGATGGACGGCCAGGTCGCCGCCGTCCGCCACGCCCTCGACGAGGCCGGTCACACCGACGTCGCGCTCCTCGCCTACGCCGCCAAGTACGCGTCGGCCTTCTACGGTCCGTTCCGCGATGCGGTGGAGTCCACGCTCGACGGAGATCGCCGCACCTATCAGCTCGACCCCGCGAACGGGCGGGAGGGGCTTCGCGAAGCGGACACCGATGTCGAGGAGGGTGCAGACATCGTCATGGTCAAGCCTGCCGGTCCGTACCTGGATGTGCTCGCGCGCGTCGCCGATGCCTCGCCCGTGCCGGTCTGGGCCTATCAGGTGTCGGGCGAGTACGCCCTGATCGAGCACGCGGCCGCCGCCGGACTCATCGATCGCGACCGCGCCATCGGGGAGACCCTCGTCGGCATCCGGCGCGCCGGCGCCGATGCCATCCTGACCTATTGGGCCGTCGAGGTGGCCCGGCGCCTGGCGCGCGGAGAGGACCTGACATGACCGCGAATGAGGAGCTGTTCGCCCGTGCGCTGCGGGTGATCCCGGGCGGTGTGGACTCTCCCGTCCGCGCCTACGGCTCGGTGGGAGGGACGCCCCTGTTCCTCGCCTCTGCCGAGGGCGCTCGCGTCACCGACGCCGACGGCCGGCACTACGTCGACCTGGTGGCGAGCTGGGGACCGGCCCTGCTCGGACATGCGCACCCGCAGGTGGTGGAGGCCGTCGTCGAGGCCGCTCGGCGTGGCCTCTCGTTCGGTGCACCCACGGCAGCCGAGGCGGAACTCGCCGAGGAGATCGCCAGACGGGTACCCGGCGTCGAGAAGGTGCGTCTCGTGTCGACGGGCACGGAGGCGACGATGACGGCCATCCGTCTCGCGCGCGGCGCGACCGGGCGCGACCTGCTGATCAAGTTCGCAGGGCACTATCACGGCCACTCCGATGGGCTGCTCGCCGCTGCCGGATCGGGCCTGGCGACCTTCGCGCTCCCCGGATCCGCGGGGGTGCCCGACGCCGTCGCAGCCCAGACGCTCGTCCTTCCCTACAACGATCGCGAGGCGGTGAGCACTGCCTTCGCCGCCCACGCCGGGCGCATCGCGGCCGTCATCACCGAGGCCGCTGCGGCCAACATGGGCGTCGTGCCACCGGAGTCCGGCTTCACGACCTTCCTCGCCGAGACCTGCCGCCGCGAGGGTGCCCTGCTCATCAGCGACGAGGTGCTGACGGGGTTCCGGGCCGCACCGGGCGGATACGCCGAAGTGCTCCGGGAACAGGGCGAGGAGGTTCGTCCCGACCTCGTGACATTCGGCAAGGTGATCGGAGGCGGGCTCCCGGTCGCAGCGCTCGGCGGGCGAGCGGACGTCATGGATCTGCTGGCGCCCACGGGACCGGTGTACCAGGCCGGCACCCTGAGCGGGAACCCGGTCGCGGTGGCGGCGGGCCTAGCGACGTTGCGTCTGGCCGATGGCGAGGTGTACGCACGGATCGCGCGCGCTGCCGACCTCGTGGCCACCGAAGTGCATGCGGCGCTGGATGCGGCGGGCGTTCCCCACGTCGTGCAGCGGGCGGGAACGCTCTTCAGTGTGTTCTTCGGCGAGGCGGTCGCTCCCGGAGTGCCCGACTACGCGACGGCGCAGCGTCAGGACACCGCCGCCTATGCCCGCTTCTTCCACGCGATGCTCACCGAGGGGGTGTCGTTGCCGCCGTCCGCGTTCGAGGCGTGGTTCCTCACGGCCGCTCATGACGACGCGGTCCTCACGGAGGTCGTGGCCGCCCTTCCCCGCGCGGCGGAGGCGGCCGCGACCGCGTGACCGGATGCGCGACGGCTGAGTAGGCTGGGGGGATGACCGTGTCTCTGCTCGGTGCGGCGGAGATCCGTGCTCTCGCTGCCGATCTCGATGTGACGCCGACCAAGAAACTGGGGCAGAACTTCGTCGTCGACGCCAACACGGTCCGCAAGATCGTCGCGGTGGCCCGCGTCACGGCGGCCGATCGTGTGGTCGAAGTGGGGCCGGGACTGGGATCGCTCACCCTCGCGATCCTCGAGACCGGGGCCCGGGTCACGGCCGTGGAGATCGATCGCCGCCTGGCGGCACGCCTCGACGAGACCGCGCGGGCCCACGGCGTCCCCGACGGCGCCCTGACCGTCGTCGCCGCCGATGCGCTCGCGGTCACCTATCTTCCGGGCGAGCCCGACGTGCTGGTGGCCAACCTCCCCTACAACGTGAGCGTCCCGGTGCTGCTGCACTTCATGGAGCACTTCCCGGGAATCGGACGCGGGGTCGTCATGGTCCAGGCCGAAGTGGGGGAGCGCCTGGCCGCGTCGGCGGGCTCGAAGATCTACGGCGCTCCAAGCGTCAAGGCAGCCTGGTACGGGGCGTGGCGGTTGGCCGGAACCGTCTCGCGCCAGGTCTTCTGGCCGGTGCCCAACGTGGACAGTGTGCTGGTGGCGTTCGATCGCGACGCGACCCCGCGCGGCGACGAGAACGAGCGACGCCGCACGTTCCGCATCGTCGACGCGGCCTTCCAACAGCGGCGGAAGATGCTTCGCCAGGCGCTCGCGGGCGTGCTCGGCGGCTCCGCCGCTCAGGCGAGCGCGATCCTCGAGGCGGCAGGGATCGCGCCCACGGCTCGTGGGGAGGAGCTGACGATCGACGACTACGTCGCCGTCGCCCACGCGAGCGCGAGCCTCGCTAGCCTGGGGGAGTGACCGAGAACCGCTTCCCGCCGTCTCGCGGCGGAGACCGCCACCGCCCCTACGGAGCCGCACCCGACCGATACGAGGGGACGACCTACCGGCAAGTCGGGCGCAGCGGCCTGTATCTGCCGCCGGTCTCGCTCGGGCTGTGGTGGAACTTCGGTGACAACATTCCGTTCGACCGGCAGCGCGCCCTGTTGCGGCATGCATTCGACCGTGGGATCACTCATTTCGATCTCGCCAACAACTACGGCCCGCCCTATGGCTCGGCAGAGACCAACTTCGGTCGCATGATGCGGGAGGACTTCGCCCCCTACCGCGACGAGCTGATCATCTCGTCGAAGGCCGGGTACGACATGTGGGACGGCCCGTACGGTCAGTGGGGCTCACGGAAGTACCTGATCGCGAGCGCCGAGCAGTCCCTCACCCGGATGGGGATCGACTACGTCGACGTCTTCTACTCGCACCGGTTCGATCCCGTCACTCCGTTGGAGGAGACGATCGGAGCGTTGGACGCTCTCGTGCGTCAGGGCAAAGCACTGTACGTCGGCATCTCGTCGTACGGGGAGAAGCAGACGGCGGAAGCCGTGGCGATCGCCCGTTCGCTGGGTACCCCATTGGTGATCCACCAGCCCTCGTACTCGATCCTGGATCGGTGGATCGAGGACGGCCTCACGGGTGTGCTGCGCCAGGAGGGGATGGGGGCGATCGCCTTCGTGCCGCTCGCTCAGGGGCTGCTCACGAGTCGCTACCTCGAGGATGGCACTGCCTCGCGCGCCCAGCAGCGTTCGTCGTTGAGCGGCTCGCAGCTCACGCCCGAAGCGCTGAGCGCTCTGCGGGCCCTCGATGTGATCGCCCGCGACCGGGGCCAGAGCCTCGCCCAACTCGCCCTGCAATGGGTGCTCCGCGACGAGGTCGTCTCCTCGGCACTGATCGGCGCATCCCGCCCCGAGCAGATCGACGAGAACCTCGCGGCGGTGACCGGGCCCGCCTTCGACGCCGAGGAGCTGGAGCGGATCGACGTCATCGCCGCCGGGATCGGCGAGCTCTGGATGCCGACCGCGTGAGCCTCAGCCGAGTGGAGGAACGCCGCATCCACGTGCGTGCGCCGGGCAAGGTCAACGTCTTTTTCGACGTGGGCGACCTGCAGGATGACGGCTATCATCCGGTCGCGTCGGTGTATCAGGCGCTGGCGCTGTTCGAGGACGTCTGGGCCTCGCACGACGACGAGTTCTCCGTCACGGTGACAGGTGACGTCGATGTGTCCACGGTGCCGCTCGACGCATCGAATCTCGCCGTGCGCGCCGCGCGCGCCGTCGCGAGCGCGGTGGGCTGGGACGGAGGCGTGCGACTGCACCTTCACAAGGGCGTCCCCGTCGCCGGCGGCATGGGGGGCGGATCGGCCGACGCGGCGGCGGCGCTCGTGGCGGTGAACGCCCTGCTCGACGGCGGCCTGTCCTCCAGCGAGCTGCACGAACTGGCCGCCGGACTCGGCGCCGACGTGCCCTTCGCGCTCCTGGGCGGGACGGCGGTCGGCACGGGGCGGGGGGAGCAGTTGGCTCCCGCACTCGTTCGCGGGAAGTTCCATTGGGTGCTCGTCACCCAAGAAGACGGCATCTCCACTCCCGAGGCGTATGCGGGTCTCGATGAGCTCCGTGCGCGGATGGACATCGCGCCGCGCCGCACCGTGCCGACCGTCGACGCCGAGGTGCTCCAGGCGCTCCGTGCGGGAGACGCGTCGGCGCTGGCCGCCGCCATGCGCAACGATCTCCAGGCTGTCGCCCTGGCTCGCCGGCCCGCGCTCGGCGAGGTGATCGAGGCCGGCATCGCGATCGGTGCGCGGGGGGCGCTCGTGTCGGGGTCCGGGCCTACCGTGGGATTCCTGACCGACGACTCCGCGGCGGCCGCCTCCCTCGCGGAGGCCCTGAACCGGGATGGCCACACCGCGATCGCCACTCACGGTCCGGTGCCCGGCGCCCGGATCGTCTCGACGGAAGGATGAGCGACATGACCTCGATCGACGGCCGGCACCACGACGCCCCGCTGGATCCCCGCCTCCTCGCTGAGGTATCCGCTCAAGGGCTCCGAGCCGCGCGCGTCGACGATGGCTCTCGCGCCGAGACCGATGCCTGGCTGGAGGTCGTCTCGCGGGGTTTCCTCGATGGCGAGCGCACCGACGTGCAGCGTGACGCGTTCTTCGCGGCGTCCGCCTATCGCCGCAAGCTCGGGGTGTACGACGATGCGGCCCCCGTGCCCGAGCAGCCCGTCGCCACCTTCGCCTCGTGGACGACGGAGCTCAGCACCCCCGGCGACCGGCTGTCTGCGTGTGCGATCAGCTCCGTCACCGTCGCACCCACCCACCGCCGAAGGGGACTGCTGCGCTCCTTGATGTCGGGAGAGCTGCGCACCGCCGCCGATCTGGGGCTCCCGGTTGCCACGCTCACGGTGAGTGAGTCGTCGATCTACGGACGTTTCGGATTCGCTCCGGCCGTTCCCGCGGCGCAATGGCGCATCGACCCGCGCCGAGCAGGATGGCGGGGCCCGCTCCCCGGCGGTCGCATCGACTTCCTCTCCCGGGAGCAGGGCCGGGCCCTGGTCGACGGCCTGCACGACAGGATCCGTCGCGCTCACGCCGGCGAGGTGCAGATGCCGGGTGGTCATTGGGACCGCTTCTTCGGCACCCGTCCCGACGTCGAGAAAGCCGGGGAGACGCGTGTGCTCCAGTACCGGGGCGCGGACGGCTCGGTCGACGGCCTCGCGCTGTACCGGGTCTCGGAGAACCACGACGATTTCACGGCCTCGACGCTCGACGTCGTTCAGCTGCTCGCCGCGACCGACGACGCGTACGCCGCGCTCTGGCGCTTCCTTCTCTCGATGGATCTGATCGGTGTCGTCCGCGCGAGCGAGCTGGCTGTGGACGAGCCGCTGTGGTGGATGATCACCGACCAGCGAGCGGTCACCATCACCGTGCGCGACCACCATTACGTGCGCATCCTCGATCTACCGGCCGCTCTCGCCGGACGACGCTACGATGCCGCCGACACGTTGATCCTCGACGTGCACGACCCCCTCGGCATCACCGGCGGCGCGGTGGTCCTCGACATCGCGCGCGACGGCAGGGCGGCCGTCTCACCCGCATCCGCCGACGCGCAGCCCGACGTCTCTCTCGGCATCGAGGAGCTGTCGGCGTTGTTCCTGGGCGGGGTCAGCGCGCTCACCCTGGCCCGCGCCGGCCGGCTCCGCGCGGCAGACCCCCACCGCGTCGACCGCGTCTTCCGCACGTCGCGCGCGCCGCGGTTGAGCTTCTGGTACTGAGCCGAGTCTCGGAGCGGGTTCCACCGACCGGCGGAGTGGGGAGTTCTCCCCATTGGGGTTCGGTGGGGTCTCTGTTTAGGCTGAACCCACCGGATGGTCCCGATGTCGGATCGGGCTCCGAGATCGTACAGAACACCCAGGGAGGGTACCCATGGCCGAGATCCGCGTCACATCCGAATCGCTCGCCGGCGTCGCCGGGCAGCTTTCCAGCGGCTCGCAGTCGATCGAGTCGCAGCTGTCCAACCTGAAGTCGCTCGTCGAGGGACTCATCTCCGGCGACTGGGGCGGCACGGCCTCGCAGTCCTTCAACGAGCTCTACTCGCAGTGGGACCAGGCCGGCATCCAGCTGAAGGAGTCGCTGCAGGGCATCAGCGACCTTCTCAACCAGGCTGCTCTCTCTTACGAGGACAGCGAGAACGCCATCGCCTCGACCTTCAACGGCTGATCAGTTCGCGGGGGTGCCTCGGGCACTCATCGCACCGGGGGAGGGAGTGACCCATGGTGACATTCCGGGTACGCGCCTCGTCGCTGAGCGAGGTGTCGTCGCTGCTGGGAACGGTGATCGCGACGTTCGACGCGAACCTGTCGGCGGTCGACTCGCACGTCAAGCGCACGGTCGACGTGAGCTGGCAGGGCGAGGACGCCGACAAGTTCGCCGAGGGATGGGACACGTTCCTGGCCACCTCGGCGGCGGTTCGTCAGTCTCTCGTGGCGCTGCAGACGGGCCTCGTGGCCGCCGACGGGTCGTACACGCAGTCGGAGGCGGGAGTGCAGCGCAGCTTCACCGGCCGCATCGACTCGGTGCGCAACGTCGGCGGGGCCGCTCGCACTGTCAACGCGCGGGTGGACACGGGTGAGGAGCGCGCCGAGCTGATCGAGGAGTTCTTCGGTCGCGGTGAGGATTCCGCCGGCGGCGCTTTCGTCGGCGGTGGCGGAGTCCGGGCCAGTTCCGGCCAGCGGACGGGCGAGGCGCCCGCCGACGAGGACGACGCGGTCATCGAGGTGGACATCGATCCGGCCCTCGTGCCCGAGGGTGCCCCTGTCGTGGACGCGGGGATGGTCGAGGCCCAGGTGGACGGCTCCAGCGCTGCCATCGGTGCCGTGGATGCCCGCGTCGATGCAGGCAACGTTTCGGCCGCGCAGCTCAGCGGTGGCCTCGACGACCTGGCGGCAGCCGTCGGGAAGGTGGACTGATGGGTCAGCAGAAGGCAGACACCGCCGACCTCCAGGCGCTCGCCGATGCGCTGGGCGAGCTCGTCAATTACTGCACCGCGCTCAAGCAGGGCGCGAGCGGCTTCGCGTACATGCTGCCGGCCGAATGGCAGGGGCCGGCGATGTCGAACTTCCTCGCGATGTTCGAGAAGTGGCAGTTGGGCGCGGAAGCCCTCACCACGGCTGCGGAGGGCCTGCAGGACCAGGTCGACGGAGCACGACAGGCGTACGAGCAGACCATCGAGTCGCTCGACACCGCCTGGAACCAGATCAGATCGTCGCTCGGCTGAGCGGCGGAAGGGGAGACGGGACCGATGCCCGCAGTGGAGTTGAACGCCGCCCGCCTCGTCGCGGACGGCAACACGTTGCACTCGATCGCGCAGACGGCGTGGCAGGCCGCGCAGGCGTGCCAGTCCGC
>JBMDWQ010000056.1:0-24344 GCA_048594675.1 Microbacterium sp. | reverse complement strand
CGGACGTGCGTGGCTGTCTCCTCCGCGTCCCAGAGCCTCACGTCGGTGTGGGGCCACGTCGTCTCTTCGGCGAAGAAGGCGCGCAGCCGAGCCCACTGCGCGGCGTTGCGGGCGACGGTGAGCTCTCCGCCCTTGCGGATGTCGGCGTCGATCCCTTCGTCGCGGGCGACGCGGATCACCTCGTCCACCGTCTCGTTCATGGCCCGCTGCTGACGCGATCCGCCCTCGCGGCCATAGCCCTCGCGGCCGCCGGTGACGGAGTTCGTGAGCCATCCGCCGTTGCGTCCCGAGGCGCCGAACCCGGCGAACCGCCGCTCCAGCACGGCGATGCGCAGGTCGGGCTGCAGCGTGGCGAGATAGTAGGCCGCCCAGAGCCCCGTGTAGCCGGCGCCGACGATCGCGACGTCGACCTGCTCGTCTCCGGGAAGCGGTGGGCGGCTCGGGGGGAGACCGATCTGCTGCCACCAGTGCGAGACGCCCCCGTTGCCCGTCATCGGTGGCGGATCCTCAGCCTCGCGCCGCGTCGTCGGCGACCTCGAGTGCGGCATCGATGATGCCGAGCCCGCGGACGAGGTCATCCTCCGAGATCACGAGGGGTGGTGCCACGTGCACGCGGTTGAAGTGGGTGAACGGCCACAGCCCCGCCTTCTTGCAGGCCGCCGCGAAGGTCGTCATCGGGGCGGCGTCGGCGCCGGCAGCGTTGAACGGCACGAGCGGCTCCCGGGTGTCGCGGTCGCGGACCAGCTCGATCGCCCAGAACAGTCCCCGTCCGCGCACGTCGCCCACCGACGGATGGCTCTGCGCCATCTCCGCCAACCGCGGCGCCACGACGCGCTCGCCGAGATCGCGCACCCGCTCCAGGATCCCGTCGCGCGCGAAGACCTCGAACGTCGCCACGCCGGGCGCGCACGCCAGGGGATGCCCGGAGTAGGTGAGACCGCCGGGGAAGGGCACGGTGTCGAAGTGGGCGGCGATCCGGTCGGAGATCACGACGCCTCCGAGCGGCACGTACCCCGAGTTGACCCCCTTCGCGAAGGTGATGAGATCGGGCACCACGTCGAACGCCTGGAAGGCGAACCACTCGCCGATGCGTCCGAATCCGACCATGACCTCGTCGGCGATGTAGAGGATGCCGTACTTGTCGCAGAGGGCGCGGACTCCGGGAAGATACCCCGGCGGCGGGACGAGCACGCCGTTCGTGCCGACCACCGTCTCCAGGATGATCGCCCCGATCGTGGAGGCGCCTTCGAGCACGATCGTCTGCTCCAGGTGGGCGAGCGCGCGCTCGGTCTCCTGCTCCGGGCTCTCGGAGTGGAAGGGCGACCGGTACGCGTACGGCCCGAAGAAGTGGACGACGGAGGCGTCGGCCGGCTCGTTCGGCCAGCGCCGCGGGTCACCGGTGAGGGTGATCGCCGTCGCGGTGTTGCCGTGGTAGCTCCGGTACATCGCGAGCACCTTGCGCTTGCCGGTGACCAGGCGCGCCATCCGTACCGCGTTCTCGTTCGCGTCCGCGCCGCCGTTCGTGAAGAACACCTTCGACATGCCCTCCGGCGCCACCTCGGAGATCCGGCGGGCGAGATCCCCTCGCACGTCGTTGGCCATCGACGGCTGGATCGTGGCGAGCGTGCCCGCCTGCTCCTGGATCGCGGCGACGAGGTCGGGGTGCTGGTGGCCGAGGTTGAGATTGACCAGCTGCGACGAGAAGTCGAGGTAGCGCTTTCCGCTGTAGTCCCAGAACGTGGCGCCCTCGCCCCCCGCGACGGGGAGCGGATCGATGAGGGCCTGTGCGCTCCAGGAGTGGAACACGTGGCCGCGGTCGTCGGCCCGCACGCGGGCGTCGGTCGTCGCGGCATCGGGGGTGAGGGTGTCGAGGGTGGTCATCGTGTGCTCCGGATCGTGCGGGGACAGGCGTCGGGAGTTCTGGGGTCAGGAGTTCTGGGGGAAGCCGAGGTTGATTCCGCCGTGTGCACCGTCGCCGCGCGTCGCGGGATCGATCCATCGCGCCGTGACCGCCTTCTCGCGAGTGAAGAAGTCGAATCCGTGCGCGCCGTAGGCCTTGGCGTCGCCGAACAGCGACTGCTTCCAGCCGCCGAACGAGTGGTAGGCGACGGGGACGGGGATCGGCACGTTGATGCCGATCATCCCCACCTGCACCTCGTGCTGGAAGCGCCGGGCGGCACCGCCGTCGTTCGTGAAGATCGCCGTGCCGTTGCCGAAGCGGCCCGAGTTGATGAGGTCGACCCCCGCCTGGAACGACGGCACGCGGACGACCGACAGCACCGGTCCGAAGATCTCCTCCGTGTAGGCCCGCGAGGACGTGGGCACTCGGTCGAGCAGAGTGGGGCCGAAGAAGAAGCCGTCTTCGTGCCCGTCGACGGTGAGGCCACGACCGTCCACGACGATCTCGGCGCCGTCGCGCTCGGCGATGTCGACGTACTCGGACACCTTGTCTCGATGGGCGCGGGTGATCAGCGGTCCCATGTCGGGCTCGCCCGCGTCATCCCCTGCGCCGTTGCCGATCCGCAACCGGGCGATCCGTTCCCGGATCTTGGCCACGAGAGCGTCGGCGACCGGGTCGACGGCGAGCACCACCGAGATCGCCATGCAGCGCTCGCCCGCAGCGCCGTAGCCCGCGTTGACGGCCTGGTCGGCGACGAGATCGAGGTCGGCGTCGGGAAGGACCAGCATGTGGTTCTTGGCTCCGCCGAGCGCCTGCACGCGCTTGCCGGTGCGGGCGGCGTTCTCGTAGATGTACTGCGCGATCGGGGTGGAGCCGACGAAGGAGATCGCCTGCACGACGGGCGAGTCGAGGAGGCCGTCGACGGCTTTCTTGTCGCCCTGCAGCACCGTGAACACGCCGTCGGGGAGCCCCGCCTCCTTCCAGAGCCGCGCCAGCCACAGGGCCGCGGACGGATCCTTCTCGCTCGGCTTGAGGATCACGGCGTTGCCGGCGGCGATCGCGATCGGGAAGAACCACATGGGCACCATCGCGGGGAAGTTGAAGGGCGAGATGATCCCGACCACCCCGAGGGGCTGGCGCAGCGAATACACGTCGATGCCGTTCGACGCGCTCTCGGAGTAGGCGCCCCGGACGAGGCTCGGGAACCCGCAGGCGAGCTCGACGACCTCCTGGCCGCGAAGGATCTCGCCCATCGCATCGGAGACGACCTTTCCGTGCTCGGCCGTGATGAGCTGCGCGAGCTCGCCCTTGCGCGCGTGGAGGAGCTCACGGAAGGCGAACAGCACCGCTTGGCGCTTGGCGATCGACGTGTCGCGCCATTGCGCGAAGCCCCGCTCGGCGGAGGCGATCGCGGCGGCGATCTCCGACGCGTCGGCCAGGGCCACGCGACCGGTCTCGGCCCCGGTCGCCGGATTGAACACGGGGGCGGTGCGCCCACTCGTCGACACGGTCTCGGCGCCGTCGATCCAGTGGCTGATGATCCGGTCGTCCGTCATGGGAACCCTTCGGTCTCGGAGCAATGTCGGACAGATCGTACGACCATCGCCTAGGCTGAGATTCCCAGTTTTGCAGAGCGGAAGAGGGGTGCCGAGTGCCTGACCGTCGCGAAGAATCTCCGATCCAGACGGAACGTCCGATCCCGCACGAGAGTCTTCCGACCGTCCGCGAGGTGCTCGCCCTGGAAGCGGTCGAGGCGGGCCAGCCCGAGGTGCTCGTCGGTGGCGCGGCGCTGGACGCCCGCGTGCGCTGGGTGCACGCGTCCGACAGCGGCGGGGTGGCGCGGCTCCTCGACGGCGGGGAGCTGTTGCTGTCGACCGGCTCGGCGTGGCCGGAGGAGCCCGCGCAACTGCGCGCCTTCGTGGTCTCGCTCGTGCAGGCCGGAATCGCGGCGCTGATCCTGGAGCTCGGAACGCACTACCGCTATGCCCCCGCCGTGGTGGTCGAAGCGGCGCGCGAGCAGGGGATGGCCCTCGTGGTCCTCCGGCGCGAAGTGAAGTTCGTCGCGGTCACCGAGGCCGTCCACCGCCGGATCATCGCCGACCAGAACGCCGCCCTCCGTGCGCGCGATGACGTGCGTGCCCGGTTCACGGCGCTCGCTCTGCGGGGGTCTCCCGCCGACTACATCGTCCACCAGCTCGCGCAGACGCTCTCCGCCCCCGTCGTCCTCGAGTCGCTCGCGCACGACGTGATCGTCGCCGAGGTGCCGGTCTCGCGCGAGGAGGAGATCCTGGCGCGGTGGGAGGTGCGCTCGCGCCTGGCCCACCGGCGGGATCCGGGGGACTGGCTCATCGTGCCGGTGGAGGCGCGCGGGGTGCGCTGGGGATACCTCGTCGCCCTTCCGGGCCCGGCCCATCCCGCGGGGCGGGCCGCTGTGCTCGAACAGGGCGCGATCGCCCTCGCCCTCGGACGGCTGACCGATGGTGCGGTCGACGAGTGGGCGCGCATCGGCCAGCGACGGCTCGTCGACGGGCTCCTCGCGGGAAGGTTCGCCGGGCATGCCGATGCCGCCGCGCGTCTGGAGGCAGCGGGGCTTCCGCTCGACGGTGCGCGGCTGTACGGGATGGTGGTCACGGGAGATGAGGTCGAGCCGGCCGCGGCCGACGCGGCCGCGGGGGTCTTCGGTGGCCGGGCCCTCGTTGGCACCCTGCCCGCCGGGGTGGCGACGGGGGCGGGTGCGACGCTGCTCGTGTCGATTCCCGCCCGGACGCCGTTCGACACCGATGCGGCCCGGCGCTTCGCGGAGGCGCTGAGCCCGGCCGCCGCGCGCCTGGTCCTGTCGGTGGGGACACCGGCGCACGTCCGTGGCGGAGAGGGTGCCGGAGCGGAAGGCGCGACCGTCGAGGCCGGGATCGAGCGGGCCCTCACGTCGCTCCAAGAGGCGATCGATCTGGCGAGGGCCCCGCAGGGGCGTCCCGGCCGCGGTCCGCATGTCCGGCGAGCGGAGGAGCGTCCGCTGGCGCGGCTGGTGACCGCCCTCCGCGACGATCACCGCGTGCTCGATCACGGTGAGCGGATGCTTGCCCCTCTGATCGAGTACGACCTGGCGCGCGGCGGCGACCTCCTCGACGTCCTCGGGGCGATGCTCGCCCACCCCGGCAACCGCACCGCGGCGGCGACGGCGTCGCATCTGTCGCGGTCGGTGTTCTACCAGCGGATCGCGCTCATCCAGGAACTCCTCGCCGTCGACCTCGACGACGGCGAGATCCAGACGGCGCTGCACCTCGCCCTCCTCGTCCGCCGCTCCGTCGCCCCCTGACCCCGCTTCGACTCCGGTCTTCCGGGGATCCCGTGCTCTCCGCCGAGAGCACATGCTCTCATCGAGCGCCTCCGTTACGGACGTCCACGACATGTGCTCTCGCTGAGAACACGTGCTCTCAACGAGAGACCGGGACCGATGAACCAGGAAAGCCGGGTGGGGGTCCGGGTCAGGCGAGGTAGACCTTGCGGAGCGTCTCGCGGACGGTCCAGACGGTGCGCATCCCCGACTCCAGTCGCACGATCGCACCGGGGGTGAGCCGGATGGCGGGAAGGGCGGGGTCGACGAACTCCACCGTGGCGTCGCCGGCGACGACGACGAACACCTCCTCGATCTCGGTGTCGCTCATCGCCCCCGGCGTCATCTCCCAGACGCCGATCCCCATGTCCTCGTCGAGGTCGACCGATCCGGTCGCGGGTCTGCCCGCCACGACCTGCGCGGCCGGAACCGGCGTCAGTGTCAGGTCCACGTCGGCCGCGGTGACCACGACACCCGCATCCAGCTCCGTCACGAGTCGAACCCCAATCCCAGCGCGTCCAGTGTCTTCAGCAGGAGGTTGCGCTTGCCCTCGTTGTGATCCGCCCGGTCCATCGACCAGCGGGTCGCATTGATCCCGATCGCCGCCGCCGGTTCGGGCGGGAAGGGGAGTGGTCGCGCGCGGACCATCTGCAGCGCCGTCCGCTCCGTCTCGGAGCCGTCCAGCAGATCCAGCATGACATTGCCGGCGAACCGCGTCGAACCCACCCCGAGGCCCGTGAAGCCGGCGGCATACGCCACGCGCCCCGCCCGGGCGGTGCCGTAGAAGGCGGTGAACTGCGTCGAACTGTCGATCGCTCCTGCCCACTGGTGCGAGAACCGCAGTCCTTCCAACTGGGGGAAGGTCGTGAAGAAGTGGCTCGCGAGCTTCGCCCACACGTCGGGCCGGTGCTCGTAGCGTGGATCGACCCGGCGCCCGTAGTGGTAGATCGCGTCGTAGCCGCCGAAGAGGATACGACCGTCCTGCGTCGGCCGGTAGTAGTGGAACTGGTTGGCCATGTCGCCGATGCCCTGGCGATCCCGCCAGCCGACCTCTTCCCATTGCTGCGCCGAGAGCGGTTCGGTCATGAGGACGTAGTCGTACACCGGAACCGTCATGAGGCGATTGCGGCGCAGGAGCGAGGGGAACACGTTCGTGGCGAGCACCGCGCGTGCAGCCGTGACGCTCCCCTCCGCCGTGTGCACGGTGACGCCCGTCGCGGTGGTGTCCAGTCCCCATACCCGCGAGCGCTCGAAGATCCGCGCACCGCGTTCCTCGGCCGCGCGCGCGAGCTCGGCGGCCAGGCGCGCGGGGTGCACGAGCGCGCACGTGCCCTTCTCCCAGATCGCCCCGAGGTAGGTCGGAGAGGCGACCGAGGCGCGCACGGCCTCCTGGTCGAGGAAGACGACGTCGGGGTCGGAGGCGGACTCGGCTCGCCAGTCGTCGAGCCAGGCGAGCTGATGCGGCTCGACGGCGGGGGCGAGCTGGCCGGTGCGCTCGAACTGCACGTCGAGACCGAGCTCGCTGACCGTGCGTTCGATCTCGTCGAGGTTCTCTCGTCCCAGACGCTCCAGGGTCTCGATCTCGTCGGGCCAGCGCCGCGCGCCGTTCTCGTGACCGTGAGTGAGGCTCGCCTCGCAGAACCCGCCGTTTCGTCCCGACGCCGCCCACCCCACGCGGTTGGCCTCGATCACCACGACCCGGCGACCGGGGTCGCGAAGAGTCGCCAGGAGCGCCGTCCACAGTCCGGTGTAGCCGCCCCCGACCACCACCAGGTCGGCCTCGACCGCCCCACGCAGCACGGGCCGATCGGGGCGCAGCGCATCCGGCAGATCCTCCGTCCAGAACACCCCCGAGCGCGTGTCGCTCAGACTGCGGTCGACCACGGCGGGCGCCGGCGCCTGCCGTTCGAAGACGGTGGTTCCCACGGGGATGCTTCCTCTCGAGATGGTGCGTGTCAGTCGGCCACGTACACGCGGTCGCCCTCGACGAAGGTCTCGAGCACGCGGGCGGCACCGATCTCGTCGGCGGGGCCGGCGAACGGATCGCGGTCCAGGACGGCGAGGTCGGCGTACTTGCCCACCTCGATCGTGCCCGTCTCGCGGTCGAGGTGGTTCACCCATGCCGAGCCTGCGGTGTAGGCCGCGAGCGATGTGCCGAGGTCGATCGCCTGGTCGGGGAGGAAGGGCTCGTAGTCACCCTCCTCGTATCCGGGCGCCGCCTGGCGATTGACGGCGGTGTGGATCGCCGCGAGCGGGTTGGGTGAGGACACCGACCAGTCACTTCCGGCAGCCAGCACCGCCCCCGCGCGCAGGAGGTCGCCGAACGGATACTGCCACGCGTCGCGCGGTGCTCCGAGGAACGGAAGGGTGAGCTCGACCATCTGCGGCTCGAGCGTCGCCCACAGCGACTGCATGTTCGCGGCGACGCCGAGCTCTCGGAAGCGCGGGACGTCGTCGGGGTGCACCACCTGGATGTGAGCGATGTGGTGCCGGTTGTCGCCGCGTCCGTTGCGGGCGATCGCTTCGGCGACGGCGTCGAGGCATTCGCGCACCGCCCGGTCGCCGATCGCGTGGAAGTGCACTTGGAAGCCGAGCCCATCGAGCCGGGGCACGGCTTCGCGCAGCACCTCGGGATCCACGAAGGAGATGCCGGAGTTGTCGGTGGGGTGACCATGACCGTCGTGATACGGCTCGAGCATTGCGGCCGTGAAGTTCTCGGCGACGCCGTCTTGCATCACCTTGACGCTGGTGGCCCGGAAGCGGCCGTGGCTGAAGCGCTCGCGGCGCTCCACGAGCGAGGGGATCTGCTCGAGCCCGGCGCCCCGGTCCCACCACAGCGCCCCGACGACGCGGCCGGTCAGGCTGCCGTCGATCGCGGCTCGCCGGTACGTCTCGCCCTGATCGACGAGGTCGCTGTAGTCGCCGATGATCGCGTCCTGCCACGCCGTGATGCCGTAGGAGTGCAGGTAGCGCTGGCCCGCGAGCAGCGCCTCGCGGAGGAACTCGGGTGTGGGGTCGGGGATGAGCCGGTTGACCAGCGACATCGCGCCCTCGTGGAGGGTGCCGGTCGGTGTGCCGTCGTGGTCGCGCTCGATTCGTCCGTCGACGGGATCAGGGGTGTCACGGTCGATCCCCGCGCGCCGGAGCGCCGCGGAGTTCACCCACGCGCCGTGCCCGTCGCGGTTGGGCAGGAAGGCCGGACGATCGGGGAGCACACGGTCGAGCGCGGCCGCCGTCGGGGTGCCGCCGGGGAAGGCGGACATCGCCCAGCCGCCGCCCAGTACCCACTCCGAACCGTCCTCCTCTGTCGGAGGGTGGGTCCGGGCGTAGGCGGCGACGAGGTCGAGGTACTCCGCCTCGGTCGTGCCGTCGGCCAGGTCGCAGCGGAGCAGTTCCAGGCCGCCCGAGACGGGGTGGACGTGGGCGTCCTGGAAGCCGGGCACGAGCAGCCGTCCGGAAAGGTCGACGACCTCCGTCTGCGGCCCGATCAGTTCCCGGACCCCCTCGCCGCCGACGGCGACGATGCGCCCCCCGGACACGGCGACGGCGCTCGCCCGGGAACGCACCGTGTCGGCCGTGAAGACCGGTCCGCCGTGGAACACCAGCTCTGCGTACGTCATCTCTCTCCTCACGCCCCACCCATCGTGCGGGCGATGTCGGTGGCCGAGTCGCCGGCGCGCTTGAGCACGACCGCCACGACGGCGAGGGCGACGAGCGTCAGCAGCAGCATGATCGTGGACACGGCCGCCACCTCGGGACGCAGGCCCGAACGCACCGCCGACAGCACGTAGACCGGCCAGGGAGTGGTCCCCGAGACCTGCACGAAGGCGGCGACGATCGTGTTGTCGAGGCTCAGCGTGAACGCGAGCAGGAACCCGGCGAGCACCGCCGGCATCGCGAGGGCGAGGGTGACGCGGCGGAAGGTCGTGAACGGGCTCGCGTACAGGTCGCTGGAGGCCTCTTCGAGGTTCGCCTCCTGGCCGACCAGGCGCGCCCGGACGAGATAGGACACGACGGCGGTCGCGAACAGCGAACTGCCGATCGACAGGCGCACGATGCCGTCGTTGAACATCCCCAGTCCCCAGTCCTGACCGAGCGTCACGAACCAGGGGAGGAGGGCCACGGCGTCCACGATCTCCGGCGTCACCGACACGAGGAGGAGGAGTCCGAGGAACCACCACACCCACCGGCCGGGGTGGCGCGCCATGGCGATCCCGGCGAGCGTGCCGAGGGCCGTGGCGATGACGGCGGAGATGAGGGCCGTGACGAGGGAGACCCGCACGGCGTTCTGCACGGCGGGCTTGTCGAGGATCGTCCGGAACGCGTCGAACCCGAACCCGTCGAACGAGACGAGCAGCCGCCCGGTGTTGAACGAGTAGATGACGATGACGATGATCGGCGCGAAGAGGAACAGGAGCACGAGCACGCCCCACACGTTCAACGCGACGTCGCTCCACGACCGTGGTGCGCGGCGCCCGCTTCCGAGCATGCTGCCGTCGCGCTGGCGGAGGATCGTCTCGGTCTTCGTCGCGGTCACGAGGCCACCTCCTGCTGTCCGAGGGTGAGCCGGTTCCGGGCGCGGAAGGGAAGGCTCAGCGCCCACAGCAGCAGCGCCGCCACCGCTATCGTGAGGGCGATCACGAGCATCAGCACGACCGCCATCGCCGAGCCCAGGGCCCAGTTCTGCGCGGTCTGGAACTGGCTCGCCACGAGCTGACCGACCATGTTGCCCTTCGCCCCGCCGAGGACGGTCGCCGTGATGTAGTCGCCCATGAGCGGGATGAACACCAGCAGCACGCCCGCCACGACGCCGGGGCGCGACAGCGGCAGGGTCACCCGGAAGAAGGTGGTGACCTTCCCCGCGCCGAGGTCCTTCGATGCCTCGCGCACCGCGGGCCCCACGCGATCGAAGGCCACGAACAGCGGCAGGATCATCAGCGGCAGGTAGTTGTAGACGACGCCGATCAACACGGCGGTGCGGGTGTAGAGGAGGTCGAGCGGGCCGTCGAGCATCCCGATCGACTGGAGTCCCTGCGACAGCCACCCCTCCGGGGCGAGGATCACCTGCCAGCCGATCGTGCGGATGAGGAAGTTCGTCCAGAACGGGATCAGGACGAGCGCGATCAGCAGTCCCCGGCGCTGAGGACGCACCTTGAACGCCATCCAGTAGGCCACCGGAGCCCCGATCACGAAGCACAGGGCCGTTCCGAGCACGCCGACCCAGAGGGTGTTCTGGAACGTCGTGAAGAACGTCGGCGACAGTGCCTCGGCGTAGCGGTCGAGCGAGAGCACGTCGTTGGCATGGGTTCCGAAGATGCCCGGCTTGTAGCCGAAGCTGTACCAGACCACGAGCCCCACCGGGGCGACGAAGAAGACCAGCAGCCAGATCCACGCCGGGACCGCCAACAACCCCCCGAGGGAGCGCCGGGGCGACGCGGGCGAATCAGGCACCCGCGGCGGCCTTCATCTCGTTCCAGATCTCCACGCGCACCGTCTGCGACTCGTTGAGGGTCTGCTCGTGCATCGTGGCCAGCTGCGCCTCGTCGAAGAAGATCAGCTCCGGAAGCTCCAGGCCCGCCTCTTCGGCGGCGGACTCCATGTCCTTGCCTCCGACGTTGTAGCCGATGTAGTCGAGGTTGAGCATGAGGTTCTCCGGCGTCATCGAGAAGTTGATGAACGCGTGGGCGGCCTCGGGGTGCGGTGCGCCCGCGGCGATCGCCCAGTTGTCCATCCAGAGCTCGGTCTGCGGTCCGGGCAGCACCCACTGCCACCGCTCCGGCTCGGAGGAGGCCAGCAGGCCCAGGCGCGCGTCACCGTTCCACGCCTGCATGAGCACCTGGGTACCCTGCGGGATCGCGTTGGTGCCGGGGTAGGAGTCGAAGGCGGCGATGTGCGGAGCGATCTTCTCGACGAGGAAGGAGCGGCAGGCGTCCAGCTGCGCCGCGTCCTGCGTGTTCCAGTCCGCGTCGTTCGCCCAGAAGTACGCGCCGATGATGCCGGCGGGGTCGTCCGACATGCTCGTCTTGCCGCTGGCCTCGTTCTGCGCGGCGTCGAAGAAGTCGTTCCAGGTCTTCAGCTCGCGCGTGATGACCGTCTTGTCGTAGACGAATCCGGTCGTTCCCCAGGCCTTGCAGACGGAGTAGTCGTTCTCGGGGTCCCACGCCCGGCCGAGGTAGGCGGGGTCCATGTTGTCGAGGTTGGGGAGGAGGGACTTGTTGAACTTCGTCAGCAGCCCGTTCTCGATCATCTGCGGGATGAACACGCCGGTCGGCACGACGATGTCGAAGCCCGACGTGCCCTTGGCGGCGATGAGCTTGGCGATCAGCTCCTCGTTGGAGCTGTAGGAGTCCAGGGTCACCTTCGGCCCGAGGTCGCTGGTGAAGTTCTTCACGACGTCGGGGGAGTCGTAGTCGCCCCACGTGTAGACCGAGAGCGACCCCTCCAGGGCTCCGCCCGAGGCCTGCGAGGAGGGGCTCGTGTTGCCTCCGCCGCCCGGCGCACAGGCGGCGAGCACGGCGGTGCCGCCCGCGAGCGCGGCGAGGGAGAGGAATCGGCGGCGCGAGAGCTCGTTCGCGATGATCGGCACGGCCTTTTCATGGGCGAGAATGCGCAGCGGGGAGCGGGAGTCGTTCATCGGGGCCTCCTGGTCGGGTGAAGGTCGTGCGGCGGATGGAGCGTGTGTCGGTGTCGCTTACTCGGTCGGGGGTGCGACGTATCCCGCCGCGCGGGCGGCATCGTCGGCGGGGAAGAGGAGCACGTGGGTCGGCGACCACGTGCACACGACCGCGTCGCCCACGCGCAGGCTCGGCGCCTCCGGCGTCGGCCGCCGCGCGATGAGGCTCTGGTCGTCGCCCAGTCGCACGAGATACTGCATCGTCTCGCCGAGGTGCGACACCCCGATGAGCTCTCCGCGGACGGCGTTGGTCTCGGCCAGCGCCGCGCCAGTGTCGGCGGCGATCCGCACGTTCTCGGGACGCACAGCGGCTTCGGCTGCCCCGGAGGCGGTTCCCGGAAGAGTGGACACCTCGGAGCGGGCGACGACATGCGCCGCGGAGACGGCGTCCGTCCCGACACCCGTACCCCGGAAGAAGTTCTGCTGACCGACGAAGGCCGCGACGTACGCCGAGGCCGGGCGCGCGTACACCGTGTCGGCGTCGGCGAGCTGCTCGATGCGCCCCTCGCGCATGATGGCGATGCGGTCGCTCATCGAGAGCGCTTCGCCCTGATCGTGGGTCACGAACACGAACGTGATCCCGAGCCGCGACTGGAGGAGCTTGAGCTCGAGCTGCATCTCCTCGCGCAGCTGCCGGTCGAGGGCGCCCAGCGGCTCGTCGAGGAGCAGCACGGAGGGACGGTTGACGAGGGCGCGGGCGAGGGCGACGCGCTGCTGCTGGCCTCCGGAGAGCTGCGTGGGCTTGCGGTCGGCGAAACGGCGCATCTGCACCATGTCGAGCGCTGCCGCCGCGCGTTCGCGGATCTCGCCCTTGGAGGTGCGGCGCTGCTGCAGGCCGTAGGCCACGTTCTCGGCGACGGTCATGTGTGGGAAGAGGGCGTAGGCCTGGAAGACGGTGTTCACGTCGCGTTTGAACGGCGGGGCGCCGAGCACGCTGGCGCCGGAGATGCGGATGTCGCCGGCGTCGGGGTGTTCGAAGCCCGCGATCATGCGCAGCGTCGTCGTCTTGCCGCAGCCGGAGGGTCCGAGAAGCGACAGGAACTCGCCGGCCTCGATCGTGAGGGAGAGGTCGTCGACGGCGAGCTGCTCTCCGTAGTGCTTCGTGACGTGGGAGAGCACGACCGATCCGGTGCCGGGCGCGGGCCCGGATCCGGACGAGGTGGTGGTCCGGTCGACGATGGATTCGGGTGCCGACGTCACGCGTACTCCGCTCCTCGCACCTCCCTGGCGCGTGTGCGGACATTCAATACGTCCGGGCCGGGCCGCGCAATGATCCCGCGGCCCCGCCGGACGATTCCTCCCGCGGGGTGGGTGCGCCTGACAGATCGTCTGGGGAGGCGTAACGGGGCGGTAACACCGTCGACTCCCACCGGGTGATCGACGTGACCCAGGAGGCGGACGCGGCCGGGGCCGGTCAGGCGTTTCGTCGGATGACCCTCATCAGCCACGCGATGATCGCGATGACGATGATGACGAGACCGATCCACAGCAAGAACTCGGCGGCCTTCACGAAGACGCCGAGGAGCAGGAGAGCGATTCCGACCAGGAGCAGGATGACGGCGAGTGTGGTCATGCGATCACCATGGCTGGCGGGACACGAAGTCTCAACGGGGTTGACACGGGTGCGTTTTCTGTCCTCTGCGCGTTTCCGGCGGCACCGACGTTTTTATCCAGGGGGCCGAGGGGTGTCAACCCCCTGGAGGCGGCGGGGTTCTTCGGGGTTCACTGACGGACGAAGATGCCGCTCCGCATTCTCCGGGGCGGTCGGTCCGGCCCACCCCGCGAGGTGAATGAACGTGAAAGACATCCTGATCGATGGTCAGCGGCTGCTGACGACCGACGCCGTCGCCGACGCCGTCATCGACTACGCCCGCGTCTTGCACACGGCCGGTGAGTTCGACGTCGTCGAGTTTCCCGGCATCCACGACGGCGAACCGTCGATGTGTTCTCTTCTGCTGGGAACCGCCGGGTCGCTCGTGGTGGTCGATGCGCAAATGGACCTGACGGTTGCGCTTCCGGATTCGGACGTCGCGTGCGCCGAAATCGCACGCCGCGCCGATGCGATGCGCTGAGAATCAGTCCGTCCCACGCTGGACCGGGTCCGGAAAAGGCGCGCGCGTGTATTAGCGTCAGAGGAACGTGCACTGGGCCGAGCAGTGCCTGACGTCCCCGCGCCCCCCGCCGCGTCCCGATGACGCGTCGAGGACGCGGCCGAATTCGGAGAACCCGTGGGCAAGTTCATCTATCAAGGCTCGATCACCATCGACTTCGACGATCGCGTGCTCGCGCACCTGCAGGTCGTCATCGGCCAGAAGCTGCGTCGCGGCGAGTCGTTCCACTTCACCTGGCGTGAGGACCCGAGCGTCGGCGACGGTCGTACGTCGGTGTGGCTGCACCCGTCGGCCTCCCTCGTTTACCGCTACTTCGGCAGCCGCCAGCCGAGCCTCAATCGCGCATGGCTGGAGGCGCTGACCTACACGGCGAACTCCACCAACGGGCTGTACATCGTCCCCGAGCCCACCGAAGGCAGCGGCGACGGCTCGGACTGAGCGCGGGCGGCATCGTCCGCCCCTGACAGGTGGCCTCAGTCGGCGTCGGCGAGCTCGACCACCTGCGGTGAGGTGTCGGGCACCTCGTGCTCGCCGCTGTCGATCTGCTCGGCAACGAGCATGATGCCCCCCGACGAGTTGGCCGTCTGGGCGAGCTCCTCGAGCCATTCCCGGCTCAAATCGGGCGTCTCGGGGTCGTCGAAGACGAACCGGAGTGGGATCGAGGGGTGCAGCCAGATCGTGCTGCGTCCTCGCGCTTCGTCTTCGGGGTGCTTCCAGCTGAGGGTGAAGCTCTCACCGCGGCGGAGCTTGGTGGCGACGACCACCTTGAGGTGCGCCAGGGCGCGGTCGTCGATGTGGATCGGCGTGGCGGAACCGCCGTAGTAAATGGTGCCCATGCCCGCACTCTACGCGTATTGCTGACGGCGGCGTGAGCGGATGTCAAGCCCCTCGTGACGCGGATCGGCTCGGCCTAACGTGCCCCGTGTTCGATCCCGACCGCGCCGCGGCTGCGACCGGTCGGCTCTCACGCTCGCGACCGGTGGAGGCGGCATGAAGGCACTGCGGGGGGTGGGCGTTCTCGCGCTGATCGTGCTCCTGTCGGGGTGCTCGGCTCTGTCGTCGATCCCCTTCGATCCGGAGGGGAGCCTGGACCGGATCACAGGGGGAACCCTGCGGGTGGGGGTCAGCGACGCTTCGGGCCTCGTGGAGATGGAGGGTAATCGCGCGGCGGGTCCGCTCGCCGATCTCGTCGCGGGCTTCGCCGAGGAGCGGGACGCCCGCGTGCAGTGGACGGCGGGCAGTGAGGAAGAGCTCGTTGACCGGCTCGAGACCGGCGACCTCGACCTCGCGATCGGCGGGATGACCGAGGAGACCCCGTGGCTCGACCGGGCCTCCGTCACCCGCGGGTACGACGGCATTCCCGGGGCGAAGGGGCGCCGGATCGTCGTTCTCCTGCCGCTGGGTGAGAACGGGCTCCAGTCGGCCCTCGAGGCCTTCCTCGACGAGAGGGTGGGGCCGTGACCGTGCAGGTGACCTCGATGGGTCGCACCGATCTGCCGGACGCGCAACGTCGCGCCGTCCGCGATGCCGTGCGCTGGGAGTGGTTCACGATCGGCTACACGCTGGTGACGATCGTGCTCATCGCGCTGGTCGTCGGCGGATCGCAGGCCATGAAGACCGCATGGATCGAGGACATGCTCTCCCTCGTCCCGCAGATCTCCTTCCTCGTCGCCCTTCTCTTCATTCGGCGCCGGCCCACGCGACGATTCCCCTATGGCCTGCATCGCACGATGGGCGTCGGGCACCTGGTGGCAGGAGTCGCCCTCCTTGCGATCGGCGGCAGCCTGGCGGTGGAGTCGGTGGTCGGGCTCGTGGGCGCCGAGCACCCCGCGATCGGCACGATCAACCTGTTCGGGGCCACCGTGTGGCTCGGCTGGCTGATGATGGGCGTGATGGCGCTGACGATGATCGGCCCGTTCTTCTATGGCCATGCCAAGGCGAAGATCGCCCCGCAGCTCCACAACAAGGTGCTATATGCCGACGCCGACATGGCCAAGGCCGACTGGACGACGACCGTGGCCTCGATAGTCGGCGTGGGCGGAGTGGGCATCGGCTGGTGGTGGCTCGACGGTGTGGCGGCCCTGTTCATCTCGGCCGGCATCGTGTGGGACGGGGTGCGTAACACCCGCGCCGCGGTCCTCGACCTGATCGATCAGCGCGCTCGGACGCACGATGACGCGGAGCCTCATCCGCTCCTCGGCGACATCGTCGCGTCGCTCGAGCGGCTGCCGTGGGTGCGCGAGGCATCGGTGCGGATGCGGGACATGGGGCAGGTCTTCCACGTCGAGGCCTTCGTGGTCCCTCGGCGCGGGGGTGTGCGGCTCTCGAAGATCGAGGCCGCACGTGCACGGATCGCGGCTCTGGACTGGAAGGTCCAGGACGTGGTCGTCATCCCGGTGGCCCAGCTGCCGGACGAATCAGAGAGGAGCAGATCATGACCGATCCGCGCGAGAAGCACCACGACGAGGGATTCCCGGATCAGGAGCAGACCCAGCCCGGAATCACGTCCGAGACCGCTCCGACGCCCGATCATGGCGAAGGGTCGTACCGGGGCAGCGGCAGGCTCGAGGGCCGCCGCGCGCTCATCACGGGCGGGGACTCCGGCATCGGACGCGCCGTGGCGGTCGCCTTCGCGCGGGAGGGGGCCGATGTCGCCATCGCGCACCTCCCGCAGGAGCAGGAGGACGCCGATGCGACGGTCGCCCTCATCGAGAAGGAGGGGCGACGCGCGCTGAGCCTCGCCGGCGACGTCCGCGACGAGGTGTTCGCGACCGACATCGTGGTCGAGACGGCCGAGCGGTTCGGCGGTCTCGACATCGTGGTGCTCAATGCGGCCTATCAGAAGGACCGAGACGGCATCGACACGCTCGAGACGGCGGAGTTCCAGCGCGTATTCGAGACCAACCTGTACGGCATGCTGTACTCCGCCCGCGCCGCCGTTCCGCTGTTGAAGCCGGGTTCATCGATCATCGTGACCTCGTCGATCCAGGCCTTCAACCCCTCTGCCGGACTCATCGACTACGCCATGACGAAGGCGGCGCAGGTCGCCTTCGTCAAGGCCGCCGCCGAGGAACTCGGACCCGACGGCATCCGTGTGAACGCCGTGGCTCCCGGTCCGATCTGGACGCCGCTGATCCCTGCCACCGGCTGGGACGCGGAGCGGTTGGCCACCTTCGGACAGGACACGCCGCTCGGTCGCGCGGGTCAGCCCGCCGAGCTTGCCGGCGCCTATGTGTACCTCGCCTCCGAGGAGGCGTCGTTCGTGTCCGGTGCCGTTCTGCCGGTCACCGGCGGCAAGGGCCTGTAGTCCCGGCGGTCCGGGCCGAACCGGTGGCCGAACCGGTGGCCGGGGGTGGCCGGGCCGAACCGGTGGCCGGGGGTGGCCGGGCCGAACCGGTGGCCGGGCCGAAAGCAGGTCGAACCGGTGGTCGAGGCCGCTGAACGGCGGTATCGGCCGATCCACCCTGCTTTTGGCCCGGTCTGCTGTCTCGCCAGCCCCGGCCGGTCCGGTCCAGGCCCGTCCAGTCCCGTGCCGGTCGGCGGCCTGATTCGGCCCGGTACGACGGGCCGGAAGCAGGCGGAACCGGTGGTCACGGCCGGTGAACGGCGGTATCGGCCGATCCGCCCTGCTTTTGGCCCGGTCTGCGGCCGTGCCAGCCGCGTCCGGTCCGGTCCAGTCCCGTCCGGTCCGGGTCCAGTCCCGTCCGGTCCCGTGCCGGTCGGCGGCCTGATTCGTCCCGGTACGACGGGCCGGAAGCAGGCGGAACCGGTGGTCACGGCCGCTGGGCGGCGGTATTGGCCGATCCACCCTGCTTTTGGCCCGGCCCGGCCCGGCCCGGCCAGCCCCGGCGGAGGCGGGGCGTCAGATCGCGAAGACCCGGGAGGGGCGGGGTCCGTGCAGTTCGCCGTGGAGGCGCTGCATCCGCGCGTCGAGCTCGGCGGCCGTATCGGCGGCGTCCTTCAGCTCGGCGAGGAGTCCGTCGGGCACCGAACCCTCGTACTTGTAGTAGATCTTGTGCTCGAGGCTCGCCCAGAAATCCATCGCGATCGTGCGGAACTGCACCTCGACGGCCACGTCCACCCGGCCGCTGGAGAGGAAGACCGGCACCTCGACGATCACGTGGAGGCTCTTGTAGCCGTTCGGCTTGGGGCGGGCGATGTAGTCCTTCACCTCGCGCACCGTGATGTCGTCCTGCTGGGTGAGCAGGTCGAAGAGCCGATACGCGTCTCCCGCGAAGCTCGTCGTCACCCGCACGCCCGCGATGTCGGTGATGTGCGCGCGGATCGAGTCGAAGTCCGCGTCGATGCCCTTGCGCACGACCTTGTCGATCAGGCTGTCGGCGGACTTCACGCGGCTCGACAGGTGCTCGATGGGGTTGTAGTCGTGGGTGAGCTGGAACTCGTCGCGGAGGATCTCGAGCTTGGTCTCCACTTCGCGCAGCCCGAACTGGTAGAGCAGCAGGAACTTCTGGAAGCCGTCGCGCATCTCTCGCAGCTCCCTCGGGGAGAAGGTCGCCGTTCCGTCGGTGGTCCTCACAGAGAGATGCTGCGGCAGGGCGTCCATGGTCCGACCGTACCGAGCGTGCTTCAGGGGATGCTGTGAGAGGCGGCCGATGCGCCCGCCGGGCCCGTCCCGTCAGCGGATGCGGGAGTGCTCCCCGAGGCGGTGCCAGGTGCGGTTGTGATACACGAGCGCGTCACCGGCCTCGCCCGGCTCGACGTCACGGTTGAGCTGGGACTGCAGGGCGTGTGCGGCGATGACGGTGGAGGATCCCGCGTCCATGCGTCCGATGACGGCGCATCGCACCCAGGCTCGCACGCCGCGGAAGACGGGTTCGCCCGTGACGAGGCGACTCCAGGACTCGGTCTCGGCGAAGCGGTCGACGCCGCTCGTCGCGCCGAGCTTCGCGAGGTCGAGGTCGGTGGCGTCGAGGAGGTGGACGACGACCGTCTCGGCCCGCGAGAGGACGTCGGCCGACGAGGACAGTGTGGAGATCGAGAAGATGAGCAGCGGCGGGTCGGCGCTCACCGACGAGACCGAGGTGGCGGTCAGCGCCACCGGGCCGTCGCCCGCGTCGGCGGTGATGACGGCGACGCCTCCCGGGTGGCCGCGGAACAGCGCCTTGAACTCGTCGGCGGACAGCGACGACGAGAAGCGGTGATCGGCCGCGTCGAACGGCGCGGCGGCGGGGGACTGACCGGTCATGCCTTCGACGCTAGTCGCGTCGGCGCACGCGAGGGCCGTTCGTGTGCCCCCGTGACATTGTGTGACCGATTGTGACGCCCACCCCTTCCCCTTCGCGAGGGGCTCAGCCGCCGAGGACGTGGCGCAGACGCGGCCACTCGGCCTCCGCCCACGCGGTGACGATCTCCGCGCGCCGATCGACCTCCGACGCGGGGAACGCGATGCCGCGGGTCGGCACCGATGCCCCCAGCTCCACCAGCAGAGGACGCAGGGCCGTCTCCACGGCGAGGGAGTGGGCGGGGCTCCCGAGAGTCAGAATCGGCACCGCGGTGAGTCGGTGGAGCGCGCCGGTGTCGAACCGGTCGAGGAAGGCCTTCAGCAGCCCCGTGTAGGTGGCCTTGTACGTCGGGCTCGCGACGATCACGACGTCCGCGGACAGCACGCGTTCCCGGGCGGCGTCGACCGCGTCGCTCGGGTGACGGAACAGCTCGTCGGCGATGTCGGCGAGCTCGATCGTCTCGGCGATCGCGGCCCCCGACCGCGCCGACAGCTCGGCCGCCACGGCATCGGCGACGGCCCGGGTGCGGGAGTCGCGCTGCGGATTGCCGACGAGGGCGAGGACGGAGGTCACGACGCCCTCACGCGAGTCCGCCGCGGGGGCGGAGCACGCCGACCCGGGCGAGCCCGAGGTAGAGGAGGCAGCCCAGGCACACCCCGAACGCCGCGTTGAGGAACGCCGCCGCGAAGGCCAGTCCGCCCGCGATCGGCAGCGCCCACGGCACTCCTGCGAGGTGGAGCACGAGCCCCGTCGAGACGACCACGAGCCCGACCAGTTGTGCGAAGCGCGGGGGACGCGGGTCTTCGAGATCCGCGGGCGGGGCAAGGCGCGGGCGCACGAGGGTGCGGAAGACCACTCCCCACGGCGCCGTGGAGGGAGAGGCGACGCCCCAGACGAAGAGTGCCGCCGCGATCGCGAGCACGATGAACCCGGGGTCGGCCGCGCGTGCGGCCGCGGTCGCTCCGGCGGGGGATCCGGCGCTCTGCAGGGCGAAGAACGTGCCCACCAACAGGAGCACGCTCGTGAGCGTCGCGGCGAACCTCGGGCCGCGTGGATCGATCGGCGAGGGCCGGGCGGGTGAATCGGAAGACATGTCGTCACGGTAGGCGAAGACCCCGCGGGCCGCGCCGCCCTCGTCATACGGCGACACGGAGCCGCGTTTGCCGTACCGCCCTCCACGGGTTACTGTGTTCGCGTGTCCCTGACCTGTCGCTGTTGTCGCTGAGCGCTCGCGCGCGCCTTCGACGACCCCGACAACCGCCGTGCCTCTGCGCGCACGGCCACACCCTCAGGACTCTCCATGCGTTACGCATCGCACATCGCCGATCTCGTCGGCCACACCCCTCTCGTCCGCCTCGGTCGCGTGACCGACGGCATCGCGGCCACCGTGCTCGCCAAGGTGGAGCACTTCAACCCGGGCGGCTCGGCGAAGGACCGCATCGCCGCCCGTATCATCGACGCCGCCGAACGCGACGGGCTCCTCCGCCCCGGCGGCACGATCGTGGAGCCCACCAGCGGCAACACGGGCGTCGGACTCGCCCTCGTGGCCCTGCAACGCGGATACCGCATGGTGTTCGTCGTCCCCGACAAGTTCGCCGGCGAGAAGGTGGCCGTCCTCCGCGCCTACGGCGCCGAGGTGGTCATGACGCCCACGAGCGTGCCCCCCGAGCACCCGGACTCCTACTACAGCGTGTCCGACCGGCTCGCGCGGGAGATCCCTGGGGCGTTCAAGCCCAACCAGTTCGGGAACCTGCACGGGCCGCGTGGTCACTACGAGACCACAGGCCCCGAGATCTGGGACGACACAGATGGCCTCGTGACCCATCTCGTCGCCGGAATCGGCACGGGAGGCACGATCTCCGGCACGGGCCGGTACCTCAAGGAGCAGTCGGACGGGAGAGTCGTCGTCGTGGGTGCCGACCCGGAGGGCTCGATCTACTCCGGGGGTCCGCTCCACGGCTACGCGGTCGAGGGTGTGGGGGAGGACTTCTGGCCCGCCACCTTCGACCCGGCGGTCGTTGATCGCTATGAACGGGTCGGCGATGCCGAGTCGTTCGCGATGACCCGCCGGCTGGCGCGCGAGGAGGGGCTCCTCGTCGGCGGCTCCTCGGGCATGGCGGTCACCGCGGCGCTCCGCGTCGCTCGGGATCTTCCCGCCGAGGCGGTCGTGGTGGTGGTGCTTCCCGACCACGGACGCGGTTACCTCACCAAGATCTTCGACGACCAATGGCTGAGGGAGCGCGGACACGATGCCGTGGTCGACGCCCCGGCCGCGCCTGCCACTCCTCCGTTCGCCTCTGTTTCCTCGACCTCTGTGTCCTCGACCTCCGGGAGTCCCGCATGACCGCCTCCGACGCCGCCCGCGGCTTCGCCAGCCTCGCCGTCCACGCCGGGCAGGACGCCGACGCCGCCACGGGCGCCGTGATCCCGCCCGTCCACTTCTCCACCACGTACGCGCAGGACGGTATCGGCGGACTCCGGCAGGGGTATGAGTACGGCCGCAGCGGCAACCCGACACGCACGGCGCTCCAGGTGCAGTTGGCCGCGATCGAGGGCGGCGCCCACGCGTTCTCGTTCGCGTCGGGACTGGCGGCGGAAGACGCTCTGCTGCGCGCCGTGCTGCAGCCGGGCGACGAGGTGCTGCTCGGAAACGACGTGTACGGCGGCACTCACCGCCTCATCTCCCGCATCCTCGGCCCGTGGGGCGTGCGGCTGCGGGTCGTCGACATGAGCGACGCCGAGGCCGTCCGCGCGGCCGTCGCCGAACGTGCGCCGCGGATCCTCTGGGTGGAGACGCCGTCCAATCCGCTCCTGCGGGTCACCGACATCGCCGATCTGGCCGCCGTCGGACACGAGGCCGGCGCGCTCGTCGTCGTCGACAACACGTTCGCAACGCCGGCTCTGCAGCAACCCGTCGCCCTCGGCGCCGACGTCGTCGTGCACTCGACCACGAAGTATCTCGGCGGGCACTCCGACGTCGTCGGCGGCGCCCTGGTTCTCGATGACGACGCACTCGCGGAGCGCATCGGCTTCCTGCAGTACGCGGCTGGAGCCGTCTCGGGACCGCTCGATGCCTGGCTCACGACCCGCGGCATCAAGACGCTCGCGCTGCGGATGCAGCGTCACAGCGAGAACGCCGCCGCCGTGGCGGCCTTCCTCGAGGGGCACGAGCGGGTCGCGCGCGTCTACTATCCGGGACTTTTGTCCCACCCCGGCCACGAGATCGCCGCCCGGCAGATGCGGGGATTCGGCGGCATCGTCTCGGTGGCCCTGGAATCGGGAGAGGCGGCGCGGCGGTTCGCCGAGTCGACGCGACTGTTCCAGCTCGCCGAGTCGTTGGGCGGCGTCGAGTCTCTCGTGAACTACCCCGACGCGATGACGCACGCCTCGGTGCGGGGCACCGAGGCCGCCGTCCCGGTGGAGGTCGTGCGCCTGTCGGTGGGGGTCGAGGACGTCGACGACCTGCTCGCCGACGTCGAGGCGGCCCTGGAGCGCTGAGCGGGCGGACGAGAGCCGCCCCGCCTGATCAGCCGCGCCGCCACCAGCGGCGTCGCGGGCGGGGCGGCTCCGTCTCGGCGGCAGATGCCGCTGCCGCTGCTTGCGCTCGCGCCTGACGCCGATGGTGCCACGCGGCGACCTCGGCGTCCTCGTCCCGCATCGGGGTCACGACGGGCGGACCGCCCAAGAGCTGCCGCCGCGCCTCGATGATGCGGCGATTGAAGTCGGCGACGTACTCGCGCACCTCCCGCTCCCGTCGCAGCGCGTCGACACGGTCCTCGAACTCGGCGTGTTCGACCCGCAGCTGGAGAGCGGGGGGACCGAGCCCGGTGAGCTTCTCGGTCTGGATCTTCCGGCGGATCCACCAATCGGGGTCATGGTGATCGCCGAGGCCTTCGAGCGGCTTGCCGTAGCCCGGCAGGTCGTCGAAGTCGCCGCGGCGGATCGCCTGCTGAATGGCCGACTCCACGTACATCGCGCGCTCGCTCGGCCCGGGGGTGGCGGCGGTGCGCGCCGCGTCAGCCGTCTCGGCGGGTGATGCTTCTCCCGCCTCGCCGTCGAACCCGTGTTCCCGCGCAGCCTGCATCGCCCGGTAGCGGGCGGCATCGAGCCGCGGGTCCTCGGCCATCTCCCCAGCCTACGAGGGCGCGGGGGCGTCCGGGTCGCCACGCTCGTTGCCGTCGCGATACCAGGCATGTATATACTCGGTAAACACATACTCGGTATGCAGATCCATCCACCCGGGGCGGATTTGCCGACGAGCGGGCGGGAGAACCCATGTCGGTGCGACAGAGCCTCTTGGCGATCCTCGACCAGGGCCCGTGCTACGGCTACCAGCTGCGCGCGGAGTTCGACCGGCGGACCGGGTCGACCTGGCCCCTCAACGTCGGGCAGATCTACAACACCCTCGACCGCCTCGAGCGCGACGGCCTCGTCCGCAAGGGCGATGTCGACGAGCAGGGACACGTGTACTGGGAGATCACCGATGCCGGTTCCGCCGAGGTGGCCCAGTGGCTCGCCTCGCCCGTGGAACGGACGCAGGGGACGCGCGACGAGCTCGCGATCAAGCTCGCCGTGGCCGCGACGCTCCCGGGCGTCGACGTGGCCGAGGTGATCCAGACCCAGCGGCGCGCCTCCCTCCGCCAGCTCCAGGAGCTCAACCGCGCCAAGTACGCGGGGGCCAACCCCGACGGGCCCGAGGAGCTGGCGTGGTCGCTCGTCGTCGACTCCATGATCTTCGCGGCCGAGGCCGAGGTGCGCTGGCTCGACCACACCGAGCAGCGCCTGCAGGCGCACCCGCGCCACGCGATGGCCCTCGAGCTCTCCACCGACCGCCCCAAGCGGGGGCGACCGGCCAAGGCCGACACGACGCAGGAGGTCTCGGCATGAGCGCCGTGCTGCAGCTCATCGGCGTGACCCAGCAGTACGGCGAGGGTGCCACGAGCGTCTCCGCGCTCTCGGGAGTGGACCTCTCGGTCGAGAAGGGCGAGCTCGTCGCCATCATGGGAGCCTCCGGATCGGGCAAGTCGACCCTGCTCTCCATCGCCGGCGGCCTCCAGCGGCCGACGACGGGCGAGGTGGTCGT
>JBMDWQ010000055.1:0-23781 GCA_048594675.1 Microbacterium sp. | reverse complement strand
CCAATACCCCCCCCGGGGGGGCACTTCGTTTGGGGGGGGCCCGCCCGCTGCCGGTAATGGGGAGTTCTCCCCATCGAGAAGTGTGGCGGTCAATGCTGTAGTGGGGTGGGAACATCGGGGTTCCGCGGCCCCGGGGAAACGCGGTCGCACGACTGGCTGGCGGGCACGGGTCCGCCGAGGGGAGAACCATGCGCTCACTGACACGCGCACGCAAGACGGCGATTGCCGCTACCACCATCCTGTTCGCCTCGCTGTTGACGGCGGGGGCCGCCTCTGCGGCCACGGGCACGTCGGCCGCGCCCAGCGTCGACCGATCCAGCGTCGCCGCTGTCGCGGTGACGTCGACGGATCTCGCCTCCGGAGGTGCCGGTGCCCTCCAGGCGGGTGCGACCGGCGCCCGGATCGCCACCGCCGACGCGAGCACCGGAACCGTCACCGGCACCATCACGTCGGCGGTCGCGGTAGAGCAGCCGGTGGTGCTGCTGATGGTCCCCGCCGCGAAGACGGGATACCACCGGTGGAAGACCACGAGCTATGCCGCCCTCGCCGACCCCGACGGACGTTTCGTCATCTCCGGAGTGAAGCCCGGCACATACTCGGCGGTGTTCGGCGACCTCAAGGGTGCCAAGGCGGCGACGCGCTACTACGGCAACACCGACAACATCACGAAGGCGAAGTCTTTCACCGTCAAGGCCGGCGCGACGGCGTCCGGGATCGGCACGAAGCTCATCGCCGGGGTCACCGTCTCGGGGAAGGTCACGACCTCCCGCGGCACGCCGGTCACGGGAGCGACGGCGATGGTCGCGCGCAAGATCATCGTGGACGGCAAGGGGTTCTGGGAGTACGCGCAGGTCACGACCGATGCGAAGGGGCGCTACACCGTCTCCGGCCTCGCTCACGGCACGCTTGCCGTCAAGGTGAGCGGGCCGAGCGGAGCCGGATATGCGGCTGCCTTTTATGGAGGGGGTCGCTCGTTCGAGTCGTCGAAGACCTTCGTCCTGAAATCCGGTCAGTCCAAGGGGGGCGTGAATGTCACGCTCACCAAGAAGCTGACCTCCGCGACCCCCAAGATCGTCGGCACAGCCAAGGTTGGCAAGAAGCTGACGGCCAAGCCGGGTTCGTGGACCAAGGGCACGTCCTTCAGCTATCAGTGGTACGCGAACGGCAAGGCGATCAAGAAGGCGACGAAGTCGACGTTCGTACTCAAGAAGGCGCAGAAGGGCAAGAAGATCACCGTCAAGGTGGTGGGGAAGAAGACCGGATACGGCGCCGTATCCAAGACGTCGAAAGCCACCAAGAAGGTGTCATGACGACGTCCGGGGTGGTGCCGTCGGCAGCTGGGGGAACGGCCCGGCCTCCCCGGACGTCTCCGCGCCTCGGTCGGGTCGCACCCGGCCGGGGCGCCTCTCTTCCCGACGGATAGGCTGACGCCATGGCACTCTTCTCCCGGCGCGGCAGGTCCGACGACGAACAGGCCCCGGCGACGACGACCGGAGACGCCGACGCTGCGGCACAGACTCCCGAGGAACGACCCGCTGCCACGGAGGCAGTGCCCGAGGTCGGCATCTCGATCTCGACGTTCGGCTCGGCGCCGACGGTGCGTCCGGCCGCAGAGGCGCCCGCGCGCACGCAGACCGTACCTGGGCTGCCCGACAACGTGCTTCTGAAGCAAGCGCTCGCCGCGTTGCCGGCAGAGCCGCAGAACACCGACGTGATGAACGTCATGCGTCAGGCGATGCAGGGGCACCTCTACGTGCGCGTGCAAGGCGACGCGAAGGCTCTTCTCGCCGACGGGCAGCCGCTCAACATCGCCGCCACCGCGATCGGCGACCAGCGCTTCATGCTGGCCTTCACCGGCGGTGCCGCCCTCCAGGACAGCGTGCGGGTGGACGGCGATTCCGCCACCTCGGCGATCGGCCAGCCCACCGTCTCCGTGTTCCAGAACGTCGTGGCCGGACCCTATGCAGGCCTCTTCCTCGATCACGCGAGCGTCGGAGCGCGGCTGATCCTGCCGTCCGAGCTCATTCAGAAGGCACTCGAGGAGAGCGAGCCGTCGCTGGCGCTCAAGGCCCTGCTCGTGGGGGAGCGCACGGCGCAGACACCTGCCGAGGTCGCCGACGCCCTCACGCGGGTGCGGCTCTGGGTGGCGGGGAACACCGACGAAGCCGGCCGCATCGGGCTGGCGGAGGCGCGTACGGCGGACGGCCGGCGGCGCCTCGAGGTGTTCTCGCACCCGCTCGAGGTGATCGCGGTCGGTCGGGGCGACCGGCCGCTCCCGCTGTCGGGGGAGCAGCTGGCCAAGGCGCTGGCCGCCGATCCCGCGATCTCCGGCGTGGTGGTCGACCCCGCCGGTCCCTGGATCGAGCTCGACCGCGACGATCTCGCCCCGGTCCTCGCCCTGGCCTGACCTCGCCGCCGCCACGGCGCAAGGGGTGTCGCGATCCCCGTTCCGGCCCCTAGGGTCGACCCATGGCATCGGAGCGCATCAGTGTGACGGTCGGTGACCGCGAGGTCTCCCTCTCGAGTCCCAATCGCGTCGTCTATCCCGACATCGGCGTCACGAAACACGAGCTGGCCGAGTATGTCTCCGCCGTCGCCGAGCCGTTCTTGCGTGCCAACGGTCATCGTCCGGTGTCTCTGGAGCGCTTCCCCGACACGGTCGACGGGGAGCGCTTTTTCTCCAAGAACCCGCCCAAAGGGGCACCGGACTACGTCCATCAGGTGATGTGCACCTACAACAGTGGCCGCCGCCATCCTCAAGTGGTGCTCGACGAGGCGGCAGCCATCGTCTGGGCCGTCCAGATGAACACGGTGGTGTTCCATCCGTGGGCCTCGCTCGCCGCCGACACCGACAATCCCGTGGAACTGCGCATCGATCTGGATCCGCAACCGGGGACCGACTTCGCCGATGCCGCCGCCGTCGCCCCGGTGCTGCGGGAGGTTCTTCGCGAAGCGGGGCTGCAGGCCTGGCTCAAGACGAGCGGCAACCGCGGCCTGCACGTCTTCTGCCCCATCGAGCCGACGCACGAGTTCCTGGACGTGCGCCATGCCGTCATCGCCGCCGGCCGCGAGCTGGAACGTCGACTTCCGACCTCCGTGACGACCAACTGGTGGAAGGAGGAGCGTGGTCGGCGCGTGTTCGTCGATTTCAACCAGGCCAACCGCGACCGGACGATGGCCGGCGCTTACAGCCCCCGTGCCCTCCCGACGGCCACGGTGGCCACGCCGATCACGTGGGAGGAGCTCGCCGAGGGGGTGGACCCCGGCGCGTTCACGGTGCGCACCGTCCCCGAGCGCCTCGCCACTCAGGGCGACCCGTGGGAGCACCTGGCCGACGAGCCGGGACGCATCGACGTGCTCCTGGAGTGGTGGGAACGCGACCTCGCGGACGGCCTCGGTGAGTTGCCCTTCCCGCCCGAGTTCCCCAAGATGCCGGGGGAGCCGCCGCGGGTGCAGCCGAGCCGCGCTCGCACGGAGGACAAGGAGCCCGGCCGATAACATCGGAGGAGTGAGTGCTCACCGTCGCCTGTCGCTGTTGGCTCCCTTCCTCCTGTCGGCGGTGCTCCTCGCCGGCTGCTCGGCTCCTGCCGACCCGGTGTCGTCCCCGTCGGGTGTCCCCGCCGAAGCGGGGCAGGGCGCGGAAGGCGGCGCCTCGGGTCAGGTTCCCGACGCCGGGCTCCCGAACATCTCGGACTGCGATCAGGTCGCGGCCGTCGTCGGCGACCTGATCGAGGGGATCCCCTTCGACCCCGAGTACTCCTCCGTGCAGAGCGACGCCATCGGATGCGTCTGGGCGACACCGGCCGACGGCGTCGACGACCTCACCGACATCCAGCGGTTCTCCGTCGACATCACCGAGGGGTCCGAGGACATCCCCGACCCCGACGAGGCCGCGCAGTACGGAATGGACATGTACTTCACCGACCCCCGGCTCGACGCACGCGGCGGCGTCGGGCTGTGGCTCGATGCCGACTCCGCCGCGGTGGGCGGCGGGACCGGTTCGGTCCTCGTCCCCGGAGTCGAGATCGTCGTGAGCGACTCGCGGTGGGGTCAGGAGGGTCGCCTCGACAAGGACCGCCTGGTCGCCATCGCCCTTGCGCTCCTGGACCTCTAGACCCGGCGGCATCACTGCGACCGGCGTACCCCGGAGTAGCGTCGCTGACGCAGCCGCTCCACCCATGACCGGGGGAGGAGCGCCTGGGCGCCCCAGTTCGCCCGCCGCCGCGCTTCCGCGCGGATCCGAGCGAGGAGGTCCGCGAAACGGCCCTCGCCCACGCGGGAATGCCCGCCCACGCGGGTGATCGGCGGCATCGTTCGGCGGCGCGTGCGCACCGCGACACGGCCGCGCACGAATGCGCTCGCCGCCACGGCGGCGCCGGGCCGATCGCCCGGAGGCAGAGCGTGGAGTTCGACGGCGCGGTCGACGATGCGCTCGGCCGGCCGTCGCGCGGCCCCGTCGCCATCGTGGACGAACAGGTCGTCGAGCCATGCGGGGCGCGCGGTCGGCAGCCGGTCCGCCTCGAGGTCGTCGAACGTCGCGAGAAGCCCGGAGGCGAGGAGCACGTGGTTGCCGTGCTTCTCGTGCACTCCCAGATCGGCGATGAAGGCCGTGCGCACGCCGGCCCCGATCGCTTCGAGTCCGGCGGTGGATGACACCGTCAGCAGCAGGTCGGTCCGCGGCAGGAGGCTCGTGATGGGCTCGTAGGTGACGGCGAAGTTCTCCGGTGTCGGGGGCAGGCTCGCGAGCACCGTCTCCGGATGATGACGCATGACATGGAAGGTGCCCTCACCCGGACGGTGCCGCGGACGCAGCAGCACCTGGCGATCGGGATGCGCGCGGGCGTAGTCCGCCAATCGCTGGTACAGGTAGGCGCGGTCGGCCCGTCCCACGGGGACGGTGGGCTGATCGGCGAACAGCACGGTGCGAATCGGGCCGGTGCCCACCGGCGCGGGTGCCGCGGGCAGGAGCGGCAGCCCGCTCAGCAGCAGATTCGCGTCCGGAATCCCCAGGAGGCGTGCCGCCGCGCGGAAGTCCCGGAGATTGTCGGCGGAGTTGACCGCGACGAGGTCCGCCGCGCAGCGATCGAGGTAGCCGGCGATGATCTTCTCGATGATGATCCCGACCCATCCCGCGATCACGACGGGGCCCGACGCGGCGGTGCCATCCTCTCCGCGTCTGACGTGGAGATCGTCGGTGAAGCGTTCGACGAGGGGGCCCTGGACCGCCAAGACCACGCCGTCCGCCGCGGCCGCCTCGGCGAGAACCCTCGACCACGGCAGGAAGCCGACGTCGTCGGCGCCCGCCGCGCGTACCTGCTCGGCCGACAACGAATGTCGGACGTCGGCAGGCACCACGACGCGCGTCGACCATCCCCGTCGCCGGAACTCGGTCAGCAGGCCCATCGCCCACTTGAGCTGAGAGTCGTAGGCCACGACGGCCAACACGTGCGGTGACAACTTCCCTCCCGGACCGCGCATCGCGGCCGCGTCACGCTAGACGTGCCGGGTGTCGGGAGGGTGTCCGTCCGGTGAACGGCGGCGGTCAGCGCCTCGCGGCCTCCGCCGGTTTCGGGCGGGCCCAGCGGGCGGGCGTGTGTGGTCCGTCCCATACCTGCACCGCGCCCCACGCGACGGCGGTGAGCGGAACCGCGAGCACGGCCCCGACGATGCCGCCGAGCACCGTGCCCACCGTCAGGGCCACGAGGACGACGAACGCGTGCAGCTTCATCGTCCTGCCCATGAGGAAGGGCTGCAGGAGGTTGCCCTCCAGCTGGTTGACGAGGACGACGACCCCGACGACGATCAGGGCGATCACCGGACCGTGTGCGACGAGGGCGACCAGAGCAGCGAGGATCCCGGCGAGCGTGGCACCCACGATGGGGATGAACGCGAGCAGGAACACCAGGACGGCCAACGGGATGGCGAGCGGAACCTGCAGGATGAGGAGGCCGATGAGGATACCGATCGCATCGACGGCGGCGACAGTGGCCGTGCCGCGGACGTACGATCCGAGCGTCGAGACCGTCTTGTCGCCGATCCTCACCGCGCGGGTGTACCCCTCGCCGCGGAAGGGGCGGAGGACGAACGCCCACATCTGCGGCCCGTCCTTGAGGAAGAAGAACAGCATCACCACCATGAGGACGAAACCGGTGACGAAGTTGGCGACGGCGCCGACGCCCGCAATCGCTCCCGAACCGAACTGGGCGCTCGTGACGAACTCGCCGAGGGACGCGACCCACTCGTCGATCTGTGCCTGATCGATGTCGAACGGCAGCGTCCCGACCCACGCGAGGAACTTCTGGAATCCCTCCTGCGCCTGCGTCGCCAGGGTGTCCCACTGGTCGCGCACCGCCCACACGATGAGCCAGGTCACCCCGCCGAGCAACACGACGATCGCCAGCAGGGTGAGCAGGGTCGCCAGGAGCGAGGGGACGCCGCGGCGCCGCAGCCAGGCCATGACGGGAGCGAACGCCGAGGCGAGGATGAGAGCGAGGACCAGCGGAATGGTCACGACGGTCAGCTGCAGGATCCCGGCGATGAGTGCGGCCGCGATCCCCACCACGATCAGCACCTGCAACGAGCGGATCGCGAGGGTGCCGAGAGCGTCCGACCACAGACTCCATGGCTTGCCCCCGGCGGCGACCGGCACGGCGGGGGCCGCGCTCAGATCGAGGCGCACGGTGCGGGGCTGCGAGCCGAACAGACGGTGCAGGGGAGAGGGAGCCATGCCTCGACCGTACGCGATGACCGCTCGTGCGCACATGGTGAATCGGTGCGCGACGGCGAACCCGTACGCGATGACCGTACGTCAGTCGGAGCTCACCGTGCCGGGCGCTGCCACTCGCGCTCGGTGAGCACGCGCGACACCGTCAGCCCGATGGCGAGGGCCACGACGACGAAGACCGCTTGCATCCCGTTCTGGATCGCGGCGAGGGTGTCTCCTCCGATGACTCCGGCGATCGAGCGGTAGGCGGCGGCTCCGGGCACCATGATGAGGACGGCAGGCACCGTCAGCGTCACCCGGGCCGCTCGCAGCCGGTCGCCCACGAGGAACGCCCCGATGCCGACGGTCAGCGCGGCGGCAGCGGCGGCCACCGCGGGCATCGTGCCCGCGTCGACGAGCGCGAGTCGTCCCACGTTGGCGAGGCCTCCCAGGAGCGACGCCGCCACGGCGATCTGCCACGGGGTGGAGAACAGCACCGCGAACCCGAACACGCCGACGAAACCCGCGAGCAGTCGCATCACCGACAGCAGTGGCTCCGTGAACACCGGCGCGGCCGTCTGCGTCACGGTCGCATCGAACACCGCCGCCACGCCCCACACCGCCGACCCCGTCGCGAGGAGGATGAGCACCGCGTAGGTCACGCGCGCAATTCCCGAGTTCAGGTCGAGGCGAGCGAGGTCCAGGGCGCCGGTGACGAGGGGGAACCCAGGGACGAGATACAGGACGGCGCTCGTGAGGGCCGCGTCGTGCTGGCCGCCCGGCATCCCCAGCACGGTGAACAGCTGCGCCGCCAGCAGGTAGACCAGCAGCGCCGTCAGCGCCGAGGCGAAGACGACGAGGAACTCGTTGGTGCGCAGCCGGTGGATGGCCATACGCACGGTCTGGCCTGCCGCGGCCGCGATTCCCACCGCTACGAACTCCTGCCATCCGCCGTTGTTGAGAAGCGCGAACGCGGCGCAGGCGAGGCCCGCCGCGAGCACGCGAACGAAGTCGCTGTACCGTCGCGGCAGCCGCTCGATCTGATCGAGCTCCTCCTGGACCTCGGTGGCCGACATCCCCGGACGGAGTCGGTTGGTCAACCGCTTGAGCTCCGTGAGTCGATCGGCGTCGATGGCGGGGCTGCGGATCTCGGCGACCCGGGTGCGGAACATCTGCCCGCGGCTGGCCGTCGAGACGATGTCCTTCATGCCGACACGGGAATGCAGCTCCTCGATCCCCACTGCCTGAGCGGTGCGGAGCATGCTGTCGCTCACGCGCGCCGACGACGCGCCCGCGCCGAGCATCATCGACCCCAGCCGCACGACCACGTCGGTGCGCGCGATGAAACCGACCGGCTCCAGCCGCAACTCGGCGGTGTGTGTCGGGTCGGGGTCGGGGGCGCCGTGCTCGTCGGCCATGATTCGATCCTGGCATCTCGGCGTCGCGCGTGCACCGTGACAAACACCGGGCGTCGTGGTCGTGGTGGCCGCCGAATAAACACGGCGGCACACCGCTCCGCGCGGCCGCGGTGGTGCGTAAGGTCGGAGACCAGAAGCCTCACCCCCCAGGCTTCACAGGTCTCGGGCCCGCATGTCCGGCCGCTGGAGTCCGGCGCCGATGCGGGCCCGATCTGTTCGTCCGCCCGATCTGTCTTTCCGCCCGGGCCGTTCGTCCGGCCGGCGGCGCGTGACGGTGCCGGTCAGTCCAGCACGGCGCCGAGGTCGTAGGCGGTCACGCTCTCGAGCTGCTCATACGTGCACGACCGCGGGTCACGGTCGGGGCGCCACCGCTCGAACTGAACCGTGTGGCGGAACCTCGATCCCTCCAGCTGGTCGTAGCGCACCTCGAGCACGCGTTCGGGACGCAGCCGCACGAACGAGACGTCGGACGCCGACGAGAAGCGCGAGCGGTCGGTCTCGCCGACCACCGCCGCACCGTCCTCGTCGCGCTCGACCAACGGGGCGAGGTCGTCGATCAGCTCGCGTCGGCGTGCGTCGCTCCAGGCTGACACCCCGCCGACGTTGTGCAGCTCGCCGTCGGAGCCGTACAGGCCCACCAGGAGCGAACCGACTCCTTCACCGCTCTTGTGCACCCGGTATCCCACCGCGACCACGTCAGCCGTGCGGGCGTGCTTGATCTTGAACATCGTGCGCTTGCCGGGCGCGTACGGCGAGGTCAGGGGCTTGGCGACCACGCCGTCCAGACCCGCCCCCTCGAACTCGGCGAGCCAGCGGGCGGCGGCGTCGGCGTCGGCAGTCGTGCGGGTGACGTGCACGGGCGCGGGAACCCCGGCCAGGAGGTCCACGAGTTCCGCCCGCCGCTCGGCGAACGGGGCCGACTGCAGATCGCGTTGGCCGCGGGCGAGAAGATCGAAGGCGATGAACATCGCCGGTGTGGTCTCACTCAGCAGCGCCACACGCGAGGCGGCCGGGTGGATGCGTTGCGAGAGCGCACTCCAGTCCAGCCGCTGGGCCCCCGGTTCCCCCACGGCGACGACGATCTCGCCATCGAGGAGGCAGGGCTCGGGCAAGAGTCGGGCGAAGGCGTCGACCAGCTCGGGGAAGTACCGCGTCAACGGCTTGGATCCGCGCGAACCGATCACGACCTCGTGTCCGTCCCAGGCGACGAGGGCACGGAAGCCGTCCCATTTGGGCTCGTAGCTGAGCCCGCCCGGGACGCGGTCGGTCCGGGGGATCTCGGGCACGGCCTTGGCGAGCATGGGGGCAGGGATCTCGTACACGCCCCCATCCTGCCCGCCGCCATCGGGGTTGGCGAGGGGGTCGCCCACCGGGACCGGGAGCGAGACCGAGGGATCGCCGTTCGAGGTGAGGTCGATGGCGCCGTCAGCGAGAACGGTCTCGAGGACGTCCGTGTCTCCGGCGACCTCCCGGGCCGCCTCACGCGAACGCGCTGACGCCCGTGATGTCGCGGCCGAGGAGCAGCGCCTGGACGCTCTCGGTGCCCTCGTAGGTGTGGATCGCCTCGATGTCGGCCATGTGCTGGGCCACCCCGTACTCGAGGAGGATGCCGTTGCCGCCCAGGAGGTCGCGGGCGGTCGCGGCGATCCGTCGCGCCGCGCGCGTGTTGTGGTACTTCGCGAGCGATGCCTGCGTGGGCCGGAGGACTCCGCCGGACTCGAGATCGGCGAGGCGGCGACAGTAGAGCTGCATCGAGGTCAGGTCGGCGAGCATCTGGGCCAGGCGTTCCTGCACCATCTGGAATCGCGCCAGCGGCTTCCCGAACTGCACGCGCTCACCGGCATATTGCAGCGCGGTCTCGTAGCACGCCGTCGCGTGGCCGAGGGCCGACCACGCGACACCCGATCGCGTGGAGTGGAGCACCGTGGAGGCGTCGCGGAAGCTCTGCGCTCCCGGCAGCAGCGCATCGTCGCCCACGTGGACGTCGTCCAGGGTGATGTGGGCCTGGTGGATCGCTCGCAGGGATGCCTTGCCGGTGATGACGGTGCCGGTGTATCCCGGCAGCGACTGCTCGACGAGGAAACACCGGACGGCTCCGTGGTGTGCGGCACCTTCGTCGTCGATGCGGGCCCACACGAAGGCGAGTCCTCCCGCGGCGCCGTTGCCGATCCATTTCTTCGCGCCGCGGAGGATCCAGCCGTCGCCGTGACGACGCGCGGTGGTCTCCAGGGACACCGAGTCGGAACCGTGATCGGGTTCGGTCAGCGCGAACGCCGCCGGAACCTCGGCGCGGGCGATCGGGACGAGCCAGCGGCGTTGCTGCTCCTCGCTGCCGAAGAGGGCGAGGGTGCGCAGAGCCAGGCCGCCCTGCACCGCGATGACGGTTCCGAGCGAGCCGTCGCCGCGCGAGACCTCCATGTTCACGAGCCCGGCGGCCAGCGGCGAGAACGGGGTGAGGGCGGGGTGGACGACGCCGTCGTTGAGGAGGTCGAGCTCGCCGAGGCGCCGGGCGAGATCCATGGGGTAGTCCGCGCCGTCCCATGCCGCGGCCATCCGTCCATCCAGGCCGTCGACGAACGCTCGGGCGCGGTCCCACACCTCGCGGTCCTCGGCGGAGATGTCGGCGAACACGGCGTAGTAGTCGGTGCCGAGCGGCCCGGTGACGTCGTAGCCGTCGGCAGACTGCCCGGGGAACTGCGCATCCATGGGGATAGCGTACTCGCCCGCGGGACGGAGTGTCACGTCACGCGAAACCGCGTTCCACTTCTGCGAGTGGGTCCGTCACTCCAGCTCCGACCGGAGCCGCCGAGCGATCTCCGCCGCCGGCATCCGACGGGGGAACGCGGCGATGACGAGGTCGTCGGCCGCCGGCTCCTCGCCGGCCGGATGGACGCCGAAGCGGTGCAGGAGATCGTCGTAGGCGGCGGTGAGGACGGACGGGTCCACCGACACGGTGCCGCGCAGGAGCCGTCGCAGCACGTGGTTGTGCACCGCGGTCACCGCCGCCGCGAACGCCACCGACTCCACGGGATCGATCCCGGGCAGGGCGCTGCGCAGGTAGTCGTCGAAGACCCGCTCGTACTGGAAGACCGTGACGATCTCGCGCTCTCGCAGCGCCGGCACCTGACGCACGACGGTGTACCGGCGACGGGCGAGCTCGGGGTCGGCGGCGAAGTGGCGGAACACCTCGACGGAGGCGGCGCACACCGCCGACCACGGGTTCTCGTGAGGCGTCGCGAGGAAGGACCGCAAGAGGGAGAGCAGATCGTCGTGATCGGTGAAGACGACGTCGTCCTTGCCGCCGAACTGGCGGAAGAAGGTGGAGCGGGAAACCCCGGCCGCCTGGGCGATCTGCTCCACCGAGGTGGCCTCGAACCCCTGCGTGGCGAACAGCTCCAACGCGGCGGCGACGACGGTGTGGCGGGCGGGCGTGGCGGTCGGGTCGCTCATGGTGGCTGAAAGCCTACTGCTCGTGCGTCGCGGGCGAGGGGCACTCAGGCGCAGGTACTAGGCTGGGACACTGGTCGATCTCTCGACATCGAGACTTTTTCGGCATCGAAACCCACCGTCGCCCAGCGAAGGATTGCACGTGGATCTCTACGAGTACCAGGCACGAGACCTGTTCGAGAAGTACGAGGTGCCGGTGCTCGCCGGCATCGTCGCCGACACCCCCGAGGAGGCGAGGGTCGCCGCCGAGAAGCTCGGTGGCGTCGTCGTCGTCAAGGCCCAGGTCAAGACGGGAGGTCGAGGCAAGGCCGGCGGTGTGAAGGTCGCCAAGACGCCCGACGAGGCGTTCGCCGCTGCCGAGGCCATTCTGGGCCTGGATATCAAGGGCCACGTCGTCAAGCGTGTGATGGTCGCCGCCGGGGCCCGCATCGAGAAGGAGTTCTACTTCTCGGTGCTCCTCGACCGCGCCAACCGGTCGTACCTCAGCCTGTGCTCGGTCGAGGGCGGCATGGAGATCGAGCAGCTCGCCGTCGAGAAGCCCGAGGCCCTCGCCCGCGTCGAGGTGGACCCGCTGCAGGGCATCGACGCGCAGAAGGCCGTCGAGATCGCCCGCGCGGCGAACTTCCCCGAAGACCTCGTGGAGAAGGTTGCCGCCGTCTTCGTCAAGCTCTACGACGTCTACACCGGTGAGGGCGCCACGCTCGTCGAGGTCAACCCGCTCATCCAGGACGCCGACGGCAACATCATCGCGCTCGATGGCAAGGTGACCCTCGACGACAACGCGAGCGAGGTCCGCCACCCCGAGCAGGAAGAGCTCGAGGACAAGGACGCCGCCGACCCGCTGGAGGCCAAGGCCAAGGCGTCGGGGCTGAACTACGTCAAGCTCGACGGTCAGGTCGGCATCATCGGAAACGGTGCCGGGCTCGTCATGTCGACGCTCGACGTCGTCGCCTACGCGGGCGAGAAGCACGGCGGCGTCAAGCCCGCCAACTTCCTCGACATCGGCGGCGGCGCCTCGGCCACCGTCATGGCGGCGGGGCTCGACGTGATCCTCGGCGATGAGCAGGTCAAGAGCGTCTTCGTCAACGTGTTCGGCGGTATCACGAGCTGCGTCGCGGTGGCGGAGGGCATCGTGAAGGCCCTCGAGATCCTGGGCGATGCCGCCACCAAGCCGCTCGTCGTGCGTCTGGACGGCAACCAGGTGGAGGAGGGGCGCGCGATCCTCGCCGCTGCGAACAACCCGTTGGTCACCCTGGCCGCCGGCATGGACGAGGGCGCCGACAAGGCCGCCGAGCTCGCGAACGCCTGAGCCGCGACGAGACAGAAGGAAGAGGACTATGTCGATCTATCTGAACAAGGACTCCAAGGTCATCGTCCAGGGCATCACCGGCGGCGAGGGCACCAAGCACACGGCGCTCATGCTGAAGGCGGGCACCAACGTGGTCGGTGGCGTGAACGCGCGCAAGGCGGGCACGACCGTGTCGCACACCGACAAGGACGGCAACGCGGTCGAGCTCCCCGTCTTCGGCTCCGTCGCCGAGGCGATCGAGAAGACCGGCGCCGATGTCTCGATCGCCTTCGTGCCCCCCGCGTTCACGAAGGACGCGATGATCGAGGCCATCGACACCGACATCCCGCTCCTCGTGGTCATCACCGAGGGTGTGCCCGTCGGTGACACCGCGGAGGCATGGGCGTATGCGAAGAGCCGCGGCAACAAGACGCGCATCATCGGCCCGAACTGCCCCGGCATCATCACCCCCGGCGAGGCGCTGGTCGGGATCACCCCGGCCAATATCACCGGAAAGGGGCCGATCGGCCTCGTGTCGAAGTCGGGCACCCTGACCTACCAGATGATGTTCGAGCTGCGCGACCTCGGTTTCTCCACCGCCATCGGGATCGGCGGAGACCCGGTCATCGGCACGACCCACATCGACGCGCTCGCCGCCTTCGAGGCCGACCCCGAGACGAAGGCGATCGTCATGATCGGCGAGATCGGCGGCGACGCCGAGGAGCGTGCCGCCGACTACATCAAGGCGAACGTCACGAAGCCGGTCGTCGGTTACGTTGCCGGGTTCACCGCTCCCGAGGGCAAGACGATGGGCCACGCCGGAGCGATCGTGTCGGGCTCTGCCGGCACGGCGCAGGCCAAGAAGGAAGCCCTCGAGGCCGCGGGCGTCAAGGTCGGGAAGACCCCGTCCGAGACCGCTGCCCTCATGCGCGAGATCATCGAATCGCTCTGATCGTTCGCACGGTGCCCGCAGGTCGCGGGTGATTCCGTCACCAGGCCGCGTCCGACCGCCCGGGGTTGCGCAAAACCCCGCGGTGTCCGGACGCGGCCTGTTATGTTGTCGCAAACGTCAATTCGCTCAAGCGCGGTCCCTCGTGCGGTGAGAGCGTCTGCGATCAACGGAGATGACTGTGACGAACGCCCTTCGCGTCGCGATGATCGGCCATGGCTTCATGGGAGCCGCCCACTCTCAGGGGTGGCGCGTCGCGCCCCGATTCTTCGACCTGCCCCTTGCGCCGGAGATGACGGTGCTCGTGGGGCGCGATCCCGCCGCCGCTACTGCGGCCGCACAGAGGTGGGGCTGGGCGGAGTCCGCCTCGGACTGGCGGGCCGTGCTCGAGCGCGACGACATCGACGTCGTCGACATCGTGACGCCCGGTGACACGCACGCCGAGATCGCCCTGGCCGCCCTCGCGGCCGGCAAGCACGTGCTGTGTGAGAAGCCGCTGGCCAACTCCGTGGCCGAGGCGGAGGAGATGGCGCTGGCCGCCGAGGCCGCCGCCGACCGCGGGATCCGCTCGATGGTGGGCTTCACCTACCGCCGAGTGCCCGCCGCGACCTTCGCGAGGGACCTCGTGGCGGCCGGTCGCCTGGGGGAGATCCGCCAGGTGCGGGCGGCCTATCGGCAGGACTGGCTGTCTGACGCGGAGGCCCCCCTCACGTGGCGTCTGCAGAAAGACCGTGCGGGGTCGGGATCGCTCGGCGACATCGGCGCCCACGCGATCGACCTCGCGGAGTTCATCACGGGGCTCTCGCTGGAGACCGTCTCGGGTGTCCTGGACACTGTGGTCCGCGAGCGTCCTCTGCTCGGCGAAGGCGTCGGCCTGTCGGGCACCGCCTCCTCGGAGCGGGGCGTCGTGACGGTGGACGACATCGCCCTGTTCGCCGGTCGGTTCTCCGGCGGCGACGGCTACCGGGCACTCGGCTCCTTCGAGGCCACGCGCTTTGCCACGGGTCGCAAGAACGGCTTCACGATCGAGGTCTCCGGTGCGCTCGGCGCCCTCGCCTTCAACCTCGAGCGTCAGAACGAGCTGGAGTTCTACGACGCGACCGATCCGGCCGGGGAGCAGGGGTTCCGCACCATCCTCGTCACCGATCCGGTGCATCCGTATGCCGGATCGTGGTGGCCGACGGGCCACACGCTGGGGTACGAGCACGGGTTCTCGCACCAGGTCGTGGACTTCGTCGCCGCTGTGGCCGAGGGGACCGCGCCTCGTCCGTCGTTCGCGGACGGCCTCCACGTCCAGCGCGTGCTCGACGCCGTCGAGCGCAGCGCCGGCGACGGATCGAGTTGGACCGCCGTCGGCTGACGGCCCAGAGGAAGGCACTGACATGGCTCGCCCGATCACCCTGTTCACCGGCCAATGGGCCGATCTGCCGTTCGAGGAGGTCGCCCGCCTCGCGGGCGAGTGGGGCTACGACGGCCTCGAGATCGCCTGCTGGGGAGACCACATCGATGTGTCGCGGTGGGACGATGCCGAGTACGTCCAGTCCCGGCGGGCGATCCTGGAACGCCACGGACTGGGGGTCTGGGCGATCTCGCAGCACCTCGTCGGGCAAGCGGTCTGCGACGACCCGATCGATCAGCGTCACCGCGACATCGTGCCCGATCGTGTGTGGGGCGACGGGGATCCCGAAGGGGTGCGGCAGCGCGCCGCGGCCGAGCTGGCCGACACGGCACGATTCGCCGCCGCTCTCGGCGTCGACACCGTCAACGGTTTCTCCGGGTCGAGCATCTGGAAGTACGTCGCGATGTTCCCTCCCGCGACCGACGAGATGATCGACGCGGGCTACCGGGACTTCGCCGACCGGTGGAACCCGATCCTCGACGTCTTCGACGAGGTGGGGGTGCGCTTCGCCCTCGAGGTGCACCCGTCCGAGATCGCCTACGACTACTGGACGGCCCAGCGCACGCTCGAGGCCATCGGTCACCGTTCGAGCTTCGGCTTCAACTTCGATCCGTCGCACTTCGTGTGGCAGCAGTTGGACAGCGTCGCCTTCGTCCTCGACTTCGCCGACCGGATCTTCCACGTGCACTGCAAGGAGTCGGTCACCCACCTCGATGGCCGCAACGGCGTGCTCGGCTCACACCTGCCGTGGTCCCATCCGCGGCGCGGCTGGACCTTCGTGTCGACCGGCCACGGCTCCGTGCCGTGGGAGCCGCTCTTCCGCGCCCTCAACGCGATCGGTTACGACGGGCCGACGAGCGTCGAATGGGAGGACGCGGGGATGGACCGCCTCGTGGGCGCTCCCGAGGCGCTCGCGTTCGTTCGTGATCTCGCCGCGATCACTCCGCCGCACGCCTCGTTCGACGCGGCGTTCTCGCAGTCGCGCTGAGCCCGGCCGCGTGCTGAGCCAGCGGACGGGAGGGGCCGTGCTCCTCCCCTCCGCTCAGCTCAGGCGCCCAGCAGCGTCTCGATGGGTCCGCGGGCGAAGAAGATCACGAACCCTCCCGCGACGATCCACAGGAGCGGGCTGATCGTCTTGCCCCGTCCCGACAGCGCGTGCACGAGCACCCAGCTGACGAATCCCGCTCCGATGCCGTTGGCGATCGAGTAGGTCAAGGGCATGACGGTGGCGGTGAGGAAGACCGGCAGCAGCACGCGGAAGTCGGTCAGGTCGATGTGGGCGATCTGGGCGAGCATCATCGCTCCGACGATCACCAAGGCTGCCGCAGCCACCTCGGTCGGCACGATCGAGGTGAGCGGGGTGAAGAACATCGCGAGGAGGAACATGAGTCCCGTCACGACGTTGGCCAGGCCCGTCCGGGCCCCCTCGCCGATTCCGGAGCCGGACTCGATGAAGACCGTCGCCGACGACGACGAGGTCGAACCGCCGACGACGGCTCCGACGCCCTCGACGACGAGAGCCGACTTGATGCGCGGGAAATCGCCCTTCTCGTCGGCCAGTCCCGCCTCCTTCGCGAGCCCGGTCATCGTGCCCATCGCGTCGAAGAAGTTCGAGAACACGAGAGTGAAGACGAGCATCACGAGGGTCACGAGCCCTACGCGGGAGAAGTCGAAGCCGAAGTCCACGGCGCCGACCAGCGACAGGTCGGGAAGGCTCACCGGAGCGCCGGAGAGCGCCGGGATCGTCAGCCCCCAGCCGCCGGCCTTCTCGGTGGCCGGTCCCAGGTGCCAGATCGCCTCGGCGATCACCGCCAGCACGGTGCCGGTGACGAGCCCGATCAGCATGCCGCCCTTCACCTTGCGGGCCACGAGCACTCCGGTGATCAGGAGCGTGATGACGAACAGGAGCGTGGGGATCGTCGCCACCGAACCCGCCACACCGAGGCCGACGGGCGGCGAGGCGGACAGCGTCGCGGTCACGAACCCGGAGTTGACGAAGCCGATGAAGGCGATGAACAGGCCGATGGCCACCGTGATGGCGAGTTTGAGCTGGACGGGGACGGCGTCGAAGATCAGCTTGCGCAGACCGGTCGCCGCGAGCAGGACGATGATGAGGCCGTTGATGACGACGAGCGCCATCGCCTCCGGCCAGGTGACCTCGCCCACGACGCTGAAGGCGACGAACGCGTTGATGCCGAGACCGGCGGCGAAGGCGAAGGGCAGCCGGGTGACGAGTCCGAAGAGGATCGTCATGACCCCGGCGGTCAGGGCGGTGACGGCGCCCACCTGCGAGAAGTCGAGGGCGTTTCCCGCTACGTCGGGCTTGCCGCTGAGGATGATCGGGTTGAGGATCACGATGTAGGCCATCGTGACGAAGGTCACGAGGCCTCCGCGGATCTCCGCGCCGACGGTGGATCCGCGGCGGGTGATCTCGAAGTAGCGGTCGAGGGCTCCTCGGGGGGTGGGCTCGGTCGTGGATGCCGGGGCGGCGCGGTTGGTCATGGATCCTCCTGGGATTGACGGTATCGCGCCCGCGCGTCCCCCGGGAACGCGCCCGAGCGCTCGGTAGGGTCGAAGCCGCATGAATCGCCTCCTCGTCGCCCTCCTCTCCGCCCTCGACGCGCTCGTCGCGGTCGCGGTCGGTCTCGCCGCATCCCTGGCGCCGTTGACCCTGCTGTGGTCTCTGGGGCTGCCCGGCGACGCGGACTGGGGAGCGCTGTGGCCCACGGCGGTGCGGATCTGGCAGGCGGGACACCTCGTGCCTCTCGAGGTGCACATCGACGCGCAATACGCCACCGATGTCGGGATCCCGGCCGACGGCACGGGGTTCGTGCTGTCGCTCGCCCCGCTCGCGTTCGCCGTCTTCACGGCCCTGTTCGCGGCGCGCTCGGGACTGCGCGCGGCGCGCGCGGGAGCGTGGGCCGTCGGCGCGGTGAGCGGCACGGCGGTCGTGGCGCTCCTGGCGCTGCTCGCGGCGCTGTCGACGACGCGATCGGCCGTGGATGCCCTCGTGTCCACCGATCTTGCGGCTGCGGTGCTGCTCCCCGCGGCCGTGTACGGCGTGCCGGCTCTCGGCGCTGCCGCGTGCCGCGCCTGGCGCGACGGCGACGGGGGTCTTCTCGACCGGGTGCGAGAGCGTCTCGACCTCGACCCGACCACCCTCGCCGCCTCGGCGCGGGGTGCCGCGGCCGGAGCGGTGGGGCTCGTCGGCGTGGGGGCAGCGGTCCTGGCCGTTGCGGTCGCGGTCGGCGCGGGACGGATCCTCGCCCTGTTCGAGGCGGCCCATGTCGACCTCGTCGGTGCGATCGTGGTCGCCGCCGGGCAGCTCCTCTACCTCCCCGCGATGATCGTGTGGGGGGCGGCCTACGCCGCAGGTCCCGGGTTCGCGGTGGGGGTCGGCACGGCCGTCTCGCCCGGAGGGACCGCACTGGGCGTCGTGCCCGGCATCCCCGTGCTCGGCGCGATCCCCGAACAGCCCTCGCCGTGGCTGCTGCTCCTGGCCCTCGCCGTGGTCGCCGTCGGCGCTCTGGCGGGCGCCGTGGGACGGGCGCGCCTGCGTCGTGCGGACGCCGACGGCTCGTGGCGCGTGCGACTCGTGGTGTGGGGGGCCATCGCCCTCGCGTCGGCGGCCTCGGCGGCCCTCCTCGCCGTGCTGGCCTCCGGGGGCATCGGACCGGAGCGCCTGCAGCAGGTCGGTCCCTCGATGGGCGCGTTCGCGCTCGCGGTCGGCCTCGAAGTGGCGGTCGGTGCCGGTGCCGTCCTCTGGGCGCCCCGGAACGAGGACGATGCCGCGGCGCGTGTCGCGCGGGAAAGCGCCCACCGTGACCTGGAGGATCACCGGAACGACGACGGTGCTGCGGCGCGTGCCATGCAGGAGGCCGCCGCCCCGCGCGGCGCGGAGCGCGACACCGGCGACCGGGAGACCGAGGACCTGGGGCCGGACCTGGGCCTGTTCCGCCCGGCCGAGCAGCGCCCGGCCCCGCCGGTAGACTGAGCGGGTGCTGACCCTCGCCGTCCTGATCTCGGGCGCCGGCTCCAACCTGCGTGCCCTCCTGGAGGCGACGCGCGAGGCCGACTATCCCGCGCGTGTGATCGTGGTGGGCGCCGACCGTCAGGCCGACGGGTTCGCCCACGCCGAGGCCTTCGGCATCCCGACGCTCCTGGTCCCCTTCCACGACTTCGCCTCCCGCGAGGAGTGGGGGGCGGAGCTGCACGCCCAGTTGTCGGTGTGGCAGCCCGATCTCCTCGTGCTGAGCGGCCTCATGCGGCTCCTCCCCGCCCCGTTCGTCGATGCCTGGGCGCCGCGCATCATCAACACGCACCCCGCCTACCTGCCGGAGTTCCCCGGTGCGCACGGGGTCCGCGACGCGCTGGCCGCGGGCGTCGACCAGACCGGCGCGAGCGTCATCGTCGTCGACGGCGGCGTCGACACGGGGCCGATCCTCGCGCAGGAGCGCGTGGCCGTGCTGCCGGGCGACACGGAACACACGCTCCACGATCGCATCAAGCCGGTCGAACGTCGCCTCCTCATCGACGTCGTGCGTCGGATCGCCCAGGGCGAGATCGACCTGACCGCGGCCGCCCCCACCGCTTCCTCCCACTGAACGCTCACCACCCCTGACGACAGGAGCCCCCATGGCCGGTCCGACCATCGACCCTGCCCTCTACCGCGAGCGCGATCTCGTCCCGATCCGCCGCGCCCTGATCTCGGTCAGCGACAAGACCGACCTCCTGCCGCTCGCGCGGGCCCTCGCCGAGGCCGGTGTGGAGATCCTCTCCACGGGGGGATCGGCCTCCCTCCTCCGCGAGTCGGGGATCGCCGTCACCGACGTCTCTGAGATCACGGGGTTCCCCGAGTCGCTCGGCGGGCGGGTCAAGACGCTCCACCCGAGCGTGCATGCAGGCCTGCTCGCCGACCTGCGTCTCGAGGACCACGAGTCCCAGCTGGGCGAGCTCGGCATCCTGCCGTTCGAGCTCGTCGTGGTCAATCTCTATCCGTTCAAGGAGACGGTCGCCTCGGGGGCCGTGGGTGACGCGGTCGTGGAGCAGATCGACATCGGCGGCCCCGCGATGGTGCGCGCATCGGCGAAGAACTTCGCCAACGTCGCCATCGTCGTCTCCCCGGAGTCCTACCCCGCGATCATCGACGCGGTCGCCGCCGGCGGCACGAGCCTGGCGCAGCGTCGCGACCTCGCCGCGCGCGCCTTCGCCCACACGTTCGAGTACGACCGGGCCGTGGCCACGTGGTTCGCCGATCAGACCCTCTCCACGGACGAGCTGCCGCAGCACCTCACCATCACCGCCGAGCGTCTCGAGACGCTCCGCTACGGCGAGAACGCGCACCAGCGCGCGGCGATCTACACGCGCGCCGGCGGTCACGGCATCGCCCAGGCGACGCAGCTGCAGGGCAAGGAGATGTCCTACAACAACTACGTCGACGCCGACGCCGCCCTGCGTGCCGCGTTCGACCTGGTCAAGCCCGCCGTGGCGATCATCAAGCACGCCAACCCGTGCGGCATCGCGATCGGCGCCCCGAACGCCCTCGACCCGATCGCCTCGGCGCACCTGCGTGCCCACGAGTGCGACCCGGTGTCGGCCTTCGGCGGGGTGATCGCCGCCAACCGCACCGTGACGCTCAAGATGGCCGAGAACCTCCGCGACATCTTCACCGAGGTCATCGTCGCCCCCGACTTCGAGCCGGAAGCCCTCGAGGTGTTCGCGCTCAAGAAGAACCTCCGCGTCCTGCGGCTGCCCGCCGACTGGAAGCAGGAGCGGATGGACGTGCGACTGGTCTCGGGCGGTCTGCTGCTGCAGGACGCCGACCGGTTCCCCGACGAGATCGAGTCGGTCGCCACCGATTGGCAGCTGGTCTCCGGCGACGCCCCCGCTCCGGAAGAGCTCGAGGGCATGATCTTCGCGTGGAAGGCATGCCGCGCCGTCAAGTCGAACGCCATCGTGCTGGCGCAGGGATCCGCGACGGTGGGGATCGGAATGGGGCAGGTCAACCGCGTCGACTCCTGCCGCCTCGCCGTCGAGCGGGCAGGCGACCGCGCCGCCGGATCGGTGGCGGCCTCCGATGCCTTCTTCCCGTTCGCCGACGGGCCGCAGGTGCTCATCGACGCCGGCATCAAGACGATCATCCAGCCGGGTGGCTCGGTGCGCGACCAGGAGGTCATCGATGCGGCGCGGGCAGCGAACGTGACGATGTTCTTCACGGGGGAGCGCCACTTCTTCCACTGACGGATGCGCGGATCGGCCCGTCACCACGATGTCCGATTTCCGCGAGTCGGTACCGCCGTCCCGTGACACAGTGGAGTCATGTCCGTCACGAGCATGACCTTCGATGAGCGCTATCGCGCGATCGATGCACGGGATGCGCGCTTCGATGGACAGTTCGTCACTGCCGTGCGTTCGACGGGGATCTACTGCCGCCCGTCGTGTCCGGCCCGGACTCCGAAACCGGCCAACGTCACCTTCTACCCGACCTCAGCCGCCGCCCACGAGGCGGGATACCGGGCGTGCAAGCGCTGCCTCCCGGAAGCGGCGCCGGGGTCGCCGGAATGGAACCTGCGCGGCGACACCGCCGCCCGCGCCATGCGGCTGATCGCCGACGGGGTGGTGGAGCGGGAGGGGGTCCCCGGTCTCGCGGCGCGGCTCGGTTACTCCGCCCGCCACCTCACCCGGCTTCTGGCCGCGGAGCTCGGCGCCGGGCCGCTCGCCCTCGCCCGCGCGCATCGAGCGCACACCGCCCGCATGCTGCTCGTCGGGACGGACCTGCCCGCGGCCGACGTCGCGTTCTCGGCCGGCTTTGCCAGCGTCCGCCAGTTCAACGACACGGTGCGCGAGGTCTTCGGCCTCACCCCCTCCGCGTTGCGTGCCCGGCGGGGAGCGCGCGCGGAGGCTGCCTCTCCCGGGGTGATCGAGCTCACCCTGGCACATCGGGAGCCCTTCGACGCCGACGGACTCTTCGCCTGGATGGCGGCGCGGGCCGTGCCGGGCATGGAAGTGGCCACCTCGACGTCCTTCTCGCGCACCCTGCGGCTGGACGGAGGGCCGGCCTGGTTCGAACTGCGTCGCGACCGCGAGGGACGGATGCGTCTGCGTGCGCGTCTCGCCCAGCTGCGCGACCTGACCCCCGTCGTGGCCCGCGCCCGGCGCCTGTTCGACCTCGACGCCGATCCCGTCGCCGTCGACGGAGCGCTCCGGTCATTCTCGCCGCTGGCGCCGCGCATCGACGCGGTCCCCGGCATCCGCGTCCCCGGCACGGCCGATCCCCACGAGATGCTGATCCGCGCCATGGTCGGCCAGCAGATCACCGTCGCCGCCGCGCGCACCGCCCTCACCGCTCTCACCCAGGCGCTGGGGGAGCCGGTAGCGGCCTTCGAGGGGACGGATCGGCTCTTTCCCACCATGCGGGCGATCGCCGAGCACGGCGACGAAGTGCTGCGGGGCCCGGCTGCACGGATCCGCGCCCTCACCTCCACCGCGGCGGCCCTCGCCGACGGCGACCTCGTCCTCTCGTCCGGCGACGACGGGGCCGCCCAGCGCGAGGCGCTGATGGCGCGCTCCGGCATCGGAGCCTGGACGGCCGACTACGTGCGGATGCGCGTGCTGAACGATCCCGATGTCTTCCTCCCCGGCGATGTCGCGGTCCGCGCCGGTGCTGCCGCACTCGGCCTCCCCGCCGAGCCCCGGGCGCTGACCGAGTGGTCGGCGTGCGTGGCCCCGTGGCGCAGCTATCTCACGGCCCATTTCTGGCGGGCTGTGCCGCCTCGAGCGCCTGCTCCTCGACGCGGGGCACCCCGCTCGCGCGCCGCTTCCGCCTCCGCCCCCGTCACCGACCCCTCTTCATCCCTGGGAGCATCATGACCGCCCTCCTGCACACTCTCGCCACACCCGACGGTCCCTTCACGATCCTCGCCGATGAGCGGCAGCGCGTCCTCGCCTCCGGGTGGACCGACGACCCGTCCGCGATCCTCGCGCGGCTGCGCGTGGGGCCGGGCGAGGTGCGAGAGGGAGACGTCGACGCCGCGGCGGCCGTCATCGCCTACTACGACGGCGATGTGCGGGCGATCGACGACGTCGTCGTGGCGCAGTCGGGCACCGCGCTGCAGCTGGAGGGGTGGGGTGCGCTCCGCCGCATCACGCCCGGCGATCCGCTGACCTACACCGGGTTCGCGGCCCTGCTCGGGCGGCCGAGCGCGGTGCGGGCTGCGGCGTCGATCTGCGCCCGCAATGCCCCCGCGCTGTTCGTCCCCTGTCACCGGGTGCTGCGCGGTGACGGGACGCTCGGCGGGTTCGCGTGGGGAGTCGAGGTCAAGCGAAGCCTCCTTGCGCGCGAAGCGGCCTGAGTCCCCCTCGGACACGACGAGATAACTCGGCATTGCATTCAGGGAACACTCAGATATAGGCTGGAGGGCTGTCGCGCCGGTGCTGGATGCGACAGCGTCCCTGTCACCGACCCGAGGAGGAAGCCATGTCCCAGGCCATCGTCATCACGAAGCCGCGTGTCCTCTTCGCCGTCGCCGGACGCTCGTACCGCGGGTAGAACCGCTCCTCGCCTTTCGGGAAGCGTTC
>JBMDWQ010000054.1:0-10142 GCA_048594675.1 Microbacterium sp. | reverse complement strand
CTGCGGAAAGACCTACCTCGCACAGACGCTGGCGAAGCGCCTCAACGTGCCGTTCGCCGTCGCCGACGCCACGGCGCTGACCGAAGCCGGGTACGTCGGAGAAGACGTCGAGAACATCCTGCTGAAGCTCCTGCAGGCTGCCGACTTCGATGTGAAGCGCGCGGAGACGGGCATCATCTACATCGACGAGGTCGACAAGATCGCCCGCAAGGCGGAGAACCCCTCGATCACGCGCGACGTCTCCGGCGAGGGTGTCCAGCAGGCGCTCCTGAAGATCCTCGAAGGAACGGTCGCCTCCGTGCCGCCGCAGGGCGGACGCAAGCACCCGCACCAGGAGTTCATCCAGATCGACACGACGAACGTGCTCTTCATCGTCGCCGGTGCCTTCGCCGGGCTGGAGGAGATCATCTCCTCGCGGGTGGGCAAGCACGGGGTGGGGTTCGGAGCCCCACTGCATGAGAAGGACAAGGACCTCGACCTGTTCAGCGAGGTGCAGCCCGAAGACCTCCACAAGTTCGGACTCATCCCCGAGTTCATCGGGCGCCTCCCGGTCGTCACGTCGGTGTCGCCGCTGGATCAGAAGGCACTCATCGAGATCCTCACCGGCCCCAAGAACGCCTTCGTGAAGCAGTATCAGCGCATGTTCGAGCTCGACGGCGTGCAGTTGGAATTCGAAGACGACGCCCTCCGCGCGGTCGCCGATCTCGCGGTGGCTCGAAAGACGGGCGCCCGCGGTCTGCGGGCCATTCTGGAGGACGTCTTGGGTCCGATCATGTTCGAGATACCGTCCACCGAAGACGTCGACAAGGTCATCGTCACTCGAGCAGCCGTGAACGAGGGCGCTCCTCCCACGCTCGTGCTGCGCCAGAAGCGCAAGAGCGCCTGATCGGCACGCTCCGGCTCCGAGCTCCCCGGTGAAGCGATGTCGGACGTGCTTCCTAGGGTGAGGGGATGACTCGCGTCCTCTTCGATACCGCTTCGTCGCTCAACGGCTGGATCGCCGATGAGCAGAGCTCCCTCCAATGGCTTTTCGACGTCGAGGGCGGGACAGAGCCCGACGCGTCGCTGCTGCCGCAGAACGCGAGCGTGCTGGTCGAAGGCTCCTCGACCTACGAGTGGCTTCTCCGGGAGTCGGACCTGTTGACGCACCCCGAGCGGTGGCAGGAGTTCCACGGAGAGCGGCCGACGTTCGTCTTCACTCGCCGTTCCCTGCCTGTCCCCGAGGGCGCCGACGTGCGGTTCGTCTCGGGCGATGTCGGGGAGGCCATGCCCGCGATCCGCGACGCAGCGGGAGAGGGCGACATCTGGGTGGTGGGCGGGGGCGACCTGGCGGGTCAGTTTCTCGATGCCGGAGAGCTCGACGAGATCGCTGTGTCGTTCGCACCCGTGCTGTTGACCGGTGGCGCTCCGCTGCTCCCGCGACGCGTGGAGGCCTCCTCCCTGCGGCTCGTGTCCGCGACCCCAGCGGGCCAGTTCGCGCGCGTGGTGTACCGCGTGGAGAGGTCGGGCTGACGCGCGGTCAGGCGTCGTGCGTTGCGTCCAACCCGCGGCGGGCCAACAGGGGTTCGATGCGCGCGTCACGACCGCGGAAGTCCCGGTAGGCCTCCAGCGGATCTTTGGCGCCGCCGACCCCGAGCAGCCGACGCCGGAACCGTTCCCCGTTCGCGCGGCTGAGACCGCCGTTCTCACGGAACCAGTCGACGGTGTCGGCGTCGAGCACCTCGCTCCAGATGTAGGAGTAGTAGCCCGCGCTGTAGCCGCCGGAGAAGACGTGGGCGAAGTAGGTCGACGAGTACCGCGTCGGCACCGCCGGATTGTCGAGGCCGATCTCCGCGAGCGCCCGGGCTTCGAACTCCGCGACGTCGATGCCCTCCGCAGCGGAGGCGACATCGAGCGAGTGCCACGCCTGGTCGATCCAGGAGGCCGCGAGATACTCGCTCGTCGCGAATCCCTGATTGAAGCGTTCGGAGGCGTGCAACCTGGCGACCACCTCGTCGCTCAGCGGTTCGCCGGTGTCGACGTGCGTCGCATACGCCGCAAGGATCTCGGGCCACAGGATCCACATCTCGTTCACCTGGCTGGGGAACTCCACGAAGTCACGCCGGACGTTCGTCCCGGCGAAGTGGGGGTAGGTCACCGAGGCGAACAGCCCGTGCAGCGCATGCCCGAACTCGTGGAACAGCGTCGTGACCTCGTCGAGCGTCAAGAGCGTCGGCTCACCCACCGCGGGCTGGGGAACGTTGAGATTGTTGACGACGATGGGGGAGGTGCCCTCCAACCGTGACTGAGTGACGATGGAGTTCATCCACGCCCCGCCGCGTTTGGTGTCGCGCGTGTAGAGATCCAGGAGGTAGAGGCCGAGCCCCGTGCCGTCCTCCTCGATCACCTCGAACACGCGCACGTCGGGGTGGTATCCCGGGATGTCGGGGCGCTCCGTGAACGTCACGCCGTACAGCGCCGTCGCGGCGCGGAAGACGCCGTCGACGAGCACACGCTCTGCCTCGAACCATGGACGCAGAGCCGTCTGGTCGAGGTCGAATCGAGCGGCGCGAACGCGTTCGGTGTAGAACGCCCAGTCATGGGGCTCCAGCGGGAACGGCGCGTCGCTCGCGTCGATGATCTCCTGCAGCGCACGCTGCTCCTCGCGCGCGTTCGCTGCGGCGGGGAGCGCGAGGCGTCGCAGCATGTCGTGCACGGCGCCGGGAGTGCCCGCCGTCTCATCGCTCGTCACGTACGCCGCGTGGCTGTCGAATCCGAGCAGGGCGGCGCGTTCGGCGCGCATACGCACGATCTCACGAAGCACGTCGCGGTTGTCGTTGGCGTTACCGCGGGATCCTCGCGACCGAGACGCCGTCATGATGCGTTCGCGGCTCGTCCGCCGGATGAGTGTGGACAGGTACGGATGCCCCGTGAAGAGCGTCAGCGTGACTACGTACTTGCCCTCGAGTCCCCGCTCCCTCGCCGCGCGGGCGGCCGCGGAGAGCTCTCCCGAGGTCAGTCCGTCCAGTTCCGCGGCGTCGTCGAAGACGACCGCGAGCTCGTTGGTGTCGGCCAGCAGGTTCTTCTCGAAAGTCGTGGTCAGCACCGACAGCCGCTGATTGAGCGTGGTGAGGCGGGCCTTCTGCTCCTCGTCCAACCCGGCGCCCGCGTGCGACATCTCCCGGAAGTGGCGTTCCACGACGTACCGGGACTCGTCGTCGAGGTCGAGGCTCTCGAGTTGCTCGTGAAGGGTGCGGATGCGCCAGAAGAGGGAGGGGTCGAGCTGGATGGCGTCGTGGTGCGCCGCCATCAGCGGGGCCAGGGCCTCATCGATGGCCTGAATCTCCGGCGTGGCGTCGGCGGACGACACCGTGTAGAACGTCCGCGCGATGCGGCCGAGCAGGGCACCCGAGCGTTCCAGCGGAAGCATCGTGTTCTCGAAAGTAGGCATCGATCGCACCCGCGTGATCGCCTCGATCTCTCGCCGATGTTCGGCGAACGCGTGCTCGAAGGCCGGCAGGAAGTGCTCGGGACGGATGGTGCGGTAGTCCGGCAGGCCGTACGGCAGCGCGGAGGTGAGGGAAAGCAGGGGGTTGGACAAGGAGGCATCCGTCATGTCTCCAGCCTAGGCGGGGCAACGCGGCCTGCACTACAAAGTTTTCTTTGCAAACAGTGACTTGCAAAGGTATCTTTGCATTCATGACGGAACCCGCCGAGATCCCCAGCCCCGAGCGTGTGCTCGACGCCGGCGCCCTGCGGGCGCTCGCACACCCCTTGCGCGTCCGGATGTACGACATCCTGTCCCAGTTCGGTCCGCAGACGGCCAGCTCGCTCGCACAGCTGACGGGGGAGTCGTCGGGGGCCACGAGCTACCACCTGCGGGCGCTCGCCAAGCACGACCTGATCCGTGAGGTAGCCGACCGAGGGTCGGCGCGCGAGCGGTGGTGGGAGCGGCCGAAGGGCTCGGTCTCCTTCACCAACCCCGCGGTCATGAAGACCCCGTCCGGGCGAGCGGCGACCCAGGTCATCATGAGCGAGTTCCTCAACCGCCGCCATCAGCAGCTCCTGCGGTACGTCGGCGACAGCATGAAGACCCCGGAAGACCTCTACGACGCCGCGGCGGTGATCTCCAGCACGACGATCCGCGTGACCGAGGAGCAGGCGCGCGAACTGGCTGAGACGCTCATGGGGGTGCTCAACGATGCCAGCGACCGCTACCGCGATCAGGAAGGCGAGGGTGTCGTTCCCTTCTCCCTCCGAGTCGACCTCTTTCCCCTCCCTCCCGAGAGCAACTGACATGCGCGATTCATCCGCCACCGGCCGCCTGCCCCTGGGCGGCGACTTTCGAAAGCTCTGGACCGCAGCCGCGTTCAGCAACCTCGCCGATGGCCTGGGACGCACCGCCGTTCCCCTGGCCGCCACCACCCTCACTCGGGATCCTCTGCTGATCTCGGTGATCGGCGCTTTGGCGTTCCTTCCGTGGCTCGTCTTCGGACTCCCCGCCGGAATGATCGTCGACCGTTACGACCGGCGCGTCATCATGGCCCTCGCCAACGGCCTGCGTGGGGCTGTGGCGGTCTGGCTCGCGATCCTCGCCGTGAGCGGTCAGCTCTCGTTGTGGGCGCTGTTCGTCGCGACGGTCGTCTTCGGACTGGGGGAGACGCTGTTCGACAACGCCACGAGCGCCGTGATCCCCGGCGTCGTGCGGCGCGAGCAACTCGACCGAGCCAACGGCTGGATGCAGGCCGCGCAGGTGACGATCGACAGCTTCATCGCGACACCGATCGCCGGGGTCCTCTTCGCCGCGGCACTGGCCCTGCCCCTCTGGGTGGGCGGCGCCGGCTACCTGATACCGATCGCCCTCGCGCTGTTCCTGCCCCTCTCGGCGGCACGCCCGTTGCGCGATCGACCGGGGCCGACCGCGCGAGACGACGGCGATCTGGCAGCGGGGGTCGTCGCAGAACCGCTGACGGGTGTGCTCGCCCCCGCCCCGATCACGACGCGCGAAGCCTTGCGCTACCTGTGGCGCCACCGGTATCTGCGCGCGATGGTCGTCTTCACGTCCGTGATCGGTTCCTCGCTGGCGTTCGCGCAGGCCGTGCTCATCCTCTTCTTCCTCGACACCCTCGAGGTTCCGCTCGTGGCCGTCGGGTTCGTCACGGCGGGCATCGGAGCAGGCGCCCTCGTCGGGTCTCTCGTGGCCTCGCGCCTCGTCAGCCGCTTCGGACGGGGGCCGGTGATGGCGGTCGCCATGATCACGACCGGCGTCACCCTGGTGCTGACCGGTCTCGCCCCGACGGCGTGGGTTGCCGTGGCCGTGTTCGCGGTCTCCGCCGCGGCAGTCTCGGTGTGGAATGTGCCGTGGGGGAGCCTTCGGCAGCAGATCGTCCCTCAGGAGATCTTCGGGCGCGTTCTCGGTGTCATCCGAACCGTGACCTGGGGCCTGTTTCCCGTCGCCACGCTCCTCGGAGGCATGGTGGGCCGCGTCGACCTGCGACTTCCCTTCTGGATCGGCGGGGCAGTCGTGGTCGTGGTGTCGCTCCTCGCCCTTCCGCTCGTCGTCGGCGGCACCCGTCGAGCGGGCGCGGAGGCGGACTCGGCTTCCAGCGCCGCGTCAGGAGAAGTCGTCGTCGACGTCGTGCCGCACGACGACCTGGCCCGATGAGGTGAGCTCGACGAGCACTCCGGTGTCGAGCTCGGCGACGGGTCGGTTCTCCAAGAAGGTCAGCGTCCAGGACGGCCGAGGCTGACCGAGGAGGTCCCGGGCGATCGCCGTGTCGACCGCCGCGATCTGAGCGTGAAGCTCGCTCGGCACCGCCGCAGGGACCGGGTCACCGCTGAGCCAGCGCGTCCCCAGTCGCATGTCAGCCCTCCGCCGGGGCCAGGACGACACCGCTGACGGCGAGCTCCTCGGCGCTCTGGTACGAGACCTCGGCGATTCGGCCGACGGCCTTCAGATCGCCTTCGGCCGCGCGCAGGGCGGCGAGCACCTCCTCGGGCCCGGCCAGGGTGATCGTCTCGACGGGGGTCTTCTGCGAGGCCTTGGCCTCGGTCTTGGCGCGCCGCACTCCGATGAGCGCTTCCCCGACGATCCGCAGGACCGCAGGGTCGCCCTCGATCTCGAGCGGGACCGGCCACGCGGCGGTGTGGATGGACCCGTCTTCGAACCAGGACCACGCCTCCTCCGCCGCGAAGGACAGGACGGGTGCGAGGAGTCGAAGGAGAGTCGAGAGCGCGAGTCGCAGGGCCAGCGCCGCGGAGGGCTGCCCCGCATCCGTCTGGTCATAGGCGCGCTCCTTGACGAGCTCGAGGTAGTCGTCGCAGAACGTCCAGAAGAAGGCCTCGGTGAGCTCGAGCGCACGCGCGTGGTCGAACTCCTCGTACGCGCGAGTTGCGTCGCGAACAACCCGGTCGAGCGTGGCGAGCATCGATGCATCGAGGTCGTGCGTGATGCGCGCCCCTTCGGGCACGGGGAAGGAGAGGACGAACTTCGCGGCGTTGAGCACCTTGATCGCCAGCCGGCGGCCGATCTTCACCTGAGTGGGGTTCTGCGGGTCGAACGCCGCGTCCGCCCCCAGGCGGCTCGACGCCGCCCAGTAGCGCACCGCGTCGGTGCCGTGCGAGGAGAGGATGTCAGCCGGTGTGACGACGTTCCCCTTCGACTTCGACATCTTCTTGCGGTCGGGGTCGACGATGAAACCGGAGATCGCGGCGCCGGACCACGGCGCACGTCCGTCTTCCAGGGCCGAGCGGACCATGGTGGAGAACAGCCAGGTGCGGATGATGTCCTGGCCCTGGGGGCGCACGTCGAACGGCGCCACGAGCGACCAGAGCTCGTCGTCGCGCTGCCAGCCTCCCGCGAGCTGCGGGGTGAGCGAGGACGTCGCCCAGGTGTCGAAGATGTCCCTCTCGGCATCGAATCCGCCCGGGACACCGCGCTGCGACTCGTCGTAGCCTGCAGGTGCGTCGATCGTGGGGTCGACAGGCAGCTGGCCGAGATCGGGCGTGATCACCCGTGTGTAGTCGCGCTCCCCGTTCTCGTCCAGGCCGTACCACACGGGGATCGGCACGCCGAAGAACCGCTGCCGTGAGACGAGCCAGTCACCCGTCAGCCCGTTGGTCCAGTTCTCGTAGCGCACGCGCATGAAATCCGGGTGCCAGCCCATTTCACGGCCGAGCTCGATGAGTCGCGCGCGGAAGTCGGCGTCACGGGCGCCGTTGCGCAGATACCACTGCCTCGTCGAGACGATCTCCAGCGGGCGGTCGCCCTTCTCATAGAACTTCACGGGGTGCGCGAACGGCGCCGACACCTGCAGGAGCTCGCCCGATTCCTCGAGCAGTTCGACCATGCGCTTCTTGGCACTGAACACGGTCTTGCCTGCCAGTTCGGCGTAGGCAGCCTTCCCCTTCTCCGAGGCGATCGCCGCCGGAGCATCAGGGAGCACGCGCCCGTCCTTGCCGAGGATCGTGCGGTTGGGGAGGTCGAGTTCACGCCACCAGATGATGTCGGTGACGTCGCCGAACGTGCAGATCATGGCGATCCCCGACCCCTTGTCCTTCTGCGCCAGCGGGTGGGCGAGGACGGGCACCTCGACGTCGAACACGGGCGTGCGCACCGTCGTGCCGAAGACGGGCTGATAGCGCTCGTCGTCGGGGTTGGCGACCAGCGCGACGCACGCGGCGAGCAACTCGGGTCGCGTGGTCTCGATGTGGATGTCCCCGGAGCCGTCGGTCTTGTGGAAGGCGAGGCGGTGATACGCGGCCTGCTGTTCGCGATCTTCGAGCTCCGCCTGCGCGATGGCCGAGCGGAAGTCGATGTCCCACAGGGTAGGTGCGAGCGCCTGATATGCCTCGCCCCGTTCCAGGTTGCGGAGGAATGCCAGCTGGCTCGTGCGGATCGTGTCGTCGGAGATGGTCCGGTAGGTCTGAGTCCAATCGACCGAGAGACCGAGCTGGCGGAAGAGGTCTTCGAACAGTCTCTCGTCCTGGAGGGTCAGCTCTTCACACAGCTCGATGAAGTTCCGGCGGCTGATCGGCACCTGGTCTGCCGGCTTGAGGCTCTTCGCGTCTCCGGCGAACGGCGGCGTGAAGTCGGCGTCGTAGGGGAGGGACGGATCGCAGCGGACCCCGTAGTAGTTCTGGACCCGGCGCTCGGTCGGCAGGCCGTTGTCGTCCCACCCCATCGGATAGAAGACGGTCTTGCCGCGCATCCGCTCGAAGCGGACCTTCACGTCGGTGTGGGTGTAGCTGAAGACGTGACCGATGTGCAACGAGCCCGACGCAGTCGGCGGCGGGGTGTCGACCGAGAACACGCCGGAGCGACCCACGGCTTTGGCGGCGTCGCGGTCGAAGAGATAGGTGCCCTGTGCCGACCACTCGGCATCCCACTTCTGCTCGAGGCCTTCCAGCGCGGGCTTGTCGGGAATCTGCGGCATGGGTGTCTCCTCGAACGGTATGTGCGGCACTGTGTCAGCGTGCCTGAATGTGGGTTTCCGATCGATTCTAGCCGCCGTGCCGCGGATGCTGAGCGGCGCCTGGCCCGATAGCCTGGCGCGGTGCCCAAGGTCACCGTCGTCGTCCCGACCTACCGTTCCAGCCACCATCTCGACGAGCTCGTCGCGAGCGTGGACCGTCAGACCATGCCGCAGGAGGACATCGAGGTCCTGCTGATCGACGATGGCTCACCCGACGACACCGCGAAGCGGCTCCGGGCCTTCGCTGCGACCCGCCCGAACTACCGGGTGTTCGAGCTGCCGCCGTCGGGATGGCCCTCGCGGCCGCGTAATCACGGCATCGATGAGGCACGCGGCGAGTTCATCGCGTTCATCGATCATGACGACCGCCTCTATCCGGACGCTCTGCGCGCCGCCTACGACTTGGCGACACGCACGGGCGCGGACGTCGTGGATGGCAAGGAGTCCAAGAGCAACACGCCGGGGTGGGCGATGCGCGACGTCGATCACGACGTGGAGAACGCGATCGACTGGACGGATACCCACCCGCTCCTGCCGATGAACCCCCACAAGTTCTTCCGCACCCAGTTCTTGCGGGACAAGCACGTGCGTTTTCCGGAGGGCGGTCGCCAGATCTGGGAGGACATCGCCTTCGACATCGCGGCGCACGCCCGAGCAGAGGTCGTCTCCCTGATGGTGGAGACGCCGTACTACCTGTGGAACCGCACACCGACCGCGACGACCAGCGCGTCCTTCCACGACGACCTGGGCGAGTACCTCGACGCGGTGTCCCGCGTCTTCACCTGGATCGAAGACGACCTCCGACAGCCGCGCTTCGCCGAGCTGTACCCGCGGTTCCTCGCCTATCAACTCCACATGCGGGTGCTGACGCTCTTCAGCGGCGCAGCGCGGAGCGATGCGGACCAGGAGCGGATCCGCGCGTTCGTGACGGACCTGCTCCCACGGATCAGCCGCGACGCCGACGCGCATCTCGACCCCTGGCGGCGGATCAAAGTAGCACTCCTGCGTGCCGGCCGCTTCGATCTGGTGCCGATCCACGAGGCGACGATGCCGCGGCTACGGGTGGCGCCGACCGTTCGCGAGCCGGTCTGGACGGGGGAGGGACTGGACTTCTCCGTCGAGGTCGAGTGGCGGTCGGAGACGCAGACGGGCAGAGCCGTGCGCTATCGCGACGGTCGCGTCGTCCTCGAGCTGGCCCCCGAGATCTCCGACTTCGCGAAGGGGGCGGGACTGAGCGACGACGTGACGGATCTCCTCCCTGCGACCGGATGGTCGCTGGAGCGTCGCTCTCGCGCGCAGAAGGTCGATTGGGCGTGGGCGCGAGGCAGCGCTCCCGCCATCACGGGCGGCATCGATCCGTTGATGACCGAGACGATCCGCGTGCAGTGGCGGATGTCCGAGGATGGACGACTGCACGACTCGGTCTGGGACGCTCACCTGCGGTCCACGTTCATGCGCACACGCGTGGTGCGGCCCGTCAAGGCGGCATTCTCGGATCATCGTTGGGCGGTCGTCGCCGGTCGTCTCGCGGTCGCCTACCGGAGCCAGGCCGGCAACCTCGCCGTCGACGTCGGTGAGCAGGTGATGACGGCAGCCGATGAGGCTCCACAGCCGCCGCGCGCCGTTCCCGGCTCGCATGGCCACGGCTTCGTCCTCACACTTCCTCACGTGGAGGTGCACGGCGACGTC
>JBMDWQ010000053.1:0-13965 GCA_048594675.1 Microbacterium sp. | reverse complement strand
GGCGCTCGCCCGTCGCCCATGCCTCGCCCTCACCGAGGTCGGGCGGACTCGCCGCCACTGCGCCGGCGAGCCCATCGACCAGGCCCCTCGCAAGAGTACCCGTGAGGCTCTCGGCCGGTGATTGCTGCCAGACCACCACGCCGTCGACAGTCACCGACGCCACCGCGAGCAGGTGATCATCCGAGTCGGTGTCGATGCCGACCGTGACGAGACGCTCGCCATGCCCCGTGGCACGCCACATCACCCAGGGGGTGCGTCCTGCCGGGTCATCCGGCCACCGCTGGAGCGCCGCCACACCTCTCTCGTCGAACCATCGATGGACCACGACCGACGCGGCGGGATCCGCCGCATCCCCGGCCGTGACGGTGAGAGAGCCCGCGCGCAACGCGCCAGCCGGGTTGTCCGGCGCAGGCCAGGCGCAGACGGAGAACGAGACGTGCGAGGGCGAGGCGTGCGGAGCGGTCACGGAGCGACGCTATCGACGATGCTGCTCGGCCGGGGTGGACTGTCCACGTACGCGGCGAGCGACCGCCCCACAAACGCAAGAAGCCCGCCGTATCCGGCGAGCTTCTGGCGGAGACGGAGGGATTTGAACCCTCGGTCCCCGTAAGGGGACTCCACCTTAGCAGGGTGGTGCACTAGGCCTGACTATGCGACGTCTCCAGGTGTCCGGCCGCGCGCGACGCGAACACACCCGCCCATCATAACTGCTCGTCGCCCGGCCCACGAACCGGCCGACGCGTCAGCGCTGCGCCTGCGTGCAGGTGACGTCGGCGGCGGTCTGCCCCGCGATCTGCGTCGGGAGGTCGACCGCGGTCTCGGTGGGCTTCGGGGTCGACGTGCCGCTCGGCGTGGGGCTCTTGGTCGGGGTTCCGGTCGCGCTCGGCGATGCCGTCGAGGACGGGTCGGGCTGCTCGGCCTCACCGACCACCTCGACGCCGTAGCCCTGGCTGGCGCTGCCGGTGAGCTTGATCTCCTTGTTCTCCTCGAGCGCGTCGAAGAGGACGGTCGCGGCATCCTTGACGGGCAGGACCCGGCCACCGCCTTCGGCGTACACGGTCGGGTACTGAACGAAGACGATGTCCTTGTACGGCACGCTCTTGACGGCCATCGCGATCTGCACCATCCGCTGCGGATTGGTCAGGGTGTCGCTGAGCACGAGCTGCTTGCTTTGCACCTGCGCGACCGCGGTCGTGGCGAGGTTGAAGAGCACGGCGGGGTTCGCGAGCACGCCGCCGGACTGGAGCTTTCGCACCATCGAGCTCATGAACTGCTGCTGGTTGGAGATGCGGCCGAGGTCGGACCCGTCGCCGATGCCGTGGCGGATGCGCAGGAATTGCAGGGCCTGCTTGCCGACGAGGGTGTGATTGCCCCTCTTGAGCTTGAGCCCGGTGTGCTTGTCCTTGATGTCGTCGGCGACACAGACGTCCACGCCGCCGATCGCGTCGGACATGTTGATGACGCCGGTCCAGCGGATGGACGCCGCGTACTGGATGTCGACACCGGTGAGCGCCTCGATCGTGAGGACGGAGCACGGGAGTCCGCCGTACATGTACGACGAGTTGAGCATCTGCGCGCTCATCGCCGAGTACGATCCGCCGTCGCCGGTGGGGCACGACGGAATGGGGACGATCATGTCGCGCGGGAACGAGATGACCGTCACACGCCGCGGCTTGTCGCTGATGTGGACGAGCATCGTCACGTCGTTGCGCTCACCCGCCGTGGTCCCGGCCTTGCACGCCTTGGACAGCTCGGCGTTGGCGCCCTCGCACGAGTCGGTGCCGACGACGAGTAGGTTGACGCCGCCCTCGATCTCACCGATCGACGGCGGGAGCGACTCCTCGCCGATGGACACGCTGTTGCGGTCGAGCGCCTGCGCCGCGTCCCACACATAGAAGGCCCCGACGGCGCCCACACTGACGGCGACGACGGCGACCATCGCCCCGAGGACCGTCAGGATCTGGGCGAGCGGGCTCGGCGAGCGTTGGATACCGTGGCGAGCCAGTGGCGCGCGCGTCGCACCTGCCGGCGTGGCGTCGGGGGTTTCGCTCACGGCATGCCTTTCTGAAGCGGAGGGTGTGGGATTCGAACCCACGGGACATTGCTGCCCACCGGTTTTCAAGACCGGATCCTTCGGCCGCTCGGACAACCCTCCCGGCAGATGCACGGGGCATCCGGCCGACAGGGGACGATTCTAGTGGACTCGGGAACTCGACGATCGAGCACCCCCATTCTGGCCGAATCCGCCTGAGGGGCCGCTGTTAACCACCCGCGGGGTCCGGTCGGTGTGCGAACGCCGTCGCTCTCAGAGGTGCCGGAGGATCGCGGCCACGCCACCGGCGTGCACGGACGACGTCGTCTCGGACGCCTCGCGCAGCACCTCTTCGGGGCCTTGCGCCATCGCGATGGCACGCCCGCCGTGCTCCCGTGCCCAGCGGAACATCCCGACGTCGTTGCGCCCGTCACCCATGACGAGGACGTGAGCGGGGTCGATCCCGAGCAGCACGCGGACGCGCTCGAGCGCCGTCGACTTGTCGACCCCCTGGGGCGCGATGTCGAGCCACGCCGACCAGCCCACGGCATACGACACCTTGTTGAGGCCGATGCGGCTCACCAGACCCACGAAGTCGTCGTCGGTGTCGTCCGGAGAGACCACCACGACGCGGCACACCGGCTGTGCCGCCAGGTCCTCGAACGAGACGCGCGCGGCCGCGGTGAGGTTCCAGTCGTCCATCGCCTCCGTGTACAGGCGGCGCCCGTCGGCGAGCTCGACCATGTACTTCGCATCGGGCAGGTGCGTGCGCAGGAGGTGCAGGACCTCGGTGGGATCGAAGGTCTCGACGTGGAACCGGTCGTATCGGGTCTCGTCGGCGAGGTCACCACCGTGCCGCCGCATGATGACCGCGCCGTTCGAGCACACGACGTACTCGGGCTCCAGACCCAGCACGTGCAGGATGCCCCGGGTCCCCTCCCACGACCGCCCCGTGGCCAGCATGACCTCGTGCCCCACGCGCTGCGCGTGAGCGACGGCCTCCAGCACACCCGGGCTCAGGGACTCGTCCTCCAGGAGAACGGTGCCGTCGATGTCGAGCGCGATGAGCAGCCGACCGACCGCCACGTCGGGCTTCTCGGTGTCGGCGGCGATCCCTTCGACGAGCTTGGCCGCCTTCTTGGGACGGACGACATCGACCGAGCCGGTCGCGGGAAGCCGCTCCTCGCCGCGCGCACCCCGACTCACGCGATCGGCTCCGCGACCTCGAGCCCTCCGAGATACGGACGGAGGACCTCCGGGATCACGACCGAGCCGTCCTCGCGCTGATGCGTCTCGAGGATCGCGACGATCCAGCGAGTCGTGGCCAGCGTCCCGTTGAGGGTCGCCACCGGTGTCGTCTTCGCCGCGGCCCCGTCGACCGCGGCCGGACGGTGCCGGACGTTGAGGCGCCGCGCCTGAAACGTCGTGCAGTTCGACGTCGACGTCAGCTCGCGGTAGGCGTCCTGCGTGGGCACCCACGCCTCGATGTCGTACTTCCGGGCGGCCGAGGAACCGAGGTCGCCGGCGGCGACGTCGATCACGCGGTAGCTCAGGCCGAGGTCGCGGAGCATCGCCTCCTGCATCTCGACGAGCCGCAGGTGCTCGGCCTCGGCATCCTCGGGGGTGGTGAAGACGAACATCTCCAGCTTGTTGAACTGGTGCAGGCGGATGATGCCGCGGGTGTCCTTGCCGTGCGAGCCCGCCTCGCGGCGATAGCAGGTGGACCAGCCGGCATAGCGCTTGGCGCCCGCCGACAGATCGAGGATCTCGTCCATGTGATAGCCGGCGAGGGGCACCTCGCTCGTTCCCACGAGGTAGAGGTCGTCGTCGTCGAGGCGGTAGACCTCGTCGGCGTGCTGACCGAGGAAGCCGGTGCCGCGCATCACCTCGGAACGCACGAGGGTGGGCGGGATCATGGGCACGAAGCCGGCGGCGAGCGCCCGCTCCATGCCGAGGTTCATGAGGGCCATCTCCAGCCGCGCGCCGATGCCGGTGAGGAAGGTGAACCGCGCCCCGGAGACCTTGGCGCCCCGCTGCATGTCGATGGCGCCGAGCTTTTCGGCGAGGGCGAGGTGGTCGCGCGGCGCGAAGTCGAACCGGGGGATCTCGCCGTGCGTGCGGAGGGTCACGAACGCGTCTTCGCCGCCGGCGGGAACACCCTCGATGACGATGTTCTCGATGCGGGCAAGCGCCTCCGACGCGGCCTCCTCGGCCTCGGTGACCGCCTGCTGCGCGCTCTTGACGCGCTCGCTGAGCTCCTTCGCCTCGGCGACCAGTGCGGCCTTCTCCTCCTTCGGCGCCTGCGCCACCCGCTTGCCGTGCGCGTTCTGGGCCGCGCGCAGTTCCTCGAAGGTCGTGATGGCCGCGCGGCGGGCGTGATCGGCCGCGATCGCCGCGTCGACCGTGTCCGACGACTCGCCGCGCGCCTCCTGGGAGCGCTTGACGAGGTCCGGGTTGTCGCGGAGAAGAGCCAGATCGATCACCCCTCAAGTCTAGTGAAGGGCTGGGCCCCCCACTCTGGCGCGGGGGCCGTCTGCACAACTCCTCCACCACCGAGCCGACGCGAGCGCCCGCCCAGGCGGGGCCGGCCCCGGCGTGCCGGCGGCACGCGAATCGAAGGAGTCTCGCAGACGGCATCCCGGAGGGCACGCGTCAAGCCCTCGCCGCGGCCTCCTGCGCGGCAATACTCTGTACGCATGGCGACCGATCCCGGCACGACGCACGGCTCCTCCCCTTCCGACGCAGCCGCAGTCCCCGGGCCCGACCCGGAGCAGGCAGCGGCCCCCGACGAGGTGATCCGGGAACCGGAGGACGTCGCCCCCGACACCACCGACGGCGAAGGCGGCCACGCGCGGCGGGTCGACGAGGAAGGCCGCACCGAGCCGCTCTCCGACGAGCCCGGCCGACCGAACCCCAAGGCGGCGCTCGTATACAACCCGATCAAGGTCGACGGCGACGCGCTGCGAGAGCAGGTCGCGAGCCTGGCGAAGGACGCGGGCTGGTCCGAACCCCTCTTCTATGAGACGACGGTCGACGACCTCGGCGACGACGTCACGCGTCAGGCCTTGAAGGAGGGCGTCAACGCGGTGCTGGTGGCCGGAGGCGACGGCACCGTTCGCGCGGTCAGCGAAGCGATGAGCGGTTCGGAGGTGCCGCTGGCGATCGTGCCGAGCGGAACCGGGAACCTCCTCGCCCGCAACCTGCAGCTGCCGCTCGACAACCCGGAGTCCATGATCACCGCCGCGTTCGACGGCGACGTACTGCCGATCGACGTGGGGATCGCGACACTCGCGCGCGAGGACGGGTCGAGCGAGAAGCGCGCGTTCGTGGTGATGGGCGGCATGGGGCTGGACGCCGCGATGATCGCCAACACGAGCGGCGACCTCAAGAAGAAGGTCGGCTGGGTCGCCTATGTCGACGGCGCAGCGCGGTCGCTCGTGAAGGCCAAGCCGTTCCCGGTGATGTACCAGGTGCCCGGCCACAAGGTGCACCGTGCGCAGGTGCAGAGCGTGGTCTTCGCGAACTGCGGGTCGCTGCCGGCCGGACTCGAGCTGATCCCGGAGGCGTCGGTCACCGACGGCGAACTCGACATCGCGATCTTCCAGCCCAAGAGCGCGTTCGGCTGGCTTCTGGTGTGGCGGCGCGTGGCATGGGACAACAGCGTGCTGCGTCGCTTCCGCGCCGGCCGACGGATCCTGGCGCTGCGCACGAGGGACAACGCGGTGCGGTTCACCCGCGGGGTCGGCATCGACCTGGCCGCGCAGAGCGCGCAGGCGGTGCAGCTCGACGGCGATGAGTTCGGAGAGGCCACCCACGTCACGGCACGCATCGAGAAGGGCGCCCTGAAGGTGGCGGTGCCCCGCGGGCACGTCGTTCCGGGCGAGGAGCCCGCGCGACCGGGTTCGGTCGCCGCGGAGGTCGCGGCCGCGTGAGCGCGACGACGTCGCTGGTCTGGCTCCGCGACGACCTGCGGCTGGCCGACAACCCCGCTCTCCGCGCAGCGGTCGATCGGGCGGCAGACGACCGGGCGGCGGCGCACGGTCGTGGGCGTGTCGCGGTGCTGTTCGTGCTCGATGAGGAGTCCGCCGGGGTCCGCCCTCTCGGTGGCGCGGCACGATGGTGGCTGCACCACAGTCTCGCCGAGCTCGCGACACGACTCGCCGACCGTGGCGGCTCGCTCGTGCTTCGGCGCGGACCGGCCGCCGACGTCGTTCCTGCGGTGGCGGCCGAGGTCGGTGCCGACGCCGTCTTCTGGAACCGCCGCTACGGCGGCACCGAGCGCGAGATCGACACCGCTCTGAAATCGAGCCTGCGCGATCAGGGCCTCACGGTGGAGTCGTTCGGGGCGAATCTTCTGTTCGAGCCATGGACCGTACGCACCGGCAGCGATTCGCCCTACTCCGTCTTCACCCCGTTCTGGAACGCCTGCCTCGCGCTGCCCTCGCCGCGAGCGCCGCTGCCCGAACCGCGCACGATCGACGGCATCGGCGCCCGGGGCGACGACCTCGACGACTGGGAGCTGCTGCCGACCGCCCCCGACTGGGCAGGGGGACTGCGGGAGAGGTGGCAACCCGGCGAGCTGGCCGCACGGCGACGGCTGCGCACCTTCCTCTCCGAGGACCTCGGCGACTACGACCGCGCCCGCGACGAACCGTCGGCCGGAGTCACCTCCCAGCTGTCACCGCGCCTGCGCTGGGGCGAGCTCAGCCACCACACCGTCTGGCACGAGACGATCGAGGCCGCAGGAAGCGGTGCGCACGCGGCATCCGCCCACCGGTTCCTGTCGGAGATCGGCTGGCGCGAGTTCGCCTGGCACACTCTCTTCCACTTCCCCGATCTGGCCACCCGCAACTGGCGCGCCTCGTTCGACGCCTTCCCGTGGCCCGACATCGACCCGTCCCACCTCGACGCGTGGCAGCGGGGCCGCACCGGCGTGCCGCTCGTGGATGCGGGGATGCGGGAGCTCTGGGAGACCGGAATCATGCACAACCGCGTCCGGATGGTGACGGCGTCGTTCCTGACGAAGAACCTCGCCATCCACTGGCGCGAAGGCGAGCAGTGGTTCTGGGACACGCTCGTCGACGCGGATGCGGCCAGCAACCCGTTCAACTGGCAGTGGGTCGCCGGGTCGGGCGCCGACGCGGCACCGTATTTCCGCATCTTCAACCCGGAGCGGCAGGCGGAGAAGTTCGACCCACATGGCGCTTACGTGGCCCAATGGGCACCCGACAGCGCCGACCTCGAGCCGATCGTGGACCTCGGCGAGACCCGCCGTGCCGCCCTGGCCGCGTACGAGCACGTCAAGCGGGCTCGCTGATCCGCGGGGGCATCTGCATAACTCCTCCGATTCGGCGTACGCCGCGCGCGGCGCGGGCACCGGCGCGCGGGCCGGATCGGCCGACGCTCACGGAGGGGAGGAGTTGTGCAGACCCTCAGCCCTTGACGGCGCCGCCGAGGCCGGCCGATCGCAGGAACACCGATTGGAACAGCAGGAACATCACGATGGGAATGAGCGTCGCGATGGCCAGGGCGGCCAGGAACACGTCGAGCTCGGTCTGGCTGGCGACGTCGGGAAGCCGCACCGACAGCGGTTGCACCGCCGGATCGGGGAGCACCAGCTTCGGCCAGAGGTAGTCCTTCCACGCCGCGATGATCGCGAACACCGAGACGACGCCGAGGATGGGCTTGGACATCGGCAGCACGATCGACCAGAACAGCCGGAACGCCCCGGCTCCGTCGGTGCGCGCCGCCTCGAACACCTCGCGCGGCAGAGAGTCGAAGAAGCGCTTGACGAGCAGGATGTTGAACGCGTTCGCGCCCATCGGCAGCCACACCGCGAGGTAGTTGTTCAGCAACGATGCGTCGATGAACGGCGGCCGGACGATCGTCAGGTACAGCGGCACGAGCAGCACGATGCCCGGAATGAACAGGGTCGCCAGCACGAGCGCGTTGAGGATCGAGGCGTACTTCGGCCGCAGCACCGACAGCGCGTACCCGGCCGTCGTCGCGATGAACAGCTGCGTGAACCAGGCGCCGAGAGCGATGACGATCGTGTTGAGGAAGTACTGGTCGATGTGGATGTCGTTCCACGCGGTCGACAGGTTCTCCCAGTCGATGCCGTTCGGCCACAGCGCGAACGGCGTGGTGATGGTGTCCTGCGACGGCGTCACTGCAGCCTTCATCAGCCACAGGATGGGGCCGAGTCCGGCGACGACGAGCGAGACGAAGAGGAACGCGTGCACCACGCGCATGCCCCAGCGGGTACCGGGGCGGCGCCGCTCCGATGCCGAGACGATCGAGCGCTCGGCGAGATCGTCGACGGACGTCCGCGCCTCTCGGCGGCGGCGCAGCCACGCGCGCGCTCCCTCGGGCGGACGCGTGCGGTCGAGCGAGGTGGTCATGAGGTGCTCCAACGGTTGGTGAGCCTGAAGTACAGCCACGACAGCACCGCCAGCACGGTCGCCAGCAGCACCGACACGGCGGTGGCCTCGCCGTAGTCCCCGCCGAGGCTGTTGCGGAAGGCCTTGTCGTAGATGTAGAGCAGGACGGTCTTGGTCGCTCCCGCCGGCCCGCCCCCCGTGAACAGGAACGGTTCCAGGAACACCTGGGCCGTGGCGATCACCTGCAGGATGAGCATGATGAAGAGGATTCCGCGCAGCTGCGGCAGCGTGACGTGCCACACCTTGCGCCAGATCCCGGCGCCGTCGACCTCGGCGGCGTCGTACAGCTCCGGCGGAACGCTCAGCAGCGCCGCGAGGTAGATGATGATCGACCCGCCGGCCCCCGCCCACGTCGCCTCCAGCACGAGCGACGGCATCGCCTGCGCGGCCGACGACAGCCACGGCTGGGGACCGATGCCCACCCAGCCGAGGACCGTGTTGAAGACGCCGTTGGGTCCCGCGTCGTAGAAGAACTTCCACAGCAGCACGGCGACCACCGGAGGGATCACGACCGGCAGATACGCGAGGGCGGAGTACAGGCCCTTGCCGCGCTTGACCTCGCTCATGAGAACGGCCATGAACAGCGGCAGCGGGAAGCCGAACAGCAGGGCGAGGAGTGCGAAGTACAGCGTGTTGACGACGGCGCGGCCGAGTTCGGGATCGCTCAGCACGGCGGCGTAGTTGTCGATCCCGACCCACTCGGAGACGATCAGGTTCGTCTTCTGGAGGCTCATGATCACCGACTGGACGATCGGCGACCACGAGAAGAAGAGGAAGACGAACAGCATCGGCAGCACGAACAGGAGGTTCGTCAACCCGCCGCCGCGGAGCCACGTGAGCGGCGTGCGGCGCGGACGCCGCTCCGGTGGCGGCGGCGGTGCGGAGTCCGTCGCGGGACGGTCCGGGAGGGTCAGCGTCATGGGGTGCCTTTTCGGGTGCCTTCTGCAGGTGGGTGGGGGCGTTCCGACTCGCTGCGTCACGGGTGAGACGCGGGCGAGCCGGAACGCCCGGAGGGATCACTCGTCGAGCTTGGCCTGCGCGTCGGTCTGGGCCTGCGCCAGGAGAGCGTCGATGTCGGCGTTCTCATCGGTGAGCACCGTCTGGACCACCGTGTCGAGGAGCGCGTAGACCTCCTGGGTCTTCTTCTTGGGCTCCCCCACCGGTGTCTGGTCCCAGATCGAGTCGATGAACGGCGTCATCTGGTCACGGGGCACGTTGATGTACGGCTCGATCCAGCCGAGCGACTCCTCGTAGAGCTCGCGGCTGAGCACGGGCAGCACGGGAGTGCCGACGGCCTGCCCCGACTCGTTGAGCGTCTTGGCGTCGAGGATCGCCGCGTCCTTGTCCAGCAGCTTCTGCATGTAGTACCAGTCGATCCAGGTCACCGCCGCGGCCTTGGTCTTCTCGTCGACGGTCGGGCTGATCACGGCGATGTCGCCGCCGCCGAGCGTGCCGGGGTCGGCGCCCTCGGTCGGGACGACGGTGAGCCCGTACGACTCGGGCTTGAGGCCGAAGTCGCGGACGAGGGCGGTGTACACATCGGATCCCGACGTGTACATGCCGATGTTCCCGGCGGCGAACTCCTGGTTGATGGTGCCCCAGTCGAGGTCGACCTTGGAACCGAAGGAGTCATCCTCGAACCGGAGGGCGTGGAGGAACTCGAGCGCCGCGCGAGTGCCGTCGTTGTCGATGGTCGAGGTCGCCGAGCCGTCCTGCGCGTCGGTCTGGGTGCGTCCGCCGCGCGCGACGGTCTGCGCGGTCAGCTGCCAGCCGCCGGTGTTGTTGATCGCCATCTGCGCGTAACCGGCCTTGCCGGTCTTCTCGGAGATCTGCTTCGCATACTGGCGGACCTCGTCCCACGTGGTGGGCGGGGCATCGGGGTCCAGGCCCGCCTGCTCGAAGAGGTCCCGGTTGTAGTGCAGCCCCATCGCGTAGGCCTGGCGCGGGAAGCCGAAGATGCGTCCCTCGCCGTCGGTGACACCGTCGAGCACGATCGGGTTGAAGCTGTCGGTGTAGCCGAGCTCTTCGATCTCGTCGGTGACGTCCATCAGCTGGCCGTTCTCGAGAAGCGTCTTCGAGTCGGTGAACGGCACGGTGAACACGTCCGGCAGGCTGCCGCCGGCCAGCTGCACGGCGAACGTCGGGCCCTCCCACTCGTACTCGACGCCGATGACGTCGATGTCCTTGTGCTCGGCTTCGAACTGCTTCTCCTGGGCGGCGAAGGCCTCATACGCGGCCGCGTCGGCGCCCGGCGGGAAGGTCGCGACGCGCAGCTCGACCTTCCCGTTCGAGGGACTGGCGGTGTCTCCGGCCGAGCAGCCGGCCAGTGCCCCGATGGTGGCCGCGGCGGCGAGCCCGGCGATCAGGATGCGTCTGGGTGACGTCATTGTCTTTTCCTTTCGTGCTGTGTTGTGCAGGGTTTGAGGAGCCGGCTCAGAGATCGAGCCAGACGGTGGTGTCGGGAGGCAGCGCACCTTCCTCGAGGGGTGCGCTGGTGAGAACGACGGAGGCTGCGGCGAGTTCCGGCGGAAGAACGAGCGGCGCTGTGCCGAGATGGGTGACCGAGACCCGTCGCTCCCCGCGGCGGAACGCCACCACATCGCCGGCGAGCTCGAGCCACGAGAGCGACTCGGTGCGGAGGTCGTCGTTCGCGCGGCGCTCGGCGAGCGCAGCCCGGTACAGCCGCAGCATCGAGGCGGGGTCCTCCTGCTCGGCGGCGACCGTGTAGTGCGCCCATTCCGCGGGCTGGGGCAGCCAGCTGCCGCCCGCGCCGAAGCCGTAGGGGGCGCGCTCACCCGACCAGGGCAGCGGCACCCGGCATCCGTCACGGCCAGGGTCGGTGCCCCCGGAACGGAAGTGCATCGGATCCTCGATCGCCTCGACGGGGAGCTCCACCTCGGGAAGTCCCAGCTCGTCGCCCTGGTAGACGTACATCGTTCCGGGGAGCGCGGCCACCAGAAGGGCTGCCGCCCGGGCGCGCCGGGTGCCGAGAGCGAGGTCGGTGGGAACGCCGAAACGCTTGCGCTCGAAAGCGAAGCCGGAGTCCTCACGCCCGTAACGGGTCACGGGGCGAGTCACGTCGTGATTGGAGAGCACCCACGTGGCGGGCGCCCCGACGGGAGCGTGCTCGGCGAGGGTGCGCTGGATGGAGCGGCGCATCGCCGCCGCGTTCCACGGCTGCGACATGAAGTCGAAGTTGAACGCCGTGTGCATCTCGTCGCGGCGGAGGTACCGTGCGAAGCGCTCCGCGTCGTCGAGCCACACCTCGCCGACGAGGATCCGGGGTCGTTCGTAGCCGTCGGCGATCGCGCGCCACGACCGGTAGATGTCGTGGAGCTCGTCGCGGTCGACGTGCGGGTGCGTGCCGGGGGCGGGGGTGCCCGTCGGGATCTCGGGCAGCCGGGGATCCTTCACGGGGAGCGCCGCCGAGTCGATCCGCACGCCCGCGACGCCCCGGTCGAACCAGAACCGCAGGATGTCCTCGTGCTCGCGGCGGACGTCCGGGTGGTTCCAGTTGAGGTCGGGCTGCTCGGGCGTGAACAGGTGGAGGTACCACTCCCCCGGCGTCCCGTCGGGGTTCGTCGTGCGCGTCCAGGTCGCCCCCTGGAAGCTCGACACCCAGTGGGTCGGGATCTCCTCACCGTTCTCACCGCGGCCGGGGTGGAACCAGAAGCGCTCGCGTTCGGGGCTTCCCGGCCCGGCGGCCAGCGCCTCTTGGAACCACGGGTGCTGGTCGCTCACGTGGTTGGGGACGATGTCGATGATCGTGCGGATGCCGAGCGCGAGCGCTTCGGCGATGAGGGCTTCCGCCTCGACCAGCGACCCGAACCGGGGATGGATCTCGCGGTAGTCGGCCACGTCGTAGCCGCCGTCGGCGAGGGGGCTGGGGTACCACGGGTTGAACCAGATCGCGTCGACGCCGAGCTCTTTGAGGTACGGCAGTCGGGCACGCACGCCGGCCAGGTCGCCGGTGCCGTCGCCATCGCCGTCCGCGAAGCTGCGGACGTAGACCTGGTAGATGACAGCGTGGCGCCACCAGTCGCGGTCCGCTGCGCCGGGGCCGTCGACCGTGGTCGGGCGGGTCTGGACGTCCGTGTCCACTGTGCTCCTCGTTGTTCACACCCGGGAGATCCGGTGACATGAACGTACACATTCTGGCTTTTCATTGCAAGAACTAAACACTCTTGCGTAAAAAACTGATTCAGCAAGCGCGCGCAAGATCACGCAAGCCGATGACGACTCCCCGCCGCACGATCGCCGCTCGGCGCGGCGGTCAGCACCCGATCGACACCACGATCGACACCAGGGACGCCGCCGGGGGCGCCGGGGCGAACTGGCGGGAGGATCAGGCCGACAGCGGAGCCGTGGACGAGCGCAGCACCAGCTCCGGCTCGAAGAGCAGCTCGTCGCCGGCGGCGGCACCGCCCTGGATCTGGCTGAGGAGGAGCTCGATCACAGTCCGGCCCATCGACTCGATGGGCTGGCGGACGGTCGTGAGGGGCGGTTCGGTGCAGCTCATGAGCGCGGAGTCGTCGAAGCCCACCACCGACAGGTCGGCGGGAACGGAGCGTCCCTGGCGCCGCGCGGCACGGACCGCGCCCAGGGCGAGCGGGTCGCTCGCACAGACGATGGCCGTCGCACCGGCGGCGATGAGACGCACGGCACCCGCCTGACCCGACTCCAGCGAGTAGAGGCCACGCACGACGAGCTCGTCGGGAAGGGGGGCGCCGAGCCCGTCGAGCACACGGCGGGCGGCTGCCAGCTTGCGCTGCGACGGCACGTGATCGGCGGGGCCGAGAAGCAGCCCGATCCGGCGGTGCCCCAGTTGGTGCAGGTGGATGACGGCCTGCTCCGCCGCCGCTGCGTCGTCGGTGGACACGGTCGCGAACTGCAGCTCCGGGACGCGGGCGTTCACGAACACGGTCGGGAGGTTCACACGGCGGAGCTTCTCGTAATGCTCGTGGGCAGCGTCGGTCTGGCTGTAGTTGCCACCGAGGAACACGACCCCCGACACCTGCTGTTGCAGGAGCAGGTCGACGTAGTCCGACTCGGTGATCCCGCCGGCGTTCTGGGTGCACAACAGCGGCGTGTATCCGTTCTGCGTGAGGCCGCCCCCGACGATCTCCGCGAGGGCGGGGAAGATCGGGTTGGTCAGCTCCGGGAGGACGAGACCGACCAGACGAGCCCGCTCGCCGCGGAGCTTCGTCGGCCGCTCGTATCCGAGGACGTCGAGCGCGGTGAGCACCGCCTGCCGGGTCGCATCGGACACGCCAGGCTTGTCGTTGAGCACGCGACTGACCGTCGCCTCGCTCACGCCGACTTTCCGGGCCACCTCGGCAAGACGCTGGGACATGCCGCACATCTTACGCAAGAGCTTGCGCAACCACGCAAGCTCTTGCAGAGCGAAGGCGAGATGCGCGGAGTCCCGGGCCTGCCACGGTGGCCAGGAATGGCCCGGCCCGCGCGCGCGTTGCGGACGAGGATGAACGATTC
>JBMDWQ010000052.1:0-18787 GCA_048594675.1 Microbacterium sp. | reverse complement strand
CTCCTCACCGAGCTCCGATCGGGCGTCTATGACGTGCTCGTGGGGATCAACCTGCTCCGCGAAGGCCTCGACCTGCCCGAGGTATCGCTCGTCGCCATCCTCGACGCGGATAAAGAGGGATTCCTGCGCTCGGGCACATCGTTGATCCAGACGATCGGTCGCGCGGCGCGCAACGTCTCCGGCGAGGTGCACATGTACGCCGACAACATGACCGACTCAATGCGTTCGGCCATCGACGAGACGGAGCGTCGCCGCGAGCGGCAGCTCCAGTACAACGCGGAGAACGGCATCGATCCGCAGCCCCTGCGCAAGCGCATCGCCGACATCACCGATGTGCTGGCACGAGAGGCCTCCGACACGCAAGAGCTGCTGTCTCGCAAGAACGCCAGCGGCAAGGGCAAGAGCCCCACGCCGCGACTGCGGCGGGAAGGCATCGCTGCGGAGGGGGCCAACCAGCTCGAGGCGACGATCGCCGACTTGTCTGCACAGATGCTCGCTGCGGCGGGCGAGCTGAAGTTCGAGCTCGCGGCGCGCCTGCGCGACGAGGTTCAGGATCTCAAGAAGGAGCTCCGCGCGATGGAGCGGGCCGGGCACGCGTGACGGTTGCCGCTCGCGCTCGGCTCGTGTCGGGCCGTCGTCCGCGCCGTCAGGGGCAGTGCATGAGCGGCTTGGGCCCGCTGCGGTCGAACGTGTGCTCCGACATCGGGTGACCGCACAGCGGACAAGCGCGACCGGCGCGCTCAGGCTCAGGTTCGGTGTCGTACGGACCGACGGAGGCCGGTCCGGCGAACCGGATGAGGCGACTGTTGAGGTACGCGTACCAGCCGCCCGCTTCGCGAACGCGTTGGCGAAGGGTCGAGTCCGGTTCGCTTCGTGTCATGATGATTAGTGTACTAAGGATTGGACGGGATGGATGGACGCGCGTGACGAGATGCTCGCTCTGGAGAGCCAACTGTGCTTCGCGCTGGTGACGGCCGCACGAAACGTCGTCTCCCTCTATCGGCCGATTCTCGAGCCTCTCGGGCTCACCCATCCGCAGTACCTCGTGATGCTCGCCCTCTGGGAGCAGTCGCCGCGATCACTTGCCGACCTCGCCGACGCGCTTGCGATGGAGCCGGCCACCCTGTCGCCGCTCGTGAAGCGCTTGGAGGCTCAAGGCAGGGTGGAGCGGAGCCGCCGCTCCGATGACGAGCGCGTTCTCGACATCGCCCTCTCGGCCGACGGACGTGCGTTGCGCGAACGGGCCCTCGAGGTGCCCGGAGCGGTCATGCAACGGGTGGGGATGGACATCGCCGACATCGTCGCGCTCCGTGAAGCGCTGATCCGTTTCGCGGGCCCCCGATCGCGTCACGGCCGCTCCGGAGCCGATGTCGGAACCCCGACCTAGACTTGTCCGGTGCCCATCGTCCCCGTCGCTTCCCCGTCGAAACTGAGTGTCCGTGGCGCCCGCGTCCACAACCTGAAGGATGTCGATCTCGACATCCCGCGGGACGCGCTGGTCGTGTTCACCGGGCTGTCCGGGTCCGGAAAGTCGAGCCTCGCGTTCGACACGATCTTCGCCGAGGGGCAGCGCCGCTACGTCGAGTCCTTGAGCTCCTACGCACGTCAGTTCCTCGGGCAGGTCGACCGTCCCGACGTCGACTTCATCGAGGGGCTGAGTCCTGCGGTCTCCATCGACCAGAAGTCCACCAACCGCAACCCGCGATCGACGGTGGGAACCATCACCGAGATCCATGACTACATGCGACTTCTGTGGGCGCGGATCGGGGTGCCGCACTGCCCGACCTGCGGTGAGCGCATCCAGCGACAGACCGTGCAGCAGATCGCCGATCAGCTCTCCGAGCTCCCTGAGCGCACCCGCTACCAGATCGTCGCCCCGGTCGTCTCGCAGAAGAAGGGCGAGTTCGTCGACCTCTTCAAAGAGCTGTCTGCGAAGGGCTATGCGCGCGCGGTGGTCGATGGTGAGCTTGTCCAGCTCGCAGAACCGCCGACACTCAAGAAGAGCTACAAGCACGACATCGCCGTCGTGGTCGATCGACTCGTTGCAGCCCCCGACCTCCTGGGGCGCATCACCGACTCGGTCGAGACCGCGTTGGGACTCGCAGGCGGCGTCATGCAGGTCAATTTCGTCGATGCCGAGGGCGACGAAGCGTGGCAGAGCTACTCCGAGAAGCTGGCGTGCCCCAATGGGCATCCGCTCCAGTTGACGGAGATCGAGCCACGCACGTTTTCCTTCAACGCACCCTTCGGCGCCTGTCCGGCCTGCTCCGGGCTCGGAACGCGCATGTCCGTCGACGTCGACCTCTTGCTGGGAGACGAGGAGCTCTCGATCAATCAGGGCGCGATCCTGCCCTGGACCACGCAGGGAAAGGGGCTGTTCCAGTACTACGAGCGGCTGCTCGTGGGCCTTGCCGACGACCTCGACTTCTCGCTGGACACCCCGTGGCGCGACCTGCCCGACCGCGTGAAGGAAGCCGTGCTCCGTGGCGAGAACTTCAAGGTCACCGTCCGGTGGAAGAACCGCTACGGACGTGAGATGCGCTACACCTCGGGCTTCGAGGGCGTGATTCCGTACATCGAGCGTCAGTACACGCAGGCGGAGTCCGACACACAGCGTCAGCGCTGGGCGGAGTACCTCCGAGAGGTCCCGTGCCCGGTATGTCAGGGCGACCGACTCAAGCCGGAGGTCCTCGCAGTCCGCGTCCACGGGCACTCGATCGCCGATGCATCGCGCATGAGCCTCGGAGAAGCGCAGGTCTACTTCGCCGAACTGCAACTGACCGATCGAGAGGCGCAGATCGCGGCGGCAGTGCTCCGTGAGATTCGCGCGCGTCTCGACTTCCTCATCCAGGTGGGACTGAACTACCTGAGCCTCGGCCGCTCCGCAGGGTCGCTTTCGGGAGGCGAGGCGCAGCGTATCCGGCTCGCGACGCAGATCGGCTCCGGACTCACAGGCGTGCTCTACGTCCTCGACGAGCCGTCGATCGGACTCCATCAGCGCGACAACCGGCGTCTGATCGAGACGCTGGTGCGCCTGAAGAGCCTCGGTAACACGCTGATCGTCGTCGAGCACGACGAGGAGACGATCGATGCCGCCGACTGGGTCGTCGACATCGGACCCCGTGCCGGTGTGCACGGCGGTGAGGTCGTCCACTCCGGACCGCTCGCGTCGCTTCTGGAAGACGACCGGTCGGTGACGGGCGCCTACCTGAGCGGCCGGCGCCAGATCGAGACACCCCGCAAGCGGAGGAAGATCGACAAGAAGCGTGTCGTCACCGTGGTGGGCGCGCGTGAGAACAACCTCAAGAACGTCACCGTCGACTTTCCGCTCGGCGTGCTGACGGCGGTCACCGGCGTCAGCGGCTCGGGGAAGTCGACCCTCGTGAACGGCATTCTCTATGAGGTGCTGGCTACGCGTCTGAACGGTGCGCGACGGGTGGCGGGCAAGCACACCCGTGTCACGGGCCTCGAGAACCTCGACAAGGTCGTCCACGTCGACCAGGCGCCGATCGGACGGACGCCTCGCGCCAACCCGGCGACCTACACCGGTGTGTTCGACCGTATCCGTACGCTGTTCAGTGAGACGCCCGAAGCCAAGGCGCGGGGGTATCAGCCGGGTCGATTCAGCTTCAACGTCAAGGGCGGACGGTGTGAAGCCTGTTCGGGCGACGGCACGATCAAGATCGAGATGAACTTCCTGCCCGACGTGTACGTCGACTGCGAGGTATGCCACGGTCAGCGGTACAACCGCGACACGCTCGCAGTTCACTACAAGGGCAAGAACATCGCCGAGGTGCTCGATATGCCGATTTCCGAGGCTGCAGAGTTCTTCGAGCCGATCCAGGCGATCCACCGTTACTTGCGGACTCTCGTCGACGTCGGCCTCGGCTACGTGCGCTTGGGTCAATCGGCAACGACCCTCTCCGGGGGCGAGGCGCAACGTGTGAAGCTCGCGACCGAACTGCAGCGCCGCTCCAATGGACGCAGCGTCTATGTCCTGGACGAGCCCACGACCGGCCTCCATTTCGAGGATGTGCGCCGCCTCCTCGAGGTGCTGGGCGGTCTCGTGGACAAGGGCAACACCGTCATCGTTATCGAGCACAACCTCGATGTCATCAAGTCCAGCGACTGGATCATCGATCTCGGTCCCGAGGGAGGCGCCGGGGGCGGACAGATCGTGGCGACGGGCACCCCCGAGCAGGTCGCCGCCGTCCCTGAGAGCCACACCGGCACCTTCTTGGCGGAGATCCTCCCGACCGGAACGGCAGCCACTGCGCGCAAGGCCGGCTGAGATGGCCTCTCCGCTGTCCTACCGCCCGAAACCGGGCGAGATTCCCACGGATCCGGGCGTCTACCGGTTCCGTGACGCGGATGGACGCGTCCTCTACGTCGGCAAGGCGAAGAACCTGCGCGCCCGGCTCTCCAACTACTTCGCTCCACTGCATACGCTCCACGAACGCACGCGGCGGATGGTGACGACAGCCGCGTCGGTGGAGTGGACCGTCGTCGCCACAGACGTCGACTCCTTGCAGCTGGAGTACATGTGGATCCAGGAGTTCTCGCCGCCGTTCAACGTCCGGTACAAGGACGACAAGTCCTACCCGTACCTGGCGGTGACGTTGGCGGACGAAGCACCGCGCGTGATCGTCACCCGCAACCGGAAGATCCCGGGCGCGAAGTACTTCGGCCCCTATCCCAAGGTGTGGGCCGTCCACGACACGATCGACCTGATGATCAAGGTCTTCCCGATCCGCACCTGCAGTGACGCCTCGTACAAGAAGGCGATGGCCACCGGGAGGCCGTGCTTTCCGGGCCAGATCGGACGGTGCGGCGGACCGTGCTCGATGAGGGTGACGATCGAGGAGCACCGCGCCATCGTCGAGGACTTCATCGCGTTCCTGTCCGGGGGCGACCAGCGATTCACGCGCGAGCTCACCGCGCGGATGAGGGAAGCCGCAGCCGCCCTGGACTATGAGTCCGCAGCGGTCTATCGGGACAAGCTGACGGCGATCGATGCCGTGCTCAACAAGAGCGCCCTGGTTCTCGCCTCCGACACCGATGCGGACCTCTTCGGAGTAGCCGAGGACGAGCTGTCGGCCGCCGTCCAGCATTTCGTCGTGCGTGGGGGGCGCGTGCGGGGAGTACGGGCGATGACCATCGACAAGGAGCTCGACATCACGAGCGCCGAGTTGATCGACCAGGTTCTCCAGCGCACCTACGGCGATGCCGTCGCCGCTGACATCCCGAGGCAGGTGCTCGTGCCGCGGCTTCCCGACGATGCCACCGAGCTGGAGGCATGGCTGCAGGCACGCCGTGGGAAGCGTGTGTCGATCCAGGTCGCACAGCGGGGGCGCAAGGCCGAGCTCATGAAGACGGCCATGCTCAACGCCCAGCAGGCCCTGATGCTGCACAAGACCCGTCGGACCAGCGACTACACCGCCCGCACCCGCGCATTGACCGACCTGCAAGAGGCTCTGGGCATGAGCGAGGCGCCGCTGCGGATCGAGTGCTTTGACGTGTCGCATCTATCGGGCACGAACGTCGTCGCTTCCATGGTGGTCTTCGAGGACGGGCTCGCCCGCAAGGATCAGTACCGCTCGTTCTCCGTCGCGGAGACGACCGACGACACCGACTCCCTCTACCAAGTCCTCCGCAGACGCCTCGCTCATGTCGATTCCGACGAGGCCGCGGAGACCGACGTCGGGCGTGCAGGGGTGACGGATGATGAGGTGGTCACGGACTCGGCGGTGGACAGCGACGATGAGGCGCTGGTCGTCACCGCCCGGAAGCGCCCACGATTCGCGTATCGTCCTCAGCTTCTCGTCGTCGACGGCGGGAAGCCGCAGGTCGAAGCGGCGGCCCGTGCGCTGCGCGACGCCGGGCACGAGGAGATCGCCCTCTGTGGGATTGCGAAGCGACTCGAAGAGGTGTGGCTTCCCGGCGAGGATTTCCCCGTGATCCTGCCGCGCACGTCCGAGGCGCTCTACCTTCTCCAACGGCTCCGTGACGAGGCCCACCGATTCGCGATCACCCATCAGCGCAAGCGCCGTAAGCGCGACATCTCGTCGGTGCTGAGCGAAGTGCCGGGCCTCGGGGATGCGCGCATCAAAGCGCTACTGCGCCATTTCGGGTCGGTGTCGGCTTTGCGCGCGGCACCGCCGGAGGAGATCACCCAGGTCCCGGGGGTCGGCCCCGCCCTGGCCGCCGCCGTTCACGCACACCTCTCGGCATCCTGACCTGGGGCTCGTCTCTCGCCGACCGGGTATCGATAGGCTGAGACACAGCAAGGGACGGGGGAACACGTGGCAGGCGCGGCAGGCGAGGTCCTGATCGTCACCGGCATGTCCGGCGCCGGGAGGACGACGGCAGCCAACGCTCTCGAAGACATGGGCTGGTACGTCGTCGACAACCTCCCTCCGCAGATGTTGCGCCCACTCCTGGAGATCTCCGAGGCTGCGGCAGGCGCCCTTCCCAAGGTCGCTGCCGTGGTCGATGTGCGCGGTCGGGACCTCTTCGGAGCGCTTCCCGCGGTGACGCAGGCCTTGCGCGGCGGCCGGCCGTTACGTGTGCTCTTCCTTGATGCCTCCGATGACGTGCTCGTGCGGCGGTTCGAGTCGGTGAGGCGCCCGCACCCACTTCAGGATGACGGCACGCTGTTGGACGGCATCCGCCGCGAGCGCGAGCGGCTCTCGGCCATTCGCGAGGGCGCCGACGTGATCCTGGACACCAGCTCGCTGAACATCCACCAGCTGGCCACGCGGGTGACCGACCTCTTCCGCGAGGAGGGCGACGCCCGGCACACCCTGACGGTCATGAGCTTCGGCTTCAAGTACGGGCTGCCGACCGATGTCGACCTCGTCGCTGACATGCGCTTCCTCCCGAACCCCTTCTGGATCCCCGAGCTGAAGGCGCACACGGGCGAGGAACCCCAGGTGCGGGACTACGTGCTGTCGCAACAGGGCGCGCTCGAGTTCATCGATGCCTACGCACGCGCGCTGCGACCCGTTTTGGAGGGGTACCAGCGCGAGAACAAGCAGCATTCCGTCGTGGCCGTCGGGTGTACCGGGGGGAAGCACCGCTCCGTCGTGACGGCTGTGGAACTGGCTCGCCGGCTGAGCTCCGTGCCCGGCGTCGCCGTGCGCGTGAAACACCGCGACCTCGGTCGCGAGTAGGCTGGATGTTTGCCGCGGAGACCCCGCACCCCGGACAGGAACGAAGGACCGCCGTGTCGTTGACCGCAGACGTGAAGGCCGAACTTGCAACCGTCCGCGACCCTCGCCCCACGGCGCGTGTCGCGGAGCTGACGGCGATTCTGCGCTTCTCGGGCGGCCTCCATTCGATCGCAGGACGGGTCGCCGTCGAAGCGGAATTGGAGTCCGACGTCCTTGCCCGTCGGGCGGCTCGGGAGATCATGGAGATCTACGGCGTCCGGCCAGAACTCGTCCACGTGCAGGCCTCCGGCGGCCGTGCCGGCGGCCATTTCGCCGTCCGGGTCATCGAGGGCGGTGAGACGCTTGCCCGTCAGACGGGCCTGCTGGATCAGCGGCGACGCCCCGTGCGCGGGCTTCCCAACCGTCTCACCACGGGATCGCGCGGAGATCTCGCTGCGATCTGGCGGGGTGCGTTCCTTGCGTCCGGAGCCCTGTCAGACCCCGGCCGGTCGGCGGCGCTGGAAATCTCCTGCCCCTCTCCGGAGGCCGCGATGGCCCTCGTGGGTGCCGGCCACCGGCTCGGCATCGCCGCGAAGGCCCGCGAGGTCCGTGGTGCGCCCCGTGTGGTCGTCCGCGACGGTGAGGCGATTCGCGCCGCCTTGGCCGAGATGGGTGCTGTCCGCACAGCGCGCGCGTGGGAGGAGCTGCGACAGCGTCGCGAAGTGAGAGCGGGCGTCAACCGGCTGGTGAATTTCGACGACGCGAACCTGCGCCGATCTGCCCAGGCCGCCGTGGCCGCCTGCGCGCGTGTGGAACGCGCCCTCGAGATCCTCGGCGACGACGTGCCCGAGCACCTCCGTCAAGCGGGCGACTTGCGGCTCGCTCACCGCGACGCGAGTCTCGACGAACTCGGCCATCACGCCGATCCGCCGATGACGAAAGACGCCGTGGCCGGTCGGATACGACGCCTCCTGGCGATGGCCGACAAGAAGGCGGCCGCCGAGGGCATCCCCGACACCGAGTCCGCCGTTCCCGCCGGCCTCGATGACTGATCGCGCGACGTCGACAGAAGATCTCCGCATCGGGAAGCAACCCCCTGGTGCGGTTGTTGACCACCAATAGACTGGAAAACAGTCCGTTCCGACAGGTCCGTAGCCCGTGCGGCGGGGCCTGTCAGATTCCCTGACACGTCACTCGTCGCCATCGCGCGACACGACAGGAAGAAGAGAACATGGCCACGTACACGCTCCCCGAGCTCCCTTACGACTACTCGGCTCTCGAGCCGAGCATCAGCGGCAAGATCATGGAGCTCCACCACTCCAAGCACCACCAGGCATACGTGACGGGAGCCAACACGGCCCTCGAGCAGCTGGCCGAGGCGCGCGAGAGCGGGAACCTGGCGAACGTGAACAAGCTCGAGAAGGACTTGGCCTTCAACCTCGGCGGCCACGTCAACCACTCGATCTTCTGGACCAACCTCGCCCCGGCCGGCAACGGCGGGGGAGGCGAGCCCGAAGGCGAGCTGCGCGCGGCGATCGACGAGTTCTTCGGTGGCTTCGACAAGTTCCAGGCGCACTTCACGGCTGCGGCCACGGGGATCCAGGGATCTGGCTGGGCCGTGCTGAGCTGGGACCCGATCGGCCAGCGTCTGATCATCCAGCAGATGTTCGACCAGCAGGCCAACACCGCGATGGGCACGGTGCCGCTGTTCCAGCTCGACATGTGGGAGCACGCGTTCTACCTCGACTACCTCAACGTCAAGGCGGACTACGTGAAGGCGGCGTGGAACATTGCCAACTGGGGCAACGTGCAGGCCCGCTTTGACACGGCTCGCGAGAAGACCAAGGGCCTGCTGGTACTGTCATGATCGTCATGGTCATCCCTCAGAGATGACCTGGCTGGACGCCGTTGTCCATTGTTCGAAACCGCAACAATCGCGCACTCGCGCACGACACACTCAGGAGAATTTCCGTGGCTGTCAAGATCGGAATCAACGGCTTCGGCCGCATCGGACGCAACTTCCTCCGCGCCGCGCTGGAGCAGGGTGCGGACCTCGACATCGTGGCGGTGAACGACCTCACCGACAACAAGACGCTGGCCCACCTGCTCAAGTACGACTCTGTCGGCGGTCGCTTGGACGCCGACGTCTCGTACGACGCGGACTCGATCACCGTCAACGGCAAGGCCATCAAGGTCTTCGAAGAGCGCGACCCCGCGAACCTTCCCTGGGGTGAGCTCGGTGTCGACATCGTCATCGAGTCCACCGGTCGCTTCACCAAGGCGGTCGACGCCAAGAAGCACATCGCGGGCGGAGCGAAGAAGGTCATCATCTCGGCGCCGGGCACCGATGTCGACGGCACCTTCGTCATGGGCGTCAACGACGGCGAGTACGACTCGGCGACGATGCACGTGATCTCGAACGCGTCGTGCACCACCAACTGCCTCGCGCCGCTGGCCAAGGTATTCAACGACAACTTCGGTATCGAGCGCGGCTTCATGATGACCGCGCACGCCTACACGGCCGACCAGAACCTGCAGGACGGCCCGCACGGCGACCTGCACCGCGCGCGTGCCGCGGCGATCAACATCGTTCCTGCGTCCACGGGTGCCGCCAAGGCGATCGGCCTGGTCCTGCCCGAGCTCAACGGCAAGCTGAGCGGATCGTCCTACCGTGTGCCGGTTCCCACCGGTTCGATCGTCGACCTCACGATCATCACCCCCACCGAGGGCCTGACCGCCGAGACGATCAACTCGGCGTACAAGAAGGCGGCGGAGGAGGGCGAACTCGTCGGGTACCTCAAGTACAACGACGACGCCATCGTCTCCAGCGACATCCAGCTCGACCCGCACTCGTCGGTGTTCGACGCCGGGCAGACCAACGTCAGCGGCAACCTCGTCAAGGTGTCGTCGTGGTACGACAACGAGTGGGGCTACTCCAACCGCCTGGTCGACCTCACCGAGCTCGTCGCCGAGAAGCTCTGAGGTAGCTCCATGGCGCTGCGCACCCTCGATTCCCTGGGTTCGCTGGCCGGAAAGCGCGTCATCGTCCGTGTTGACTTCAACGTCCCCCTGAAGGACGGCGTCATCACGGACGATGGGCGTGTCCGGGCGGCTCTTCCGACCCTGAACCACCTCATCAACCAGGGCGCGCGCGTCATCGCGTGTTCGCATCTGGGTCGGCCGGACGGAGCTCCCGACGCCCGCTACAGCCTTGAGCCGGTCGCTCAACGGCTCTCCGAGCTTCTCGGCAAGCCGGTGGCGTTCGCCCGTGACACCGTCGGCCCGTCGGCACGCGACGCGGTCGGCGCTCTCGAGGACGGCGACATCGCTGTGATCGAGAACCTCCGATTCAACGCCGGCGAGACGGCCAAGGACGATGCCACGCGCCGCGCGTTCGCGCAGGAGCTCGCCGAGCTCGGAGACGTCCTGGTCTCCGACGGTTTCGGTGTGGTGCATCGCAAGCAGGCGTCGGTCTATGACCTCGCGGAGCTGCTGCCGTCAGCGGCGGGCTACCTGATCGAGAAGGAAGTCGACGTGCTCGACCGCCTGACCGAGAAGCCGGAGCGCCCGTACGCCGTTGTGCTCGGCGGGTCGAAGGTGAGTGACAAGCTCGGCGTCATCGAGCACTTGCTGCCGCGCGCAGACAAGATCCTCGTGGGCGGTGGAATGCTGTTCACGTTCCTCGCCGCGCAGGGCTACAAGGTCGGCAAGAGCCTCCTCGAGACCGATCAGCTCGAGACGGTCAAGGGCTACATCGCCACGGCGAAGGAAAAGGGTGTGGAGCTCGTCCTCCCCGTCGATGCCGTCATGGCGTCCGCCTTCTCCGCTGATGCTGACCACGTCGTCGCCGATGCGGACGCGCTGGAGGACACCGCGTTCGGCGCCGACGGGATGGGTCTGGACATCGGGCCGCGGACGGCGGAGATCTTCGCTGAAGCCATCCGCACCTCGCGCACGGTGTTCTGGAACGGTCCCATGGGAGTGTTCGAGATGCCGGCGTTCGCCGCTGGCACGAAGACGGTGGCGGCAGCGCTGACCGAGGTCGACGGGCTGTCGGTCGTGGGCGGCGGCGACTCGGCCGCGGCCGTTCGTCAGCTGGGGTTCGACGACGACCGTTTCGGCCACATCTCGACGGGCGGGGGCGCGAGCCTCGAGTTCCTCGAAGGAAAGAAGCTCCCCGGATTGGAGATCCTCGGATGGCAGTGATCCACAAGCCGCTCATCGCCGGCAACTGGAAGATGAACCTCGACCACCTGCAGGCGGTCGCCTTCGTCCAAAAGCTGCACTGGACGCTGAAGGACGCCAAGCACGAGGACGACTCGGTGGAGGTGGCGATCTTCCCGCCGTTCACCGACATCCGCACCGTGCAGACGCTTCTCGACGCCGACAAGATCCCGTTCGCGCTCGGTGCGCAGGATCTGTCGTCCCAGGATTCGGGCGCCTACACGGGCGAGATCTCGGGCGCGTTCTTGAAGAAGCTCGACTGCGCCTACGTCATCATCGGACACTCCGAGCGTCGTGAGTACCACCACGAGACCGATGCCACGGTCGCCGCGAAGGTTCAGGCCGCGCTGCGGCATGGTCTCGTCCCGGTGATCTGCGTGGGAGAGACACTGGAGCAGCGCGAGGAGTCCGGGCCCACGGCCGTGTCGGTCGCGCAGCTGCGGGCGGCTCTCGACGGAGTTCCCGCCGATGCCGACGTCGTCGTGGCGTATGAGCCGGTGTGGGCGATCGGCACCGGTCAGGTGGCCTCGCCCGAGCAGGCGCAGGAAGTCTGTGTCGCTTTGCGGGCCGTCGTCGCCGACACGCTCGGTGCCGAGGCTGCCGAGCGGACGCGTGTGCTCTATGGCGGGTCGGTGAAGTCGGGCAACATCGCGAGCTTCATGCGCGAGCCTGATGTCGATGGTGCCCTCGTGGGTGGCGCGAGCCTGCTCGCCGATGAGTTCGCGGCGATCATCCGCTATCAGAAGCACGTCGGCGTCTGACGCACCGTCCCGCAAGACCCCGGCTGGCGCGACGCCGTCTCGTGTCGCGCCAGCCGGTATACTCAACCCTTGTGCGCCCGGTTTGGTCGGCGCCGCGAAAGGCTTCATCGACTGTGGATATCATCGCGCTCGTGCTGCAGGTGCTGCTGGGCATCACCAGCCTCCTCCTCACGCTCCTGATCCTGCTGCATAAGGGACGGGGTGGCGGCCTCTCGGACATGTTCGGTGGAGGCATGAGCTCGGCGCTCGGATCCTCGGGTCTGGCCGAACGCAATCTCAACCGATTCACGATCGTGCTCGCGCTGGTGTGGTTCGTCACGATCGTCGCGCTCGGGCTCATCACGAAGTTCCAGGGGATCTGATGGCAACCGGAGGAAATGCGATTCGTGGGACCCGCGTCGGTGCGGGACCCATGGGGGAGCAGGATCACGGACACCACGCCGACCGCGTCGCCGTGTCGTACTGGGACGCTCTGGGCAATGAGACGGTTCGCTACTTCGCCGCTGGGATCACCGAAGAGGAGATCCCCGAAGTCATCGACTCGCCTCACTCCGGGCTCCCGGCTGGCCGCGACAAGGAGAATCCTCCTGCCCTGGCGAAGACCGAGCCCTACAAGACGCACCTCGCCTACGTGAAGGAGCGTCGGACCGAGGAAGAGGCCGAAGCTCTGCTCGGCGACGCGCTTCAGCAGCTGCGCGAGCGTCGCGGCCAGGACTGAGACGACTTCCTGCGGGCTCTCGTTCGGATCGGATGAGGAGCGTCGTGATCCGACGAGCGAGGCTCGCTTCGCGGATCAGAAGTCGCGGTCGATGAGGTCGGCCGGCACCTGCTTGGCGGCGTCCTCGTCGACGAACAAGACGGTACGCTTCACGCCTTTGGCCCCCGCCGCCGGAACGCTGTCGTAGCTCGCGCCGGCCAACGCCAGCCCGAGGGCCGCCGCTTTATCCTCTCCCGACAGCACCATCCAGACGCATCGGGCCGAGTTGAGGACGGGACGGGTGAGGGTCAGCCGGTCTGCGGGCGGCTTGGGTGCCTCGCGAACCGGAAGGACCGCTCGGTCGGTCACCTGGATCTCCCCGCGGTCCGGGAAGAGCGACGCGATGTGGCCGTCTGCCCCGACGCCGAGGAAACAGATGTAGAAGCGTGGCCAGTCCTGCCCATCGTCGGCGAAACGAGCCAGCTCGTCGGCATAGGCCGAGGCGGCATCGTCGAGGGAGATCCCGTCGTCGGGGGACGCCATGGCGTGGACGTTCGCCGACGGCACGTCGATGCGGTCGAGGAGGGCGTGACGAGCTCCCCGCTCATTGCGGTCCGGGTCGGATCGCGGCACGAACCTCTCATCGCCCCACCAGAAGTGCACCCGCGTCCAGTCGACCTGCGTGCGACGCGGGTCTGCGCCGGTGGCCTTCAGCACCTCGGTGCCGATCGCTCCGCCGGTCAGGGCGATGTGGGTGACCTTTCCGGCCTCGGAGCGCTTGATCAGACGATCCAGGAATCGGCGGGCCACCGCGGCGGCCAGTGAGGGCGCGTCGGGACTGATGACGACGCGCTTCTCGGTGCCGAACTCTGCCATCGCCGCTCCTACTTCGTCGCCTGCGGCGGGCCGAGCAGTTCCCACCCCGTCGTGATCACTCGACCATACAGGAGGTCGGGATCGAGCCTGCGCAGCTCCTCTGCGAGGCACTCACGGAGGGTGCGCCGCGGGAGGACGATGTCGTGTTCGGGCTGCCCCGGCTGGGTCAGAGTCGCATCGACGGGATTGCTCCGCTCCAGGACGATGTCGCCCGAGGCGCGCGTCAGACGCACCCGCTGGATGCCGTGCGGCCATTCCTCCTGCGGCGCATAGCGCCAGTCCACCGGTACGTCGAGCTTCAAACGCAGCCACGCGGCGAGGAGTCCCGTGGACGGCGAGGTGCCGCTCCCGACGATCTCCACCGCCGTCACCGGCTCGAACGGCGGCTGGTCGAGGACGGCGGCCAGTTGCTCACGCCAGTGGGTCAGACGCGTCCAGGCGAGGTCGGTGTCGCCCGGCTCATGACACGTGCCGAGTGAGGCGAGGCGGTCTTTCGAGTACGGCTCGGTCGCCGCGTCGGTGATCCGGCGTTGCGCCATCCGGCCGATGGGCGATTGGCTCGGAACGGCCGGGGGATTGTCGGGCCACCAGGCCACGACGGGGGCGTCGGGGAGGAGGAGGCCCGTGACCAGGCTCTCCTCATTACTGGCCGCGCCGCCTGAAGCCCGCAAGACCACGACCTCGCTCGCGCCGGCGTCGCCGCCCACCCGGATCTGAGCGTCGAGCTTCGAGGGGCCCTCGGGAGTGGTCATGAGCACGATCACACGCATTGGGTGTTCACGCGAGGCGTCGTTGGCGGCCTCGATCGCTTCCTCTTCCAGCCCGTGCGTCGTCACGATCACGAGAGTGAGGACGCGGCCGAGGGCCACGGCGCCGCCTTCTTCGCGGACGCTCACGAGCGACTTCGCGATCGTGGAAACGGTGGTGTCGGGCAGATCGACGATCATGGGCGCCTCCAGACGCGGCCGTCGCGGGCAAGGAGTTCGTCGGCGGACGAGGGTCCCCAAGACCCGGGGGAGTACTGCTCCAGGGGCTCGGACAGCCCGGCCCAGTACTCTTCGACAGGGTCGAGGATGCGCCACGAGAGCTCCACCTCTTCATGACGGGGGAACAGCGGCGGGTCGCCGAGGAGCACATCGAGGATGAGGCGCTCGTACGCCTCGGGGCTCGACTCTGTGAACGCATGGCCGTAGCCGAAGTCCATGGTGACGTCGCGCACCTCGGTCGCGGCACCGGGCACCTTCGAGCCGAACCTGATGGTGACGCCCTCGTCGGGCTGGACGCGGATGACGAAGGCGTTCTGACCGAGCTCGGTGGTCTGGTTGCGCAGGAACAGGTGCTGCGGTGCGCGCTTGAAGACGACGGCGATCTCCGTCACACGTCGCCCCAGACGCTTCCCGGTGCGGAGATAGAACGGCACACCGGACCATCGGCGCGTCGCGATCTCGAGCTTGATCGCCGCGTAGGTCTCCGTCGTGGACTGCGGATTCATGCCGTCTTCGTCCAGGAAGCCGGTCACCTGCTCGCCGCCCTGCCAACCACCCGCGTACTGACCCCGGGCCGTCGCGAGCGAAAGGTCCTCGGGGAGGCGCACGGCCGCCAGCACCTTCTCCTTCTCGGCGCGGAGGTCCTTGGCATCGAGCGAGATCGGCTCCTCCATCGCCGTGAGGGCGAGGAGCTGCAGGAGATGGTTCTGGATCACGTCGCGGGCAGCGCCGATGCCGTCGTAGTACCCCGCGCGCCCTCCGACGCCGATGTCCTCGGCCATCGTGATCTGCACGTGGTCGACATAGTTCGCGTTCCAGATCGGCTCGTAGAGCTCGTTCGCAAAGCGCAGCGCGAGAATGTTCTGCACGGTCTCTTTGCCGAGGTAGTGGTCGATCCGGAAGATCGAGTCGGCGGGAAAAGCAACTTCCAGCGCGGCGTTGAGATCGCGCGCCGTCTGTAGATCGCTTCCGAACGGCTTCTCGATCACGACCCGGCGCCACGCGTCGGCGCCGTTCTTGTCATCGACCAGCCCCGAGTCCTTCAGCTGCTTGGCGACGACGGGGAAGTCGCGCGGAGGGATGGACAGGTAGAACGCGTGGTTTCCCATCGTCCCGCGGTCGCGGTCGAGCGCCTCCACCGTCTCTCGCAGACGACGGAAGGCCTCTGCGTCACCGAACTCACCGGAGACGAAGCGGATGCCCTGGAGGAGCTGCTTCCACGTCTCTTCGCGGAACGGGGTCCGGGCATGCTGGCGCACCGCGTCGTAGACGACCTGCGCGAAATCCTGGTCTTCCCAGTCGCGACGCGCGAAGCCGACGAGGGCGAACCCGGGCGGCAGGAGCCCACGGTTCGCCAGGTCGTAGACGGCCGGCATGAGCTTCTTGCGCGACAGGTCTCCTGTCACGCCGAAGATGACGAGCGCGCTCGGGCCGGCGATGCGGTTCAGTCGGCGGTCATCGGGGTCGCGCAGCGGATTGTGGCCGCGCGAGATCTCGGCATTCATCGGGGGTTGTGCTCCTACTGGGCCGCTTCGAACAGCGAGAGGACCTGGGTCTGAGGGTCGGTGAGGGTGAGGGTGACCACGGGGCGGCCGAGTGCGGTGAGCACCTGGGCATCACCGGTAGCCTGGGCGCGGATCAGTTCGCCGAACGTGAAGGGCCGCCCGGGGATCTCGAGGTCGACGTCGGTCGACTCGAGGATCTGCACGAAAACGCCTTCGGCCGGGCCGCCCTTGTGGAACTGTCCCGTCGAATGGAGGAACCGCGGACCCCAGCCGAACGTGGTCGGCCGGCCGCAGTCGGCGGCGACGAGCTCCCGCCAGCCGGCGAGCTGCGGCAGCGAGGTGCGATCGACGTAGGCCTGGATCGAGACGTATCCCGTGGGAGACAGCCGCTGCCACAGGTCGCGCAGGACCCCGGCGAGGGTCCCCGACGACGCCAGCGACGGCTCGGATACGCGCACCTCGACTCCGCCGTCGACGAAGGCCGGCGCGGTGGGTGCGGGACGTTCGGCCAGCAGGCCGCGGGTCGCAGTCTTGGCGGCCTCGACGTCGGGCTGGTCGAACGGATTGATCTCCAGCAGGAAGCCCGCGATCGCGGTGGCGTACTCCCACACCACGAACTGAGCGCCGAGCGATCCGCTGATCACGATCTCGTCCGGGTGCTGCTCCAGGATCTGGAAGTGGACGGCGTCGTCGACGAGCCGCACGATCTGCATGTCCGCGGGGGTCTGGTCGACCTCGGGCGACAACGGCAGGAGGACCACGGGGAGGATCCCCGTGCCCTGCTTGCCGGTGGACTCGGCCACCAGCTGCTCGACCCAGTCGGGCAGACCCACGATGTGCGTTCCATCGCTGACGAGGCCGAGCTTGTCGCGGCGATGTGTGCCGTCGGTGCCCGCGATGGCCGCCGCCAGCACGAGCGCCGGATTGCGCTCGTCGTCGATCGCGACCTCGAGGAGCGTGGCTTCCGCCTCGTCGAGCAGCTCACCGATGTCGGCGCCCGCGAGGCCTGCGGGAACCAGCCCGAAGGCGGTGAGGGCGGAGTACCGCCCGCCCACGGTGGGGTCCGCAGTGAAGAGGTGGTATCCGGCGTCGCGTGCGACGCCCTCCAGGGGAGATCCCGGGTCGGTGACCACCACGGTACGTTCCGCCGGATCGATCCCGAGGTCACGCCATGCGGCCTCGAAGGCCCGGAGCGCCGAGTCGGTCTCTACCGTGGAGCCGGACTTGGAGGCGACGACGAGAGCGGTGGCCGCGAGACCCCCGTTCGCATCGCCGTCGATCGCGGCGAGGACCTGGCGCGGGGAGGTGGAGTCGAGGACGACCAAGGGGACTCCGGCCGTCTGGGTGATCACCTCCGGGGCCAGGGACGATCCGCCCATGCCCGCCAGCACGATGCGCGTGATCCCGAGGGCACGGAGCCGCACGCGAAGGGCCTCGATCTCGCTCACCAATGGCCGCGACACCGACACCGCCTGGACCCAGCCGAGGCGTCGCGCGGCTTCGGCTGCGGCCGCCGGGCCCCACAGGTCCGCGTCCGCCGCGGTGATCCTGCTCGCGACGAGGTCGTCGATCAGTCGGGGGACGGTCGCGTCGACCACGTGCGCCACGCGGCCGGAGACGTGGATCTCGAAGCTCAAGAGGCGCTCTCGGTCGAGGCGGCCAGAGCAGCGCGCACGGTGTTCTGGAGGTCGTGCCACGAGACGATGAACTTCTCGACGCCCTCGTCCTCGAGGACCTGGGTGACGTCGGCGAAGTCCACGCCGACCGCGGCGAGCTTGTCGAAGACCTCGTGCGCTCCCGCGTAGGCGCCCGTGATCGTGTCCCCGGCGATCACGCCGTGATCGAAGGTCGCCTCGAGGGTCTTCTCGGGCATCGTGTTCACGGTGCCCGGTGCGACGAGCTCCGTCACATAGAGCGTGTCGGGAAGCGAGGGGTCCTTCACTCCCGTCGACGCCCAGAGCGGACGCTGCACGTTCGCCCCGGCGGCCACGAGCTCCTGAGCGCGGTCCTGCGCGAACTTCTCCTCGTAGAGCTCGTACGCCAGTCGGGCGTTGGCGATGCCCGCCAGACCCTTGAGAGCGAGAGCGTCGTCGGTGCCGATCGCGGCGAGGCGCTTGTCGACCTCGGTGTCCACGCGGGAGACGAAGAACGATGCCACGGAGTGGATACCCGACAGATCGACGCCCGCGGCGCGGGCTCCCTCGAGTCCGGCGAGGTAGGCCTCGATGACCTCCGCGTACCGCTCGAGCGAGAAGATCAGAGTGACGTTGACCGAGATCCCTGCCGCGATCACCTCGGTGATGGCGGGAAGGCCGGCCTTGGTCGCGGGGATCTTGATGAGCGCGTTCTCGCGGTCGACGGTCGCCCACAGCTTCTTGGCTTCGGCGACGGTGGCCTCGGTGTCGTGCGCCAGATCGGGGGACACCTCGATCGAGACGCGACCGTCGACGCCGCCGGTCTGGTCGTAGACGGGGCGGAAGATGTCGGCGGCGGCGCGGACGTCGTCGGTGGTCAGCGCGAAGATCGCGGCGTCGGCGTCGGCTCCGTCGGCGGCGAGGCCTTCGAGAGCGGACTGGTAGGAGTCGTC